>DXDU01000023.1 GCA_019115285.1 Candidatus Acutalibacter pullistercoris
CGCGGGAGGGGGTAGGGGGGTGGGCAGCACAAAGCTTTCCCACCCGGCAGGCGAGACCAGGGGGTGGGCTCATAAAACCGCCCCGCGGGAAATAGGACGGGGAGGCGGCCTATCGCCCTGCGGGCGCGTGCGGCCGTCTCCCCTGCCTTGCTCTTTTTCGCGGCTGCGCCGCTCGTAAGGTCGTGGAGCTCCGCTCCACACCTCGCAGCCTTTTGTAAAAGGCTGGCGAAAACTTTTATTTCGCTTTACTTCAGCTCGGCGATGGTGACGCCGCTCTCCCCTTCGCCGTAGACCCCCAGGCGGAAGCTCTTCACCTGCGGGCACCGGCGCAGGTGCTGCTGCACCGCCGCCCGGAGCACCCCGGTGCCCTTGCCGTGGATGATGGTCACCTGGGGCAGGTGCATCCGGCTGGCCCGGTCCAGGAAGGCGTCCAGCTCCATCAACCCCTCCTCCACGTTCTGGCCCCGCAGGTCCAGGCTGGTGGCCACCTCCGGAGTGGACACGGACTTGGTCACCATCCGGGTGGGCTGGTGCTTTTTCTGCTGGGTCTTGGTGAGCAGCCGCAGATTGGAAAGGGCCACCCGGGTCTTCACGATCCCCGCCTGGACCAGCACCTGGCCGTCCTTGGGGGCTTCCAGCACCGTGGCGTTCTTGTCAATGTCGAAAATCAGCACATCGTCCCCAGGGCGCAGCTCCCGGGGGAGCACATAGCCCTCGTTGGAGCGGCGGCTCACCGGGTCAGAGGCCTTTTCCAGGTCCCGCATCCCCGACCGGAGCCTGGCTTTCTGCTCGGCGGACAATGCCTTATTCTTCTGGCGGCGCAGTTCCTCCAGCTCGTTTAACAGGGCGTCGGCCTGCTGCCTTGTCTTCTGCACAATGCGGGCGGCCTCCTGCCGGGCCTGGTCCACCTCTTTTTTGGCCTGGCGCTCCGCCTCTTCCCGCAGACGTTCCGCCTCTTTTGCCTTTTCCTGGGCGTCCCTGGCGGCGGAGCGGGCCTGCTCCAGCTGGTCCTCCATGTTCCGGCGGCTCTCCTCCAGCCGGCCCACCACCTCCTCAAAGGCGGTGCTCTCCTGGCTCACCAGCTCCCCGGCCCGGTCCACAATGGCCCCGTCCATGCCCAGCCGCCGGGAGATGGCGAAGGCGTTGGACTTTCCCGGCACGCCGATGAGCAGCCGGTAGGTGGGCCGCAGGGTGGCCACGTCAAACTCGCAGCAGGCATTCTCCACCCCGTCGGTCTGCAGGGCGTAGGCCTTCAGCTCGGCGTAGTGGGTGGTGCAGGCAAGGCGGGCCCCCTTCTTCCGCAGCTCCTCGATGATGGCCGTGGCCAGGGCGGCGCCCTCCACCGGGTCGGTGCCGGCGCCCAGCTCGTCTAAGAGCACCAAGCTCTCCGGCCCGGAGAGCTTCAGGATCTTCACGATGTTCACCATGTGGGAGGAGAAGGTGGACAGGCTCTGTTCGATGCTCTGCTCGTCCCCGATGTCCGCCAGGATGTGGCGGTACACCGCCACCCGGCTGCCCTCCCCCGCGGGGACCATCAGGCCGCACATGGCCATCAGGGTCAAAAGCCCCAGGGTCTTCAAGGCCACGGTCTTGCCGCCGGTGTTGGGGCCGGTGATGATCAGCGCGTCGAAGCTCTCTCCCAGGGACAGGTCCGTGGGCACCACCTTGTCCTTGGGGATCAGGGGGTGGCGGGCCCGGTGCAGCACGGTCCGCCGGTTTTCGTCGATCACCGGCACCACGGCCTTCATCTGGTAGGCCACCTGGGCCTTGGCGAAGATCAGGTCCAGCTGCACCGCGTACTGGTAGCTCTCGATGATAGCGTCGGCGAACTCCCCCGCCTCCCCGGAGAGCTCCAGCAGGATCCGCTGGATCTCCTCCTGCTCGTCAGACTGGAGCACCCGGATCTCGTTGTTGGCCTCCACCACGCTCATGGGCTCGATGAACACCGTGGCCCCAGAGGCGGAGGTGTCGTGGACCAGGCCGGGGACCTCCCCCCGGTACTCGGCCTTGACCGGCACCACGTACCGGCCCCCCCGCTGGGTGACGATGGCCTCCTGCAGGTGCTTCTGGTGGGAGGTGGAGCGGATGAGCTTGTCCAGCTGGTCCCGGGCCCGGGCGGAGGCCGCCCGGATCTTCCGCCGGATGGCCGCCAGGGCCGGGGAGGCGGCGTCCGCCACCTCCTCCTCGCTGACGATGCAGGTGAAGATCTTCTCCTCTAAGTACTTGTTGGGCGCCAGGATCTCAAACCGGGGGGTGAGGGCGTTTTTCACGCTGGCGCTTTTCTCGTGCCACTGCTTGAGGGACCGGATGGCCCGCAGGGTGCCCCCCACCGCCAGCAGCTCCGGCAGCCCCAGGCCGCCCCCGGCCTGGGCCCGGCGCAGGGCGTTGGTCACGTTGCGCAGCCCGTAGAAGGAGGGCCCGCCGAACTTGGCCATGAGCACAAAGGCGGCGTCGGTCTCCTCCAGCAGGCGGCGGGCCTCGGCGGCGGTGTACACCGGCTGGATGGCCCGGGCAAGCTCCGCCCCGTCCGGGCAGGAGGCCTCCGCCGCCACCATCTCTAAAATCTTGTCGAGCTCTAAGGCCCGGTAATTCTTGTCCATACTGTCTCCTTGTCCTCTAGGTCAGACTCTTGTAGAAATCCAGGGTCTTGGGGCGCTTTTGCAGGGTGTGGACCAGGTAGGCCTCCGCGGCGGCGGCCAGCTCCCCGGTGGGGCCGGGGGCCAGCTGGAACCGGAACAGCCGGTCAAAGTCCACGTAGATGATGTGCCGCATGGCGCTGAGCGCCCCGGGGGACAGGGCCACGAAGGGGTCCCCCTTGGGCAGGTAGCAGTCCTTGCAGTAGATGGTGCCCCGGTTCACCTTAAAGTACATGCGCTCCGACTCATAGGCCCCGCACGCCGCACAGCAAACCAGGTCCGGCATATAGCCGGAGAGGGAGAGCATCCGCAGCTCCACCAGGGGCTTGAGCAGTTCCGGGGGCCTTGTCCCCTTGCTGAGAAAATGCAGGGCGTTGAGCACCAGCCGCAAATACTCCTGAGAGTCCGTGCCCTCGGGCACCAGCTCCACCGCCAGCTCGCAGAAGTACTGGGCCAGGGAGAGCCGGGTCAGGTCCTCCCGCAGGCCGAAAAAGCCCTGGATGGGAATGGCGTCGTTGATCATGTTTTTCTCCCGGCCCTTCCAGAGGGTCAGCCGGGAATAGCACAACAGCCCCGTGCCCGCGTTTTTGCTGTCCTTTAAATTCTTGGCCCGCCGGGCGAAGGCCCGGAGCACCCCTTGGTCACCGGTGAGCACCGTCACCAGCCGGTCGCTTTCCCCCAGGGCCTGCTCCCGGATGATGAGCCCCTGGGTGGTGGTCTTCACAGCGTCTCTCCTCCCCCTGGTCCCTGATCCGCGCGTATTGCAGATAGTCTCCAATCTTTCCCGTGCTGGCGAAACACTGCCAGGCCTGCCGCTCGTCCACCGCGCTTCCCCCCTTTTGGGCTTTCGCCCTCTGGGAAAAGTATTTGCAGTCTCGTCCCGGCTATGACAGGAAAACTTTTGTCTTTTCGACGTGTTCCGGCAGGTTTTGCCTGTGATTTGTGCTAGGGCTCACAGCTCCAAGTCCCGCTCGTTAAAGCCCAGGCTCTGCAAAGTCTCCGGGCGCTGGCGCCAGTCTTCCTTCACCTTCACCCACAGCTGCAGGTCCACCGGGCAGCCGAAGAACCGCTCCAGGTCCTCTCTGGCCTGGGTGCCGATCTTCTTCAGGGTGGCGCCTCCCTTGCCGATGAGGATGCCCTTGTGGTTGGGCCGCTCGCAGTACAGGGTGACGTGGATCTCCAGCCCCCGGCCCCGCTCCTTCATGCTCTCGGTGACGGCGGCCACCCCGTGGGGCACCTCCTGCTCCAGCAGGCGCAGGACCTTCTCCCGCACCGTCTCCCCCACGATCACCCGCTCGGGCTGGTCGGTGAGGGTGTCCTCCGGGAACAGGAAGCCCCCCGGCTGGCACAGCGCTTTCAGCTCTCCCAGCAGGTCCTCCATTCCCTCTCCCGTTCTGGCGGAAAGGGGCACCACCCCCTGGAAAGGGTACAGCGCCGCGAACTCCCGGATCTGCTCCATCAGGGGGGTCTTGTCCTTCAGCAGGTCGATCTTATTGATGGCCAGCACCGCCGGGAGCTTCAGCTCCCCAAAGCGCCGGACCAGGTCCCGGTCGGCGGGGGAGACTTTGGCCCCGGCCTCGGTGACCAGCAAACAGGCGTCCACCCCGGACACGGCGCTGGCCACGGACTTCACCATGTACTCCCCCAGGGAGTTTTTGGGCTTCATCAGGCCGGGGGTGTCTAAAAACACCAGCTGGTCCTGGCCCTGGGTGAGCACCCCCATAATCCTGGTCCGGGTGGTCTGGGGCTTGCGGGAGACGATGGCGATCTTCTGCCCGATGAGCTTGTTGAGCAGCGAGGACTTGCCCACGTTGGGCCGGCCCACAATGGCCAAAAACGCCGAGCGCCCCTGGGGTTGTCTGTCTTCCATAGCTTGTTCCTCCAACACAAGAGACGCGGGAGACATCTCCCAGCGCCTCTGTTTTTTCCCTTATTTCCCTCTTCCCTGTTTTCCAGGCAGGGCGACCCACACCCACGCCGCCCCCAGAGAGGCCAGGAAGAGAATGCCCTTCCAGGGGACCAGGCACAGTTCTTGCACCGCCTGCCACAGCTCCGGCCGCAGGAAGATCACCAGCCCTAAGGCGGCGGCGGCGACAGCCCCCAGCAGCACCGCCCCGGCGGCCACGTCCTTCACGTCCCGGATCATGGGGTTGGGGTGCTTCTGGGCGAAGTTGCACAAGGTCTCCACCCCGGTGTTGGCGGCCTCCAGCCCGGTGACCAGGCCCATGGCCCCGATCAGGCAGGCCCACTCCCCCCGGGAAAGGGGCAGCTGCAGGCCGAAGTACACCACATAGCAGCAAACCGCCAGGTGGATGCGCATATTCCGCTGGGTGCGCACGCACACCCAAATGCCCCGCAGGGCGTCCCGAACCCCCAGGCTGAGCCCTCGCCGGGCCGGCCGCTCAGGATACATCCGGCGCGTAGCTGCTGCTGGCGGGCAGGCCCAGCTGCCGCATGACGTACTCTTCCTTCTCCCGCATCCGCACCCGGGCCAGGCCTCCTTCCTCGTGGTCGTACCCCAGCAGGTGCAGCATGGAGTGGGCGGTGAGGAAGCCCACCTCCCGCTCTAAGCTGTGGCCGTAGGTCTTGGCCTGCTCCACAGCCTTGGGCATGGAAATGACGATGTCCCCCAGGATCTTGGCCCCGGTCTCGTGGTTCACATCGTAGTTGCCGTTCTCTCCCATGGGGAAAGAGAGCACGTCGGTCTCCGCGTCCTTGCCCCGGTACTGGGCGTTCATTTCCCGGATCTGCTCGTTGTCCACAAAGGACACGCTGATCTCGGCGGAGTCGGGAAACTGTTCCAGCTGCAGCACGGCGTGGCAGCACCGGCGGATGAGCATCCGCAGGCCCGTGGGGATCTTGACAGCCTTTTGCCGGTTGGAGATGAGCACTCGGATTTTTTCCATACACTTATGCTTCCTTTCTGTTGGGTTTCTTTCCTAGAGGGAGGGCTTTTTACTTCCCGCTGGGCCTTCCGGCCCGCTCATAGGCTTTGATGATATCCTGGACCAGCCGGTGGCGCACCACGTCCTTTTCCGTAAAGCGGAACACGGCGATGTCGTCTATGCCCCGCAGGATGCGCACCGCTTCCTTCAGGCCGGACTTCTTCCCCTCGGGCAGGTCGATCTGGGTCACGTCCCCGGTGATGACCATCTTGGAGTTGAACCCCAGCCGGGTGAGGAACATCTTCATCTGCTCCCCGGTGGTGTTCTGGGCCTCGTCCAGGATGATGAAGCTGTCGTCCAAAGTCCTGCCCCGCATGTAGGCCAGGGGGGCCACCTCGATATTCCCCCGCTCCACGTAGCGCTGGTAGGTCTCCGCCCCCAGCATGTCGAACAGGGCGTCGTACAAAGGCCGCAGGTAGGGGTCCACCTTCTGCTGCAGGTCCCCGGGCAGGAAGCCCAGCTTCTCCCCAGCCTCCACCGCCGGGCGGGTGAGGATGATCCTGTTCACCTGCTGGGCCCGGAAGGCCGTCACCGCCATGGCCACGGCCAGGTAGGTCTTGCCCGTGCCCGCGGGCCCCACCCCGATGGTGATGGTGTTCTCCTTGATGCTGTCGCAGTAAGTGCGCTGGCCCACGGTCTTGGGCTTTACAGGCTTTCCCTTGCTGGTGATGCAGATGCAGTCCCCGGCAAGCCTTGCCACTTTGTCTTCGCTGTCCTCCTCCACCATCTGCATGCAGTAGTGGATGTTCTGCTCGGTGAGGGTCTCTCCCCCGCCGATGAGGGTAATCAGGCTGCGCACCACCCGGGCGGCCTTGTCCACGGCCTCCGGGTCCTCCCCGGAGATCTTCAATTCCTGGTCCCGGAACACCAGGGACACCCCATACTTTTGCTCCACCAAACGCATGTTGCCGTCGAAGCTGCCAAACAGCTCCGCGGCCTGTTCAATCCTGTCTAAATTGATCCTCTGTTCCAAAGATATCTCCCTTGATCCTCGTTTTTCGCCGCAGGGCGGCATATTTCCTGATTCTTATTATAGCACAGCAAAATCCCGGACTTCAAGCAAAAAACCTATGAATCTTCCCCAAAACTTTTTCCTCTAGCTGGGCGAAATCCCCAAAACCGGCTGGACCACCCCGATCTCCTCCCGGCAGCGGCACCGGGCGGTGAGGGTGCAGCCCTCGTTGGAGAATCCAAACTCCAGCTCCTCCTCCAGAATCCGCGCCCCTTGCGGCAGCTGTTCCCTCTGCTCTTCCCGCAGGGACAGCAAGGCCCTGTCCCGCTGCTCCTCCTCCGTGAGGACCAGCGCCTGCCGGGTTCTGGGCTGCACCGTGCGAACGTTCCAGGCAAGGGGCAGCTCGGTGTCCAGGGCTTTCACCGGGGAGCGCTTCTCCCACACCAGGCTGTCCTGGGGGGGAGCGGTCCACAGGCCCAGGGGCAGGCGCAGGCCGAACAGCTCCAGGTACAGCTGGCGCTGTGGTTCCCCCTGGGGCTGCAGCACCTCCGCCGTGGCCCCCACGGTGACGGTGAACTCCCGGTAGGTCTCCGCCACCACCGACCCCCGGGAGGCCCCCGCCCGCTGGTACCGGATGTTGGGCTGGGGGCCGTAGGGGTCTGGCACCTGCTCGTACAGTCCGGAGATGAGCAGCTGGCCCTTCGTCACCACGTCCCCCACTTTCACCTCCGCCCGGCCTTCTTCCGCGGTGATCTCCACCACCTGGCCCTCTTTTCCCGCCACGATGTTGGACCACTCCTCCACCTGCTCCCGCTCCGGCTCTGGGTCCCCCTCCCGCACGGCAATCTGGGCGAAGCAGCCGTCGGTGTTCACCGCCGCCCAGGTCAGGCCCTCCACTTCCCGGAGAATCCCCCGGGCGGCCAGGCGCGGCTCCAGATCGGAAAGCCTGACCCCCAGCCGGACGCCCCGGCTCTCGGCGGCGTCCAAGATCTGCCGCCGGGTGACGGCGTCCTCCCCGGAAACCGCAATGCCCCACAGGCAGCCGGACAGGTACCAGTACAGCAGCCCGGCGGCCAGGGTCCCTGCCACCAGCCCCTTCCTGTCCAGGAGCTTTCTGCTCCAAAAGGGCAGGCCCACTTTTTGGGTGATCCGGCACACCGCCCCGGCCCGGCGGCACAGGGGGCGCAGCCGGTGGTACGACCCTGCCAGCACCCAGGCGGAAGAACCCTCCGGCCCTGGGCGGTAGCCCCACAACACAAGGCCCTGGCGGGCGGCCAAAGTCACCAGCCGGGGGCAGTTTCCGGTCATCCGGAACTCCACGGCCCCTCTCCCCCAGCGGTAGATCTCCTCCAGCACGGCGCTCCCTCCCTAGTCCAGGTATTCCGCTCCCCGCAGCGTCCCCTCCACCAACGCCCCGGTGGGGGTGAGCCGCACCAGGCGCAGGTCCCGGCCCCACAGCCGCAGCACCCGCCGGTCCACCCGAAGGAGCACCTCCTCCGGGCCGTAGCGCACCACCCCCTGGCAGCCGTCCACCACCCCCTGGCGGGTGCCCAGCAGCTGCACCACCGGGCTCCACTGTCCCAAAGGCTCCACAGCACTCCCTCCTTTCCCGTCCCGTTCCCCCATACCTATGCGGCGGGGGCGGGGAAAAGCACGCTCATACAGGCCTCCCGCCCCGCGTAAATTTTAAAAAGGGGAAAGGGGGCTTTCTATGAGACGTTGGCGGCGTTCCTGGCTGCTGGCCCTGGCAGCGGTCCTGGGGGCAGGGGGCCTGCTGCTCTGGTCCCAGGGGGTGACAGCCCAGGTCCGGGCGAGCCTCCTTGCCTGCCTGCAGGGGCTGGTGCCCTCTCTCTTTCCCTTTCTGGTGCTGGCAAGCTTCCTGGCCCGCTCCCCCGCCGGGGACGCCCTGGGGCGGCTGCTCACTCCCCTGCTGCGGTGGGGGTTCCGGCTCCCCGCCTGCTGCGGGGGCACGGTGCTTTTGGGGCTTCTGGGGGGCTACCCCGCCGGGGCCCGGGGGATCTCCCTGCTGCTGGCCCAGGGGCGGCTCACCCAAAGCCAGGCCGCCAGGGCTTTGGGGTTCTGCGTCAACCCGGGGGCGGCCTTCCTGGTCACCTATGTGGGGGGCAGCCTGCTGGGGGACGCCTCCCTGGGCTGGGCCCTGTTCTTCTCGGTGACGGGCTCCTCCCTGCTGCTGGGGGTGCTGTCGGGGCTGGGCCAGCCCCTGCCGCCCCGGGAGTCCCCGCCCCCGCCTCCGGCCCAGGGGGCGGCTCCCCTCTTCCAGGCGGTGCGGGACGCCTCCGCCGCCCTGGTGTCCCTGGGGGGCTGGGTGCTGCTCTTCGGGGCGGCGTCCCCTCTGCTCCAGGGAGCGGGCCTGTGGGACCTGGGCGCCGGCCTCCTGGGGGCGGGGGGCCTGCTCACTCCCCGGGACGCCCAGAGCGTGCTGGGTTTTCTCTGGGAGGTCACCGCCGGGGCGGGGACCGCCGCCCAAGCCGGGGCCTCCGGGCCGGTGTTCGCCTTTGGCCTGGCCTTTGGGGGGCTGTGCGTCCACCTGCAGATCCTCTCCCTGTTCTCCCCCTTCCCCGGGCGGCTGGGGCGGTTCTTCCTGTTCCGGCTCCTCCACGGCCTGGGGGCGGCGGGGCTGTTCCTGGTGCTCCGGCCCCTGTTCTGGGGGGAGGGCGCCACCGCCGTGTGGACCTCTCTGGGGGGAGGCGTCCCCCAGGCGGAAGCCTTTTCAGCCACCTGGCTGGGAGGGCTGTCCCTGGTGCTGCTGTGCGGGGCCTTCCTGCTGCTCACCGGCAGGGAGAGGGAAACGGAGGATTGCGCAGCCGGCGGGGATGTGCTACAATAGTCCTAGAGCAAAAGGAGGGGAGGGAGCGCCATGGGTCTGTTCCGCCGGAAAAAGAAAAAGCCCCTGTTCGGGGGGAATATCGAGCCCAGCTGCGCCTACTGCCGCCACAACAGCGGCACCGGGGAGCAGGTGGTGTGCTCCCTGCGAAAGGAGCGCAAGGACGGCAGCTGCAAGAACTACCGGTACGACCCCCTGATGCGGGACCCCCGCCCCGCCCCCGGCCTGCGCACCGACCGGTACAGCCCCGACGACTTCTCCCTGTGAACAAGCAAAAGCCCCCAGCCGCGGCCGGGGGTACTTTTATTGCTTCGGGAGCCTGGCCCGCAGGGCCTTGGTGGGAATGCCCTGGGCGGTGAACATGTTCTCGTGCTCGGTGACCACATTCTCCGGGTCGTTCTCCCCGTGGAGGTCCTTGGTGTCGAAAAAGATCTCAAACCCGGCCTCCGCCAGGTACCGCTTGGTGGCCAGGTACAGGTCGTCGTTGTCGGTTTTGAACCAGATCTCCCCGCCGGGGGCCAGCAGGGTTTTGTACTGCTCCAGCTGCCTGGTGTGGGTGAGCCGCCGCTTGTGGCAGCGGGCGGCGGGCCAGGGGTTGCAGAAGTTGATGTACAGCCGCTCCACCCCGTCCTCCGGGGAGAACAGCTCCGGCAGCCGCTCGATGTTATAGAAGCACAGGGCCACGTTGTCCGGCTCCTCCTCCCCAAAGGCGGCGGCGATGTTCCTCCGTCCCACCCCCAGGATGTCGTAGCTCAGGTCGATGCCCACGTAATTTACCTCCCGGTGGGCCTCAGCGATCTCCGCCAGAAACACGCACTTGCCGCAGCCCAGGTCCAGGTGCAGGGGGCGCTTTTTCCCAAAGCAGCCTGCCCACTGCCCCCGCTTCTCCTGGGGCTGTGGGATGAAATACCCGCAGGCCATGAGCTCGGGCCTGGCCCAGGCCTTCTTCCGGATCCGCATGGATCTCCCTCCTTCTTCCTGTTTCGATGCACCGCCCATTATACCTGGCCCGGGGGACAATTGCAAGCCTTCTCCCCCTGCCTGAAGCTCCCCCTGGGGAAAAAAGCTTGCTTCCCCCGGGCAGCTGGTGTAGAATGGAGCCGAAAGAGAGAGGTGACTTTCCATGCTGGAAAAAGCGCTGGCCCTGGAGGGCGGCTCTCTGCGGTGCATGTTCTCCGCCGGGGCCGTGGACGTGATGATGGAGCAGGGCCTTCTGTTCGACGGGGTCTTCGGCGTGTCCGCCGGGGCCCTCACCGGGATCAACTACGTCTCCCGGCAGATCGGCCGCACCGCCCGGATCAATTTGGAATACGTCAACGACAAGCGGTACCTGGGGGTGCGCAACCTGCTGCTCCACCGGAGCATCTTCAACTTCGACTTCATGTTCGGGGAGCTCAGCGACCATCTCATCCCCCTGGACCGGGAGGCGGTGCGGACCACCCCCTGCCGGTTCACCGCGGTTTGCACGGACTGCCGCACCGGCCGGACGGTGTACTTTGAAAAGAACGCCACCCCGGACATCTACCAGGCCATCCGGGCCAGCGCCAGCATGCCCCTGCTGGCCCCCATGGTGCCGGTGGAGGGCCGCCCCTGCTTAGACGGGGGCGTGTCCACCTCCATCCCCTTCCAGCGCCCCCTGGAGGAGGGCTACCGGAAGGTGGTGGTCATCACCACCAGGGAGCACGGCTACCGGAAGGAGCCGGTGGCCCCGGGCCTTGCCCGGGTGTACGCCAGGGCCTACCGGAAGTACCCGGAGCTTGTAAAGGCCGTGCTCTCCACCCCCAGGCGCTACGGCCGGGAGCTGGACCTGTTGGACCAGCTGGAGGCCCAGGGGAAAGTCTTCGTCCTGCGGCCCCCTGTGCCGGTGACCGTCTCCCGGACGGAGAAGGACGTGGCGAAGCTCCAGGCGCTGTACGACCAGGGCCGGGAGACCTGCCTGGCCCGGTTGGAAGAGCTGAAAGTTTACTTGGAGGCGTAACAAACGGCCGGCAAGCTGCCCCCCCAGCAGCCTGCCGGCCGTTTGTTACGTTCTCACCGCTCCCACCGGTTGATGGTCCCCTCCCGGTCGATGGTGATCACCGTGCGGTAGCTGCTGTCCAGCCCTGCCACGGCGTCCCCGATCTTCTCCCGGATCTCCTCGTCGCTGTCCTGCAGGGAGAAGGGGGCGGCCACGTCGAAGACCACGTTGGAGTGGGTGATGCCCCACACCACCCGGAAGTCGTGGATGGACACCTGGGGGTAGATCTTGCTCACCAGCCCCCGAACCTGCTGGCTCAGGGCGTTGGCCCGCTGGTCCTCGGTCACCACCGGGTCCAAGTGGATCACCAGGTGGATGCCATCCTCCTTTAAAAAGTCCCGCTCGATGTTGTCGATGATGTCGTGGCTTTTTAAAATGTCCTCCTCCGCGGGGACCTCGCAGTGGACGGAGGCAAAGCAGCGGCCCACTCCGTAGTTGTGCACCGTCAGGTCGTGGATGCCGATGATGCCGTCGTAGGAGAGAATCTTCTGGTAAATGGACCGGACCAGCTCCTGGTCAGGGGCCATCCCCAGCAGGGGGTCGCCGGTCTCCATGATGAGCTTGACCCCGGACACCACGATGAACACCGCCACCGCCAGGCCCAGCACGCCGTCTAAGTTCACATGGGTCAACCGGGTGAGCAGGGCCCCCAGCAGCACCACCCCTGTGGCGATGGCGTCGTTCCGGCTGTCGCTGGAGGTGGCGTACACCGTCTGGGAGTCTATGGTCTTCCCCACGCTGCGGTAGAAGAAGCACTGCCACAGCTTTATGAGGATGGACACCCCCAGGATGAGTAAAGTCAGGGCGTTAAAGTCTGCGGGCTCTGGGGAGAGGATCTTCTCGATGGAGGTCATGCCCAGCTCCAGCCCCAAAAACAGCACGATAAAGGACACGATCACCCCAGACAGGTACTCGATCCTGGCGTGGCCGAAGGGGTGCTTCTCGTCGGCGGGCTTTCCCGCCAGCTTAAAGCCCACCAGCATGATGATGGAGGACCCGGAGTCCGTCAGGTTGTTCACCGCGTCGGCCAGGATGGCCACGCTGCCGGAGACCCACCCGGCCAGAAGCTTCAGGGCGCACAGCAGCAGGTTGGTGGCGATGCCCACCGCCCCGGCGGCCTTGCCGCTCTTCTCCCGGACCTTGCTGTCCGCCCCAGGGCCGTAGCCCTTTACCAAACATTTCATCACACCGTCGAACATAGCTGTCCCTCCCAAAGAAAAGGGCCCGGGGCTGGGAAGCGCTCCCGCCCCGGAGACCCGTGGTGTTCTTCCTTGGCGCTCTCACGCCAGAATGCTGTTCCCCTCGCTGTCAATGCCCACGATCAGGGGGAGGTCCAAAAGCTCCAGCCGCTTGACGGACTCGCAGCCCAGGTCCTCAAAGGCGATGACCTCCGCCTTTCGGATACACTGGGCGGCCAGGGCGCCCGCTCCCCCAATGGCGCACAGGTACACGGCCCCGTTGCGCTTCATGGCCTCTATGACTTCCGGGCTGCGCTTGCCCTTGCCGATCATGCACTTGAGCCCCAGGTCCAAAAACCGGGGGGTGTAGGGGTCCATGCGGCCGCTGGTGGTGGGCCCGCAGGAGCCGATGGGCAGCCCCTCCGGGGCCGGGGTGGGCCCGGCGTAGTAGATGGCCGCCCCCTCCAGGGGGTAGGGGATGTCCTTTCCCTCGTCCAGCAGCTGGCAGATCCGCTTGTGGGCCGCGTCCCGGGAGGTGTAGCACACCCCGGAGAGCAGCACCCGCTGCCCCGCCCGCAGGGTGGGGGCAAGCTCCGCCATGTCCCTGGTGTTCAGCCGCAGCGCCTCGCCCATCTCACTTCTCCCAGAAGAGCTCCAGGTACTCGCCCATGGGGCCCCAGAAGAAGGCGATGCGGATGGGGCTGCCGCCCAGCTCCATGTCCTTGGGCTCGATGGCGATCTCGTACCCGGCTTCCCGCACCCGCTCGATGACCTCATCCACCTTGTCGCAGGCCAGGGCCAGGTGATCCAGCACCCCGCCCTTGGGGGCCTGGGTGTCGTTGGGGATGATCTCCAGGCAGGAGTTGTCCCCGCAGGAAACCATCAGGCAGGGCCTCTCCGGGTCGCCCCAGCTCTTTTTCACTTCCATGCCCAGCACGTTTGTGTACAGGTCCACCACCTTTTTGTACTGCGCCGGGGTGGGCTTCAGGGCGATGTGGTGCACGCCGTTAATCCAGTTGCTCATAGTTAGTCCTCCCTATTGTTTTTCTTCGTAAAAAAAGGGAAGCCGCGAAGCCGCGGGATCCCTTTTTCTCTCTGGCAAAGCGGCCTGCGCCGCCGGGGAAGTCCCCTTATTTCCGGTTGAAGATGGACATGATGTCCGTGAAGGTGTCGTCGTCATCGATGACGGAGGGGTCCACCCGGGGCTCCCCAGCGCTGCTGGAAGAGGAGGGGGTGTCCAGGAAGCCGTCGTCCAGATCCACAGACAGGGGATCCACCACGGCCTTCTTCTTCTCCCCGTCCCCGCCTTCAAAGCCGGTGGCGATAACGGTGACGGTCATCTCGTCCTCCATGGTCTCGTCGAAGGTGGCGCCCCAGATGATGTTGGCATCCTCGTGGGCCCGCTCGGTGACGATTTGGGAGGCGGTGTCAATCTCGTCCAGGGCGATGTCCGGGGACGAGGTGATGTTGATGATCACGCCCTTGGCGCCGGAGATCTTGGTCTCCAGCAGGGGGCTGGTGACGGCGGCCATGGCGGCCTGCTGGGCCTTGTCCTTGCCGCTGGCGTGGCCCACGCCCATGTGGGCGTAGCCGGCGTCGGCCATGACGGACTTCACGTCCTCGAAGTCCAGGTTGACGATGCCGGGCAGCTGGATCAGGTCGGAGATGGACTGCACGCCCTGACGGAGCACGTCGTCGGCGGCGATAAAGGCGTTGGCCAGGGTGATGCGCTCATCGCTGACCAGCTTCAAACGCTCGTTGGGGATGACCACCAGGGAGTCCACATGCTCCCGCAGGGCGGCGATGCCCTTTTCCGCCTGCTCCATGCGGCGGCGGCCTTCGAAGGCGAAGGGCTTGGTGACGATGCCCACGGTCAGGGCCCCCAGCTCTTTGGCGATCTTGGCCACCTGGGGAGCGGCCCCGGTGCCGGTGCCGCCGCCCATGCCGGCGGTGATGAACACCATGTCGGCGTCCTTGAGGACGTTGGTGATGGCCTCCCGGCTCTCCTCGGCGGCCTTGCCGCCCACTTCGGGCTTGGAACCGGCGCCCCGGCCCCCGGTGAGCTTCTCGCCCAGCTGCACCTTCACAGAGGCCTGAGAGCGCTGCAGGGCCTGCTTATCCGTATTCATGCACACCAGCTCTACGCTGCGCACACCGGCGCTGGCGATGCGGTTCACGGCGTTGCCGCCGCCGCCGCCCACGCCGACGACTTTAATGGTCTGGGGGGCTTCATCAAGCAGAGTATCGACTTCAAAAGGCATTTGTTGTTTCCTCCTTGGCTATGGGAACTTGTATTCGGCCAACTGTTCTCCTGTCAGCTCATCCTGTAGTTATGTGAACATACCATATGGTATAATCTATCACTTTTGCGGGAAAATTTCAAGAAATTTCTCAGAAAAAACGGGCCTTCCCGCAAATTTTTCCACCCTGCCGCGCCCGTGTGCGAAAAATGTGGAAAAACCGGGGATTTTCGCGCTTATCCTGTGAAAATGTCCGAAGGGATGTCCCCTCCCCGGTCCACTGTCCCGGCGGAGCTGGAACTCTCCTCCTCTCCCTCGAACAGTTCCCCGGGGATGTCCCCGCCCCGGTCTCCCCCTTCCGAACTGCCGGAGCCGGTCTCCTGAGAGGGGTCTTCCCAGGTCTCATCGCTGTCCTGGGTCTCATCGGTGTCCTGGGTCCCGTCTGTAGTCTGGGTCTCGCCGGTGTCCTGGGAGCTCTCCTCCGGGGTGGAGGAGACGATGCCGTCCCCGTCGAAAATGCCGTTGGGGATGTCCCCGCCCCGGCCGTCCTCCTCTTCCTGGGGGGCGCCGGCGTTCTCATCGCCTCCCTCCGGGGCGGTCTGGGCGGCGGAGCCGGTCCAGTCCTCCAGCTCGATGGGCCCTGCCAGGAACCCGGCGTTGTGGGTGTCGGCGTAGGACAGATCCAGCACCCCGGTCTCCTGGCCGCCAATCCTGGTGGTGTTCGTCAGCAGCTTCTGGGCAAACTCCAGCTTATAAGAGAGCTCGGCGGTGCTGCCCAGCTTGCACTCCACCCGGTCCTGGTACCACAGGCGGATGTCGTACAGGTCCGTCAGGTCCAGCCGGGTGCAGTCCTCCAGGATCTCCAGGTCCGACAGCTTGCCGAGAATTTCCGTGAGCACGGCCTGGAGGGTCTGGTCCTCGGCGGAGAGGAACTGCCCGGGCTGGCTGGTCAGGCTGGGGTAGCCCCGGATCATCATGGTCCCCTCGGCGGGGGCCGTGCCCAGCTCTAAGATCTTCCCCTGGTCGCTGACCCACAGCCAGCCCCCGGCGGTCTCCACGCTGGCCTGCACCTGCGCCCCGGTGATGTGAATCTCTAAGGTGTTGGGCAGGTGCCGGGTGATCTGGGCCTCCTGCACATAGGGCAGCTGGCTCTCCAGCCGCTGCTCCCGGTCCTCGGTGGTGAGGAACACCAGGTTCTCCCCGATCTCGTAGCCGCACAGGTCGGTGATCTCCTGGGCGGAATAGACGGAGTCCCCGGTGACCTGGATCTCCGCCACCTTGAACACCAAAAAGATGCAGAAGGCCGCGGTGATGGCCGCCATGAGCAGGATGCACACGATCAGGATCAGCAGGCGCTTGCCCGGGCCCAAGGGGCCCCGGCGCTTCTTCCCCGGCTTTCTGGCCGGGCGCTCCGGCGGGGGCCGGCGCCGTCCCTCCTGGGGAGGGGACATGCCGATAAAGTCCTCTTCTTCCAGGGGGCCTTTCCCCCGGCGTTTTCTGGGATCGGCCATGGCCCTCCCTCCTTTCTCTGTGCCCTTTCAGGGCGCTTCTTGAATGTTCGCTCCCAGGGCCCGCAGGCTGCCTGCCAGGTCCTGGTATCCCCGGTGGATGTGACGCTCCCCGGTGATCTGAGTGGTGCCCCAGGCGGCAAGCCCGGCCACCGCCAGGGCGGCGCCGCCCCGCAGGTCCCCGGCCTGCACCTGGGCCCCGGTCAGGTGTTCCACGCCCTCCACCACGGCCACCCGGCCCTCCACCTTGATCTTGGCCCCCATGCGCCCCAGTTCCTCCGCCTGGCGGAACCTGTTCTGGAAGATGTTCTCCACAAAGACGCTGGTGCCCTGGCCCACCGCGGCCATGGCCATCACCACGGGCTGGGCGTCGGTGGGAAAACCAGGATAGGGCATGGTGCGCAGGTGCCGAATCCCGGAGAGCCTGGGCGGCGCCATGAGGCAGATGGCCCCGCCCATTTGCCGGACGGCGCAGCCCGCCGCCTCGAAGGGAGGCAGCATGGGCAGCAGGTGGGTGTTGTCCACCCCGGTGAGGGTGACGGTGCCGCCGGTCACCGCCCCGGCGGCCAGGTAGGTGGCGGCGGCGATCCTGTCGGGCATCACCCGGTGCTCGCAGCCATACAGAGCCTCCACCCCGTCGATGATGACGCAGCCCTCTCCCGCCCCGTAGATCCTGGCGCCGCAGCGGTTTAAATAGGCGGCCAGGTCGCAGATCTCCGGCTCCCGGGCGGCGTTTTCTATGACGGTGGTGCCCCGGCCGCAGGCCGCCGCCAGCATCACGTTTTCCGTGGCCCCCACGCTGGGGAAGGACAGGGGAATGTAGCTGCCCTGTATTCCCCGGGGGGCGGCGCAGGAGAGGCAGCCCCCCTCCTCCTGGATCTCCACCCCCAGCCGGGAGAGGGCCTCCAGGTGGAGGTCGATGGGCCTGGGGCCCAGCTCGCAGCCCCCGGGGAAGCACAGCCTGGCCTCTCCGCACCGGGAGACGATAGCCCCCAGAAACACGATGGAGGACCGCATCTCCCGCATGAGGCACTGGGGCACCTCGCAGCAGGTGGCGGCGTTTTCGATGACCAGGCTCCCCTCCTGCCAGCGGCACCGGCAGCCCAGATGCTCTAAGATCCGGCAGGCGGTGTCCACGTCGGAGAGCCTGGGGCAGTTGTGCAGCACGGTCTCCCCCCGGGCCAGCACCGCGGCGGCCAGCAGGGGCAGGGCGCTGTTCTTCGCCCCCTGGACGGACAGTTCCCCGGAGAGGGCCCCGGGGCCTTGGATCACGATCATGGCGAACACCTCACTCTGGTTGGCATACGCCATCCTATGAAGTCTCCGCCAAAAGGTGAGGTGGCTTACTTTTTGGCCGCCGCCTTAATCACCCGGTAGATCCGCTCGTTGGCATCCAGGGTCTCCATCTTCCCGGCGTTCTCCCCCAGGGACCGGAGGCGCTCCGGGTCGGAGAGGATGCCCTGGACCTTCTCCCACAGCAGCTCCCCGGTCAAGTCCTTCTCCTCGATGATCTCCGCCGCCCCCCGGTTGACCAGTGCCATGGCGTTGTGGAACTGGTGGTTCTCCGCCACGTTGGGAGAGGGGATCAGGATGGAGGCCTTGGCTTTTGCCTCAATCTCCGAGAGGGTCATAGCCCCGGCCCGGCCGATGACCAGGTCCGCCGCGGACAGGCACTGGGGCATGTTGTCGATGTAGGTGAGCACCTGGATCTGGGGGCTTTTCTCCAGGTCCAGGCCGAACTCTTTGCACTCGGCGAGGAACTTCTCGTCGTGGGCGCCGTAGCCGTGGATGTGCTGGTACTTGCCCTCTTTGGCGCTCTGGGCCAGCATGTAGGCGGCGGCCCGGTTCAGGGCAGAGGCCCCCAGGCTCCCCCCGAAGGAGAGGACCAGCGGCCGGTCGTCCAGGCCCAGGGCCTTCCGGGATTCCTCCCGCTGGGCGGCCATCACCTCCCCCCGCACCGGGTTCCCCGTGACGGTGCACACCGCTTTGGGGTCCAGGTACTTTTTGGCGTCGGGCACCGCCAGCATCACGGTCTTCACAGACTTTGCCAGCATCTTGGTGGTGACGCCCGGGTAGGCGTTGGACTCGTGAATAACGCAGGGGATACCCAGCTTGGCCGCCTCCCGGATCACCGGGCCGCTGACGTAGCCCCCGGTGCCCACGCACACGTCCGGGGCAAACTCCTGCAAGATCTTCTTGGCCTCCGCCGTGGAGGTGAACACCCGCACCACTGTCTGGGCGTTGCGCCACAGGTTTTTGGGGGTGAGCTTCCGCTGGAAGCCGGAGATGTGCACCGTCTTGATCTCAAACCCCGCCTGGGGCACCAGACGCTCCTCCATGCCCCCCTTGTTCCCCACGTAGAGGATCTGGGCGTCGGGCTCTTTCTGGCGCAGGTACCCGGCGGCGGCCAGGGCCGGGTTGATGTGCCCGGCGGTGCCTCCCCCTGTGAACAGGACCTTCATACTGGCTCCACTCCCTTTCCAGTTTCCATACCGTCGGTCAGGACTTCTCAACATTGGAGCTGCGGGAGATGTTCAGCAGCACCCCCATCTCCGCCAAGAGCACCATCAGCGCCGTGCCCCCGTAGCTGAAGAAGGGCAGGGCGATGCCTGTGTTGGGGATGGTGTTTGTCACCACGCAGATGTTCAGCACCGCCTGCAGCCCCACCTGGAAGGTGATGCCCAGGCCTAGGAGCATGCCGAATTTATCCCGGGCGTGAAGGGACACGTACACGCCCCGCCACACCAGAAGTCCGAAGAGCACCATAATCACCAGGGCCCCCAGCATCCCCAGCTCCTCGCAGATCACCGCGAAGATAAAGTCGTTCTGGGGCTCGGGGAGCCACAAATACTTCTGCCTGGACTGTCCCAGGCCCACCCCCAGAAAGCCCCCGGAGCCAATGGCGTACAAAGACTGGCGGGTCTGCCAGGTCAGGTCCGGGTCCAGTTCCTCCGACCAGGGGTCCAGCCAGATGTCCACCCGGGAGGACTGGTAGCTGTCCCCGCCCAGGAGCATATACAGCAGCGCCGCCCCCAGCACGATCCCCCCCAGCACGAACCACCGGGGCTGGGTGCCCCCCACAAACATGAGGATGGCCCCCAGGACCAGGATGATCAGGGTGGCGGACAGGTGGTTTTCCAAAAAGATCAGGCCTCCCACCGCCCCCAAGATCAGGACGAAGGGCGCCACGCCGTAGCGGAAGGTGTTCATCTTGTCCAGGTTCTGGGAGATCAGGTGGGCGAAGATCAGGATCACCGCGAACTTTGCCAGCTCCGAGGGCTGGAAGCTCACCGGGCCGAACTGCAGCCACCGGTAGGCCGTACCCTCGTTGGGGGCGAACTGCTTGAGCCCCGCCGCCTTGAACACCAGCACCAGCCCCAGAAGCGCTATAGCGATGCCCAAGACGATCCAGGCGAACTTGTGGTAGTGGTGGTAGTCGAAGGTGGAGATCAGCAGCATGAACATCACCCCCGCCCCGGCGAACATGGCCTGGCGGGAGATATAGGCGTAGCTGCTGCCCTCGTTGTAGTAGGCGTAGGCGTAGCTGGCGGAAAAGAGCATCACCAGGCCGATGGCCAGCAGCACGATGATCAGCAGGAACAAGGGCATATCCATGCCCTGCCCCAGGGAGAACACCTTATACTTCATCTTTCTGCGCCGGACAGGGCGCTTGCCCTCCCGGGGAGGCTCCTGCCGGGGAGGCTCGTATACAGGCACCCGGCGCAGGCCCCGGGCGGTCTTTCCAGCGGCGGCCATGGGGCCACCTCCTTTCACAGCATGTTCGAAGGCTCTTTGAAAAGGGAACCGGTCTTTTCCCCTTTTAGCTTTCCCAGAGATCCTCCGGTCAGACAGTCATTTTCTTCTTTTACACCCCAAAGAGCACGCACAGGAAGGCCACGGCGCTGCCCAGCAGGGACACCAGGCCGAAGACCCCGCAGATCTTCATCTCGCTCCAGCCGCACATCTCAAAGTGGTGGTGGATGGGGCTCATTTTAAACAGGCGCTTGCCGTGGGTGGCCTTAAAGTAGCTGACCTGCAGCACCACGGAGAGGATCTCCGCCCAGTAGACCAGGCCCACCGGCAGCAGCAGAATGGGCAGGTCCATGCCGAAGGCCAGGGCCCCCACCATGCCCCCTAAGAACAGGGAGCCCGTGTCCCCCATAAAGACTTTGGCGGGGTGCCAGTTCCACACCAGAAAGCCCAGGCACCCGGCGGCGGCCGCCACCCCCAGGGCGGACAGGCCCGTCATGGACAGGGCCCCGGCGCACAGCGCCATGCCCAGGAAGGCGAAGAAGGACACGGTGGAGTCCAGGCCGTCGATGCCGTCGGTGAAGTTGACGGCGTTGACCAGCCCCACCAGCAAAATAGCCGCCAGAATGTAGTAGAAGAAGCCCAGGTCCACCTGGCCCACAAAGGGGATGAGGGTGGCGGTGGAGTCTCCGGAAAGGCCCAGGGAGGCGAAGTAGGCGATGGCCACCGCGAACTGCAGCACCAGCTTCTGCTTTTCCGTCAGCCCCAGGTTGCGCTTTTTCACAATGCCGATGTAGTCATCCATAAAGCCGATGGCCCCGAAGGCCACAGCCATGCCCAGGCCGGCGAAGACCCGCACCTTCATCAGGAAAGTCTCCTCCACCCCCAGGGCGTAGAACACCGGCAGGCAGGCGATCATGGCCAGGGCGATGCCCAGGATGAACATGATGCCCCCCATGGTGGGGGTGCCCTGTTTGTTCTTGTGCCACTTGGGGCCCACTTCCCGGATGGTCTGGCCGAATTTCAGCTTGTGCAGCTCCGGGATGAGCCACCGCCCCAGCAGGGCGGTGACGGCGAAGGTCAGCACGGCCACCGAAAGATACAATACTGTTTGCATAGCGAAAGTCCCCTCTTCTTTCCAGTTCTTTTCCCAGATCTCCCTTTATCCCGTGGCCACCGTCTCCGCGCTGGAGTTGTCGGCGAAGGTCAGGGGGATCACCGTACCCATCTGCACCAGCTCTCCCGCCTGGATGGACTGCATGGTCACCGTGGCGTTGGAGGAGCTGGACCCGGCGGCGCTGATCTGCAGGCCGCTGATGGAGGCCAGGTAATTGGCGTTGACCAAGTCCATGCCGGAGAAGTCCGGCACCTCCACATAGGTGCTCTCCTCGTCGTAGCCGCTGGTGTACAGCACCACCTGGCCGTCCTTGGGCACCGCGGTGCCGCTCATGGGCACCTGCTGGGTCACCACCGTAGACAGGTCGCTCTCGTCCCCCACCACGGTGTAGCCCAGGCCTTCCTGCTCCAGCACCTGGTAGGCGTCCTCCAGCGTCATGCCCGCCACAGAGGGAGCGGTGGTGTCCAGCATCTCCGCCTCCTCGTCGGTGTACTGGGCCTCCACCCCCAGGTAGGGCAGCACCTCCGCCATGATCTTGGCGAAGATGGGCCCTGCGATGGCGTTGCCGCCGGGGGACACGCCGCTCACTTCCTGGTTGGGCTCGTCGAAGTACACCAGCAGGGCGTACTGGGGGTCCTCCGCCGGGGCGAAGCCGCAGTAAGAGACGATGTATTTCATGCCCTCGGACTTGTCTTCGTTATATTGGGCGATCTTCTCGGTGGTGCCGGTCTTGCCGGCGATGCGGTAGCCCGCCACATAGCCGCCGGTGGCGGAGCCGCTCTCCACGTTGTACTGGAGGATGTCGATGATCTTCCGGCAGGTCTCCTCGCTGACCACCTGCCGGCGGTAGCCGGTGTCGGCGGTGGAGAGGATGTTGCCGTCGCTGTCCAAGATCCGGTCCACCAGGTGGGGCTGCACCAGGTAGCCCCCGTTGGCGATGGCGCAGGCCGCGGTGAGCATGTGGATGGGGGTGATGCTGAAGTTCTGCCCGAAGGATTCCACCGCCAGGTCCGCGGGGATGTTGGCCATGTCCTCCTCGCTGTGGAGCAGGGTGGCCGCCTCGCCGGGCAGGTCGATGCCGGTGGACTCCGTCATGCCGAAGGCCTCCCGGTACTTGCAGAAGGTCTCCGCCCCCAGCAGCTGGCCCATGTGGATGAGCCAGGGGTTGCAGGAGTTGTAAATGCCGGCGGCGAAGGTCTCCAGGCCGTGGCCGTTTTCCGACCAGCAGTCGATGCCGTTCTCCACGCCCTCCACCGGCATATTCCCGGTGCAGACGAAGGTGCTGTCCAGGTCCACCACACCCTCTTCCAGGGCCATGGCGCCCACGCACATCTTATACACAGAGCCGGGGTAGTAGGTGTCGGACACAGCCTTGTTCCGCCACTGCAGGTTTAGGGCCCGGTTGTACACCGTGTCCTCGTCCACGCCGTCCTGCTCCTCCTTGCTCTCTTCCGAAGTCTCTTCCGAAGTCTCTTCCGAACTCTCTTCCGAACTCTCCTCCGAACTTTCCTCCGAGCTCTCCTCTTCCCCGCTGGCCTCGGCCACGGCGGCTTCCTCTTCCCGCTGCTTCTCCAGCTCCTCTTCCAGATCCCCCCGGGTCTTGTCCAGCAAGGTCTCGTCCTCTACGGTAAAGGGGTCATTGGGATCGAAATAGGGGTTGGTGGCCAGGCCGATGATGCCTCCGGTCTTCACGTTCATCAAAATGGCCACGGCGCCGTTTTCCACGCCGTAGGTCTCCATGCCCTCGGCCAGGTACTTCTCCATAATGCTCTGCACCGTCTCGTCGATGGTGAGCACCAGGCTGTGGCCGTCGTCGGGCTCTACGTACTGCTCATACTCAAAGGGCATGTCGGTGTTCCAGGCGTTCTTCGCCGAGATCAGCCGGCCCTCGGTGCCGCTGAGTTCCTCGTCGTAGTAGACTTCCAGCCCCCCCAGGCCCTGGCCGTCGGTGCCGGTAAAGCCCAGCACGTTGGAGGCCACGGTGCCGTAGGGGTAGTAGCGCTTGTAGTCGTCGATGAGCCGCACCCCGGCGGAGATCTCGTTCTCCTCCAAAAAGGCGTTGATGGCGTCCCGGGCGTCTGTCTCAATCTGCCGTTTGAGCACGGTGTAGTAGGAACTGCTGTCCCCGGTCATCTCGTAGATGGACTCCTCGTCCATCTCCAGAATCTGGGCGAGGCCCCGGGCCACGGTGCGGCGCAGGTCCTCGTCGTCGGCTAAGTAGGCGGGCTCCAGCACCACCGTCCACACGCTGGCGCTCTGGGCCAGGACCTTGGTGCCGGTGGCGTCGTAGATAGTGCCCCGCATGGCGGGCAGGCTGGTGCTGGCCAGGCTCTGGTCCAGGGCGGCGGTGCGCATCTCCTCCCCCCGGACGATCTGCCAGTAAAACAGATTGCAGGCGGCGGCACCAAAGCCCACCAGCACCATCACGGCCATGACCAGCAAGGCCTTGCGCCACATCTTCTTGTTAGTTCCCAAAGCGTTTCCTCCTGTGTGTTCCCGAAAGGCGAAAAAAGCGGAAAATGAGAGTCAAGATCGCTCTTGGCTCTCCTCCTCAAACACCCCAGTCCACCGCTCTATCTCTATTCTGCCCCGGCCTTTCCTAGACCGGGAGAGCGTTTTCCATCCCGTGCCCGGAACATGCAAATAGCGCGGCCGGTCTCCCGGCAGCGCCACCGCTCTGTCCTCTCAGGCAAACCAAGAGCGCACTGTCGCCAGGATCTGATCCAGCACAGACGCGCTGTCCGTCTCCTCCACCACAGTGCCCTGGTCCTCCTGGGCCACGTTTACATAGGTCACTTGGCTGCCGGTGATCTTGCTCATCCCCAGCTCGTTGACGGCGTACTCCTCCACTTGGGCGCCGGTCATCTTCTGGGCGGCGGCCATGTTCAGCTGGATCTCCAAACTCTCGGCCTCTTCCAAGGCCTGGGTGGTCTGGTTAATCTCCTCCGTCAGCTCCGTGAGCTGCACCTGGCTGTAGATCACGGTCATCACCGTGAACATCACCCCCGCGAAGAACAGGGCGGACAAAACCATCCGCAGGGGGCTGCGCTTCGCCCTGGCGTTGCGCTTCAGCTCCCGCTGGGGGAGCTCCACCACGTTGTGGCGGCGCTTCTGCCCTGGCTTCTGTTCCGGGGAATGGGCCGGCAGGGCGCTCTGGCCAAACCGGTCGAAATCGTAAGCTTGTGCGGTATGCGGCATCTCCATTCCCTCTCTTTCTCTTTAGTAAGATCTCTACTCTACTTCTATGTTTATTTGTCAGCCGCGGAGGGCGCTTCGGGCCTGCCCGGCCCTGCCCCGGATGGCCGGGACAGCGCCCCCACGGGGCTTGTCACAGGAAAACTGGTCACAGCTTTTCGATCACCCGCAGCCTGGCGCTGCGGGCCCGGGGGTTTTCCGCCACCTCTTCCTCCGAAGGGGCCAGCCCCTTTTTGTAGAGGAGCTTGCCCTGGGGCTTCCTGCCGCAGACGCAGACGGGAAAGTCCTTGGGACAGATGCAGCCCTGGCACCAGTCGTGCATTTGCTGCTTGACAATCCTGTCCTCCAGGGAGTGGAAGGTGATTACGGCCAGGCGGCCGCCGGGCAGGAGCAGATCGAAGCCGGCCTGCAGCCCTTCCCGCAGGCGGTCCAGCTCGCCGTTTACGGCGATGCGCAGCGCCTGGAAGGTCTTTCTGGCGGGGTGGCCCTCGGCCCGCCGCACCGCCGCCGGCACAGACGCTTTCACGATCTCTGCCAGCTGGGCGGTGGTCTGGATGGGAGCTTTCTCCCGGGCCTGGCAAATGCCCCGGGCGATCCGCCGGGCGCTGCGCTCCTCTCCGTAGCGGAAGAGGATGCTGCTGAGCTCTTCCTCCGAAAGGCTGTTGACCAAATCCTTGGCGGAGGGTCCCTCTTGGCTCATGCGCATGTCCAGGGGGGCGTCGTAATGATAGGAAAAGCCCCTCTCCGGCGTGTCCAGCTGGTACGACGAGACCCCGATGTCCAAGAGCACCCCATTTGCTCTCTGAATCCCTCGGGACTCTGCCAGCTGCCGCATCTGGGCAAAATTCCCCTGCACCCGGATGGACTGTGGGTAGGAGGCCAGCCGCTCTCCCGCCGCCCGCATGGCGTCGGGGTCCTGGTCGATGGACAGGAGCTTTCCTGTGGTGAGCCGCTGCAAAATCGCCTCCGAGTGGCCCCCGCCACCCATGGTGCCGTCAATGTAGATCCCCTCTGGCTGGATCGCCAGGGCTTCTATCGTCTCATGAAACAAGACGGGCTTGTGGTGAAATTCCATACTGTCGTCTTCTCTGTCAGAAGTCCAGAAGCGTCATCGAGGCTTCGATGGCCTCGTCGGTCTGGCTCTGGTTGTAGTCGTTCCACCGGTCCGTATCCCAGATCTCCGCTCGCACCGCGGCGCCGATGACCGTCACGTCCTTGCCCAGCCCCGCGTGCTCCCGCAGGTTCTGGGGGATGAGGATACGCCCCTGTTTGTCCGGCTCCACCTCGGCGGCGCCGGAGAAGAAATAACGCTGGATGGCCTTGCCCTGGGCCAGGGGGATGGCGGAGACCTTCTCCACCAGCTTGTCCCACTGGGCTTGGGACAGCACGAACAGGCAACCGTCCAGGCCTTTGCACACGTAAAACTTGTCCCCCAGGTCCTCTCGGAACTTGGAGGGCACAGTCACGCGGCCCTTCTGGTCCATATTGTGTTGGTACTCGCCTGTCAGCATGCCCGGTCCGGTCCTTTCCCAGGCTGAGCCTGGACGCACTTCGCGTAGCAAGCTCACCCTGTATTTGCTGCCCTGGGGCTCGCGCTGTCGCCGCGCGGCGGCCTCGGGGTTTTCCACAAGGCTGAGCCCGGACGCCCTTCGCGCAGCAAGCTCACCCTGTTATTTGCCCCAGAGGCTCTTCCGCCCCTGGGGGCGCCCTGGCTGTGTCAGGGAACGGGCGTCAGCTTTCGCCCTTTTTTGCCCCTTTCGTGACACTTCGTGGTACTTTTCCCCACAATTCACCACCCAGTGCCTTTATTATAACGGAAACAGGCGTTGAATTCAACCGCTAAAAAACCCCAGATCTGCGCAAGATCTGGGGAAAACAGGGGTGCGAACAGGCGTTCGCAATTATATTGTGGTAGAAAAAGAGCCTCCCACAATATCTTGTGAGAGGCTGGAGGGGGGTCGGAGAAAGTTCTCCGATTCTTATAAGACTAGACCAAAAAGCTTTCCTTAATTTTGTAAGTTCCGCTGAGAGGCCTTGATGTTCTGGCGGGTCTTGCGCAGCTCGGCCAGCTGCTCGGAGAGGGACTCGTCGGCCCGGCGCATCAGGTCGTCCACATAGTCAGAGCTGGCTTTGCGCATCTCCTTAAACTTCTGCTGGGCCTGGGCGATGAGCTCGTTGGCCTTCTGCTGGGCCTGGCGGACGATCTCGTCCTGGGCCACCATGGCCTTGGCCTTCTCCTCCGCCACCCGGACGATGGTCTCGGCCTCTCGGTTGGCCTCGTTGATGATCTGGGTGCGGTCGGCCACGATCGCCTTGGCCTGGCGCACCTCCGCGGGGATCTCCTCTTTGATGTCGTCCAGGATCTGCCGGACTTCGTCGCCGTCCACCATCACCTTGCCGGCGGAAAGGGGCATTTTCCAACCCTTTTCCAGCACGTCGTACATTTCGTCGATCAGATCCTCGATGGTCGCCTGATTATTGCTCATGATCCAACTCGTTCCTTTCTTCTGCTTTCGCTTTTAAAGAGCTATCACACCGGACGCTCACTGCCGCTTGCACAGCCGCGCCTGGATGGTTTCCAAAATACAAGGGGGCACAAAGTGGGAGATATCCCCGCCGAAGCCCGCCACCTGCTTGACCATGCTGGAGCTTAAAAACATGTTCTCCGCGCTGGTGGAGAGGAACATGGTCTCCAGCTCTGGGTTCAGCTTCTTGTTGGTCAGGGCCTGCTGGAACTCGTACTCGAAGTCGGACAGGGCCCGCAGCCCCTTGACGATGACCATGGCGCCCCGGCGCTTGGCGTAGTCCGCCAGCAAGCCGTCCACCTTGTCCACCTCGATATTTTCAAGGCCCTCCGCGGCGATGACCCGCCGCAGCAGGTCCATGCGCTCCTCCACCGTAAAGCTGAAGTGCTTTTCGGGATTGACCGGCACGCCCACGATGATCTTGTCGAAGATTCTGCTGGCCCGGCTGATGATGTCCAGGTGCCCGATGGTCACCGGGTCGAAACTGCCGGGGCACACCGCGATGCGCATAGGCTCACCCCTCCTCTCCCGCCTCAAGGACCTGCCTGGCCCGGTAAGCGGTCAGCATGATCTTGCCATAGCGGTACACCTTGTCCCGGCGGAAGTTCCCTGCCTCTTCCGGCAGCTCCACCTCTTTGGGGTGCTCGCACACCACCACGCCCCCGGGGTTCATGGCCTCCGCCGTCAGGGCCAGGGCCCTGGGCAGTAGCCCTTCGCGAAAGGGCGGGTCCAAAAAGGCGATGTCGAACTTCTCCCGGTTGCCCCGGAGGAAGGCGGCGAAGTCGGCGCAGACAATCTGGGCCTGGTCCGTCATGCCGCAGGCTTTCACGTTTTTCTCCACCACCCGGATGGAATCCCGGGAGGCGTCTACGAACACGGCCTTGGCCGCCCCGCGGCTGAGAGCCTCCAGCCCGATCTGGCCCGACCCGGCGAACAGGTCTAAAAACCGCCGGCCCTCCAGCTGGAACTGGAGGATGTTGAAGAGGGACTCCTTCACCCGGTCCGTAGTGGGCCGCACGGCCTCCCCCTCCAGGGCGGCCAGCTTTTTGCCCCGTTTCGAGCCTGTGATGATACGCATGGCAAGTCTCCAAAAAGTTTTCAGATTCGCTTTATTATCCCATTATTCCCGCCATCTGTCAACTGTCCACGGCAATTTCCTGGGCTTCTTCCCCATTTTTCTCGGTTTTTTGCGCAGATTCCGCCGTTTTCTCCCCCACTTCCCCCTGGTTTTCCAAGGGTCCGTGGAAAAATTCGTACACCCGGCGGGCGGCGGGGACGGTCATGGAGGGGGCGTTTTCCAGCTCCTGCAGGTCCGCCTCCCCAATGGCCCCCACGGTTTTGAAGTGTTTTAGCAGCGCCTTGGCCCGGGCCTCCCCAATGCCGGGGATGGAGGTGAGAGTGGAGGACACCGCCGCCCGCTTCCGCTGCTGCCGGTGGTAGCCGATGGCGAACCGGTGCACCTCGTCCTGGATGGTGGACAGCAGGGTGAAGGCCCGGCGGGTGGACTGTATGGCGATCTCTCCCCCGGAGAGGGCCACGGCCCTGGTGCGGTGGCGGTCGTCCTTCACCAGGCCGAAGAGGGGGACGGCCACCCCCATCTCCCGCAGCACCGGCTCCACCGCCGCCACGTGGCCCTTGCCCCCGTCCAAGAGGATCAGATCCGGCAGCCTGCCGAAGCCCTCTTCCTCTCCCCGGCGCTGGGCGGCCTTGTACTCCTCAAACCGCCGGCGGATCACCTCCCGCATAGAGCCGTAGTCGTCCTGGCCCGTCACCGTTTTGATCTTGAACTTCCGGTAGGCGGACTTTAGGGGCCGGCCGTTTTCGAACACCACCATGCCCGCCACGTTCTCTCCCCCCTGGAGGTTGGAGATGTCGTAGCACTCGATATAGGCCGGGGTCTTCTCCAGGCCCAGCAGCCGCCGGATCTCGTCTAGGGCCGAGGCCTCCCGGCCGGTGTTTCCCGTCTGCCTGGCGATGTGCTCCGCCGCGTTCTGCCGGCACATCTGCACCAGCTGGTGCTGCTCCCCCCGCTGGGGCACGTGGAGCTTCACCTGCCGGCCCCGGCGCTGGGAGAGCCACTGGGCCACCAGCTCCCGGTCCTCCACCGGGCCGTCCAGGGCGATGACGGGAGGGACCCTGTCCCGGATGGCGTAGTACTGGCGCAAAAACTCCGACCGGGCCTCCGGGTCGGGCTGGCAGCCCTCGGTGAGGAAGCTCTCCCGGTCGCAGAGCTTGCCCCCCTGGAACCGGAACACCTCGAAGGCGGTGTGGGTCTCCCCCTGGGCCAGGGCGAACACGTCCTGCTCCTCCACCCGGCTGGCCACCACCTTCTGGCGCTCCTTCATCTTCTGGATGGCGGCGATGCGGTCCCGGAGCCTGGCTGCCAGCTCGAACTCCATGTGCTCCGCCGCCTCCTCCATCTTCTCCGTCAAGGTTTTGACCGAGGTGGAGCTGCCCCCCTTGATGAAGTCCAACGCCTCCCCGAAGGCCTCGTTGTACTCCTCCTCCGTGACCTTCCCCCGGCAGGGGGCGCAGCACTGCTGGATGTAGTAGTTGAGGCAGGGCCGGCCCTTGCCGAAGTCCTGGGGGAACTTCCTGTTGCAGTCGGGGAGCTTGAAGATCTTCCTGGCGGCGTCTATGGCCTGCTTGATGGACCAGGAGCTCATGTAGGGGCCGATGTACTGGGCCCCGTCCTCCTCGGCCTTTTTCACCTCGGTGATCCTGGGCCAGGGGCCGGGGCTGACCCGGATGTAGCTGTAGCCCTTGTCATCTTTGAGCAGGATGTTGTACTTGGGCTGGTGCTGCTTGATCAGACTGCTCTCCAGCACCAGGGCCTCGAACTCGCTGTCGCACAGGATGTACTCGAACCAGTCCACGTTGGCCACCATCCGCCGGACCTTGAGCTGGTGGTTCTTCTCAGAGCCGAAGTACTGGCTCACCCGGTTTTTCAGCGCCTTGGCCTTCCCGATATAGATGATGTCCCCGGCCTTGTTGTGCATCAGGTAGACGCCGGGGGTCAGGGGCAGGCGCATGGCCTTTTCCCGCAGTTCCCGGCGCTTTTCCTCTCCCTCCACACAATCTCCCCCTTTCCGGCACGTGTTGCCATTGATATGAAAAAAGCACCGCTTCCGCGGTGCCTATCTCATAGGGCCAGCCTTTGCTGTCCCTTCCCGACGCAGCGTGGGAAGGAAGCTTACTCGGCGAAACCGGAGTTGACCAGATCCACCAGAGCGTCCACGGCCTCCTGCTCGTCAGAGCCGTCGGCGATGATGCGGATGGTGACGCCGCCCACAATGCCCAGGGACAGAACGCCCAGCAGGCTCTTGGCGTTCACGCGGCGCTCCTCTTTCTCCACCCAGATAGAGGACTTGAACTCGTTGGCCTTCTGGATGAAGAAGGTGGCGGGCCGGGCGTGGAGACCCACCTGATTCTGGACCAAAACTTCCTTAGCGCACATGCACATTCACTCTCCTACACAAAAGTTTAAAGTCGGGTTTTCTTGCCGGTGAAAAATCCGTCTAACAAACGAAAAGCGTTTGGAAATTAAGCTAATTATAGCATATTTCCGGCTCCCGTCAACTGCTGGGGGCCAATTTTGGCTCCCTGAACAGAGGCCCAAATCATTTCCAGCCCCCCTTTGTGCAAGATGCAGTCATTGTTGAAAACTTTTTGAAGCATTTGTTAGCCGGGGCCTGCACACACCGCCATATCCTGTGGCCCAGGCCTTTCATAAGGCCTAGGCGCCCCTGCACAGAGCATGGGCAGAAAGCCGGGAAAGTATGCGCCCTCAGGGCTTGTTTCCCGCTTTTTCCCAGCGCCGCAAGAGGTCCGGCCGGTTCTCCCCGGTGATCTTCACCGCCTCTTCCCGGCGCCACTTCTGGATGTTCCCGTGGTGGCCGGAGAGGAGCACTTCCGGCACGGGCCGGCCCCGCCACACCTCGGGCCTGGTGTACTGGGGGTACTCCAGCAGACCGGAGAAGTGGCTCTCCTCGGTAAAGCAGGCGGTGTCGGAGAGCACCCCGGGGAGCATCCGACTCACCGCGTCCACGCAGAGCATGGCGGGCAGCTCTCCCCCGGTGAGGACGTAGTCCCCGATGGACAGCTCTTCAATCCCGTACTCGTCCAGCAGCCGCTGGTCCACCCCCTCGTAGTGGCCGCACAGCAGGATGAGCCCCGGCTCTTTCGCCAGCTCTTTGGCCTTCTCCTGGGTGAGGACCCTGCCACGGGGGGACATATAGAGAATATGCGGCCGCCAGCCGAGATGTTCTGTGAGGGCGTCGATGCCCCGGGCGAAGGGCTCCGCCTGCAGGAGCATCCCCTTGCCCCCGCCGAAGACCATGTCGTCCACCCGGCCCCGGGGGTCGGGGGAGAAGTCCCGCAGCTGGTGGCAGCACACCTGCACCGCCCCCTTCTTCCTGGCTCTTCCGATGATGCTGTGCCCCAGCACCGGGGGGAACATCTCCGGGAACAGGGTGAAAATGTCGAACCGCATCACGCTTCCTCCCCGCCGTCGTCGAAGATCCCCGGGATGGGCAGCAGCCGGATGACCCCCTCTTCTGGGGAGATCTCCTGCACCATGTGCTTCACCGCGGGGAACAGGTACTCCTTGTCCCCGTCCACAATGCGGTACACGTCGTTGGCCCCGGTGGGGATCACCTCTCGCAGGACGCCGTACTCCCGGCCGGTGACGCCGTCCACGGCCCTGAGCCCGATGATGTCCTGGAGGAAGTACTGGCCCTGGGGCAGGGTCACGTCCTCCCGGTCCAGGTACAGCACCCGGCCCCGCAGGGCGTCCCCCTGCTCCACCGTGTCCACCCCCTGGAGCTTTACAAGGAGCCGGCCCTTGTGCACCCGGGAGGAGAGCAGCCCCGCGTCCCTGCCGTCCTCCCAGCAGAGCTTGGGGAGCTTCGCCAGAAACTGGGGGGAATCCGCCCAGCACTCCAGCACCAGCTCTCCCCGGACCCCGTGGGTCCGCACGATTTTGCCTGCCTCTAAGAATTGCTTTTTCATGTGTGTTCCTCCGGTCCTGTGGGAAAAAGAGTAACAAAAAAGGGCTTTCGCCCTTTTCTGGGGGCCGGTGTCCGGTCCCTTAGTCGATCTCCACCATGATCTTCTGATCGTTGCGGGTGGCGGCGGCGCGCATGACCACGCGGATGGCCCGGGCGATGCGGCCCTGCTTTCCGATGACGCGGCCCATGTCCTCCTCCGCCACGTGGAGGTGGTAGACCACCGTGCCGTTGTCGCTGGTCTCGGAAGTGACGCTCACTTCCTGGGGGTTCTCCACCAGACCAGAGGCAATGGCCTTCAGTAACTCCTGCATAGCTTGGTTCCTTTCTGGTAGGGGCGGGCTTCAGAAACTTACAGCACGCCGTGCTTCTTGAACAGGGCCTTCACCGTGTCGGTGGGCTGGGCGCCGTTTGCAATCCACTTCTTGGCCTTCTCGGGGTCCACCTTCACCACGCTGGGCTCCTCCATGGGGTTGTAGTAGCCGATCTCCTCAATGAAGCGGCCGTCCCGGGGGAAGCGGGAATCCGCCACCACAATGCGGTAAAAGGGGTTCTTCTTAGCGCCCATTCTTCTCAGTCTGATCTTAACAGCCATGTTTCGTTCCTCCAATGCGTTTTGTGTTTTGTTGTGATCTATCTTCCATACGGCCCCCAAAGGGGGAGCGTACTGTCACCTTGTTTAAAAGGGCAGGTTGGTGGGCAGGCCCCGGCGGCGCTTGCCCTTGCCCATGCCGCCGAACTGCTTCATCAGCTTCTGGGTCTGTTTAAACTGGTTCAAAAGCCGGTTCACGTCCTCCACCTTCTGGCCGCAGCCCGCGGCGATGCGCCTTTTCCGGGAGGCGTTCAGGCTGTCCGGATGGCTGCGCTCGTAGGGGGTCATAGAGAGGATGATGGCCGCGCTCCGGTCCATGATCCTGTCGTCGATGTCCACGTCGTCCAGCTTGTTCCCCATGCCGGGGAGCTTGGAGAGGATGCCCTTGATGGGCCCCATCTTCTTCACCTGCTGGAACTGCTCCAGCAGGTCGTTTAAGTCCATTTTGTTCTGCATCAGCCGCTGGGCGGTTTTCTCCGCGGCCTTCTCGTCCAGCTTGGACTGGGCCTCCTCGATGAGGGTGAGCACATCCCCCATGCCCAGAATGCGGCTGGCCATGCGGTCGGGGTGGAAGACCTCCAAATCGGAGAGCTTCTCGCCGGTGCCCGCGAACTTGATGGGCTTGCCCGTCACCGCCTTTACCGACAGGGCAGCGCCGCCGCGGGTGTCGCCGTCCAGCTTCGTCAGGATGACGCCGGAGATGTCCAGCAGGTCGTCGAAGGACTTGGCCACGTTCACGGCCTCCTGGCCGGTCATGGCGTCCACCACCAGCAGGATGTCCGTGGGGCTGACGGCCTCTTTAATCCGCCGCAGCTCTTCCATCAGCGCCTCGTCGATCTGCAGACGGCCGGCGGTGTCGATAATCACGTAGTCGTTGCCGTAGTCTTTGGCGTGGCGGATGGCCTCCTGCGAGGTGAGCACCGGGTCTTGGGTTCCCTTTTCAAACACGGGCGCACCGGCCTGCTCCCCCACCACCTGCAGCTGTTTGATGGCCGCCGGGCGGTAGATGTCCCCGGCCACCAGCAGGGGCCTGTGGCCCTGGGACTTGAGGAGCTTTGCCAGCTTGGCGGCGTGGGTGGTTTTGCCCGCGCCCTGCAGGCCGCACATCATAATCACCGCGGGGGGATGGGCAGGGGTCTTCAGCCGTTCTTCGCTGCCCCCCATCAGCCCGGTCAGCTCCTCGTTGACGATCTTGATGACCATCTGGGCCGGGGTCAGGCTCTCCATCACTTCCGCGCCAATGGCCCGCTCCGTCACCTTTTTGGTGAAGTCCTTGGCCACCTTATAGTTTACGTCCGCCTCCAGCAGGGCCAGGCGCACTTCCCGCATGGCCTCTTTCACGTCGGCCTCGGTGAGCTTGCCCTTGCTCCGCAGCTTTTTAAAGGAATTGCTCAGTTTTTCCGCCAAGCCCTCAAAGGCCATGCCGTGTCCCTCCCCGCTCTCAGTCGTTCACGGCGATCTCCTGGGCCAGGGCCAGGATCTTCGCCGCCTGTGCGTCGATGTCCCCCACCGCCCCGTTCTGGGCGTTGAGGTCCTGTATGGCGATGGCGCAGTCACAGATGGCGGCTAAGGACTTCTGCATGTCCTGGAACCGCCGGGCCAGCCCCAGGCGTTCCTCCATCTCCAAGAGCTGCTGTTCCGCCCGCTTGATGGCGTCCCGCACCCCTTGCCGGGTGATGTCCCGGTCCTCGGCGATCTCCGCTAAGGACAGGTCCTGGTTGTAGTAGGCGTCGGTGACTTCCCGCTGGGTCCCGGTGAGCATGTCCCCGTAGAAATCCAGCAGGTAGGCGATGCGCAGATCCTTGGCCATAGTCTCCCTCCTTGCCGCGCCGTGTAAAGTTTTTTTCTTTACAACGCTTCGCATTATACACGATCCCCGGGGATTTGTCAACAGCGGGGACGAAAAAAGGGAGGGTCTCCCCTCCCTGACGTCTGTTTTTTCTTTTAGGAATGGGGCTTTTCCCGCTTCAGCCCCACCAGGCCCGCCACCAGGGCCAGGCCCCCCAGCAGCACTTTCCCCACGCCGGAGGCAAGGCAGCTCTGCACCAGCTGGACGATGGCCTCCACCTGGCTGTACTGTTCCAGCAGGTCCCCGCCCACGGCGGCCCACTGGACCAGGTCCTGCACGCCCCACAGAAACACGGCGGCCCCGCACACCAGGGCGATGACAGTGCCTGTCCGCTTGTTCACGGCGCATCCTCCCCCTCTCTTGGTCTGGCTACAGCATACCACCCTCCCCGGGCCCTGTCAAGGAACGATTGCCATTTCCCCCCGGCCGTGCTACAATGGCAGGGAAAAACAGATTTCGTCCACACGGAGGGAGACGCCATGCTGTACTTTAACTGCGACTACACCGAGGGGGCCCACCCCCTCATTTTACAGAAGCTGGAGGAGACCAACCTCCAGCAGACCGTGGGCTACGGGGAGGACCCCTACTGCCAGCAGGCCCGTGCCCTGATCCGGGAGGCCTGCGCCGCCCCGGAGGCCGGGGTGCACTTCCTGGTGGGGGGCACCCAGGCAAACTTCACGGTAATCCGCGCCGCCCTGCGGCCCCACCAGGGGGTCATCTCCCCGGTGACGGGGCACATCAACTGCCACGAGACCGGGGCGGTGGAGGCCACCGGCCACAAGGTGCTGGAGGTCCCCTGCGGCCCGGAGGGGAAGCTCTCCCCCGCCCAGGTGGAGGCCCTGTGCCGGGAGCACTTCGCCGGCAGCATGCCCCCGGAGCACATGGTACAGCCCAAGATGGTGTACCTCTCCCACCCCACGGAAAACGGCGCCCTCTACTCCAAAGAGGAACTCACCGCCCTGCGCCGGGTCTGCGACCAGTACGGCCTGTACCTGTTCCTGGACGGGGCCCGGATGGGCTACGCGTTGGCCTCCCCCCAGACGGACGTGACCCTACCCGATCTGGCCCGGCTGTGCCACGTGTTCTACATCGGGGGCACCAAGTGCGGGGCCCTGTTCGGGGAGGCGGTGGTGATCACCGACCCGGACCTGAACCGGGACTTCCGCTACGCCATCAAGCAAAACGGGGGGATGCTGGCCAAGGGCCGGCTCCTGGGGCTGCAGTTCCTCACCCTGTTCACCGGGGGGCTGTACCAGCAGATCTGCCAGAAAGCCGTACAGCAGGCCTTCCGCATCGCCGCCGCCTGCCAGAAGGCGGGGATAGAGACCTACGCCCCCTCCCCCACCAACCAGCAGTTCTTCATCTTCCCCGACGAACAGCTCCGGCGGCTGGAGGAGAAGTACGTCTTCTCCTTCTGGGAGAAGGTGGACGAGGGCCGCACCGCCGTGCGGATCTGCACCAGCTGGGCCACCCGGGACGAGGCCGTGGACCAGCTCAACGCTGACCTGCTGGCCCTGGCCCCGTGACCTGACAAGTAAAGCGCCCCCCTTCTCTCACGGAGAGCGGGAGGCGCTTTTTTGGCAGCCCCAGCGGCTGGACAAGGCCCCGCCGCCGTTCAAATCCGCGCCAGCTGGGCCACCCGGGACCAGGCCGTGGACCAGCTCATCGCCGACCTGCTGGCCCTGGCCCCGTGACCTGACAAGCAAAGCGCCCCCCTTCTCTCTAGGAGAGGGAGGCGCTTTCTGTTTTTTACGCTTCTTCCTGCCAGCCGGAACACACGTCCACCCAGCCGGCGCAGCGGGAGCTTTCCTCCAGCTGGGGCAGGGTGAGCTCCACGGCGCTGTGGCCGTCGCCGGCGGCGGGGTAGACCTTCTCGAACCGACGCAGGGACACATCCAGGTACACGGCGACCCCCTCCTTGCAGGCGAAGGGGCACACGCCCCCAGGGGGATGGCCCACCAGGTCCTCCACCTGGGGGCCGGGGATCATCTTGGCCTTCTGGTGGAACTGGGCCTTGTACTTCTTGTTGTCGATCTTGCCGTCCCCCGCCGCCACGACGAGCACCGGCCCCTGCTCCTGGAGCAGGGACATGGTCTTGGCGATCTCCCGGGGCTGGCAGCCCAAGGCCTGGGCCGCCTCCTCCACGGTGGCGCTGGAGCGGGACAAAACCCGCACCCGGTCGCCCAGGCCCAGGGTCTCTAAGTAGGCGGTCACCGCCGCTACGGACATGGTCTTTCCCTCTTTTCTCGCTGTGGTCTTACTCTTTGGCCAGAATCACCGTCACGTCCGGGTGGAGCTGCAGGATAGAGGCAGGCACCTGGGGGGTGATCTTCCCGTAGAAGGCCTCCTCCACGATGGCGCGCTTGTCCGCCCCGGCGATGAGCAGGATCTTCCGGGCCAGCATGATGAGCCCGATGCCCATGGTGATGGCGGTGGTGGGCACGTCCTCGATCTTGTCGAAGAGCCGGGAGTTGGCCCGGATGGTGCTCTCCGTCAACTGCACCTGGTGCACCGCCGCGGGGAAGTGGTCGGCGGGCTCGTTAAAGCCGATGTGGCCGTTGTGGCCGATGCCCAGAAGCTGCAGGTCCGCCCCGCCCATAGACCGGACCAGGGCCTCGTACCGCTGGGCCTCCGCCTCCATGTCCGGGGCGGTGCCGCTGGGCAGGAAGGTGTTCTCCTTGTTGATGTTCACCCGGTCGAACAGGTGGGTGTCCATAAAGTACCGGTAGCTCTGGGGGTCGGCGGCCTTCAGGCCGCAGTACTCGTCCAGGTTCACCGTGCGCACCTGAGAGAAGTCCAGCAGGCCCTCCTCGCAGCCCTTGGCCAGCAGGTCGTAGGTCCCGATGGGGGAGCTGCCCGTGGCCAGGCCCAGGACGCAGTCGGGCTTTAAGAGCACCTGCCCTCCGATCAGCCCCGCCGCTTTGCGGCTCATCTCCTGGTAATTCTTCGTCTCGATCATCCGCATCCCGATCACGTTCCTTTCTCCTGTGTTATTGTGTCCCGAACACCTTCCGGCGCCGGGATAGCATCCTGTTTTCTGTCCGGCAGCTGGGCCAGCACCACCGCCGCGAACACCAGCACGCAGCCAGCGATCTCCCGGGGGGACAGGGGCTCCTGCAGGACAATCCACCCCGCCACGGCGGCGAACACCGACTCCAAACTGAGAATGAGGGAGGCCACGGTGGGCTGCACCCTCTGCTGCCCTAAGATCTGCAGGGTGTAGGCCACCCCGCTGGAGAGCACCCCCGTGTACAGCAGCGGCCCCCAGGCCTGGAGCAGCCCGGAGAAGTCCGGCTTTTCCAGGAACAGGGCCAGCACGGTGGAGAGCACCCCCGCCACGAAAAACTGCACGCAGGACAAAGCCACCCCGTCCAGCTGCCCGGCCACCCGGTCCACGGTGAGGATGTGCAGGGAGAAGAAAATGGCGCTGAGCAGCACCAGCAGGTCCCCCGGCCCGATGGCCAGGCCCCCTGCCTCCCCGGTGGTGACGCTGAGCAGGTACGCCCCCACCAGGGCGATCATCACCCCAATCCACACCTTCGCCCCGGGCCGCCGGCCCAGGAAGATGCCCAGCACCGGCACGATGACGATGTACAGCGCCGTCAGGAAGCCGGCCTTCCCGGCGGTGGTGAACTGGATCCCCGCCTGCTGCAGCAGGCTGCCGGACCCCAGCAGCACCCCGCACAAGGCGCCGCTTGCAAGGAGTTTTCCATTCCGTTTCCAAAAGGAGCCCTGGGGGGCGGGCTGGTCCTTTCTCCCCGGCAGCCGCCGGGACAACAGCACCACCGGCAGCAGCACCAAAGCCCCGATGAAGCTTCTGGCCCCGGTAAAGGTGCAGGGGCCGGTGTGGTCCATGCCCAGGCTCTGGGCCACAAAGGCCGTGCCCCAAATGAGGGCGGCCAGCATGAGGAACAGCGCCCCCCGGGCGCCCGCGATCTTTTTAGCCATCTGCCGTCAAACCTTCCCTGTTGTCTCTCGTCAAATTCTTCATCCAATTGTAGCGGTTGATCTTCACGATGGCCACAAAGCACTTGAGGATCTGGTCGCACTTGAGGCAGGCGAAGACCACCCAGGGCGGCGCCCCCAGCCACATGGCGATGAGGGACGAGGGGATGACCACCAAAAACACGAAGATGGTGTCGTTTTTAAACACGAAGGAGATGTCCCCGCCGGACTTCACCAGGCCGAACAGGCAGGCCGCCTGGTAGCAGGTGCCGATGATGGTGACGGAGATCACGTTGATAAACTGCCGGGAGTACTGGATGGCCTCGGGGCTGGCGTCGTACAGGCCGATAAAGCCGTCCCGCAGCAGGAACACCACCGCCCCGGAGATGAGCCCCACAAAGAGGAAGATCATCTGCACGGTCTTGGAGTACTCCTTCATCTTCTCGTAAAGCCCGGCCCCCACCGTCTTGCCGGTGATGATGCCCACCGCGGAGGACAGGCCGTTCATCCACACGTAGATCAGGTTGTGGAGCATGCCGGTGATGCTGGCCGCGGCGATGACCCCGGCGCTGTAGCAGCCCAGGATCTTGGTGTTTGCCAGGGAGTTCACCGCCCACACCACCTGCCCCCCGATGATGGGCAGGCCGTAGCGGATAAAGTCCTTTAAAAGCTGGCGGTCGGTGCGCAGCAGGTCCCGCACCCCGAACCGCAGCTTGGGGTCTATGACGAACACGTACACCACCGCCACCGTGGTCTCCAAGATCCGAGCGATGAGGGTGGCCAGGGCCGCGCCCCGCACCCCCAGGGCGGGAAATCCCAGGTGGCCGAAGATCAGCACCCAGTTGAGGCCCACGTTGACCACAAAGGCCATCATGGAGATGTAAAGTCCTATCTTCGCCGTCTCCACGCTGCGCATGGAGGCGATCATCACCTGGGTGACGCAGAAGAACAGGTAGGTAAAGGCCACAATCTGCAAGTAGGCGGCCCCCTCCTGAATGACCCCGGCCTCCCCGGTGAACAGGCCGATGATCTGGGCGGGGAACAGGGCGGCGCACAAGGTGGTGAGAATCCCCACCACCAGGGCGAACTTCACCCCCACAGACACCACTTTCCGGATGCTGTCCGTGTCCTTCTTCCCCCAGTACTGGGCGGCCAGAATCAGTATGGCGCCCTCGATGCCCGCCACGAACATCTGCAGCACCTGCTGGAGCTGCCCCCCCACGTACACGCCGGAGATGGCGTTGTCCCCCAGAGAGCCTATCATCACGTTGTCGGCGAAATTCACCCCGTAGGTGATCAGGTTCTGCAGGGAGATGGGAATGGCCAGGGTGATCAGCGTCTTGTAAAAGGACTTGTCTTTCGTCATCACTGCCAAGGCAGTTTCCTCCTCCCATCATTCCCCTGGGGAAGCAAACCGGGCCCGCGGCCCTTTCTCCCCATTCTGTGGTGATTATACACTACCCCCGTGGCAAAGTAAAGTCTCCCCCCGGGAATTTCCCGGAGAGGGCACCGGGCTTAGCCCCCGGGCTTCGTCCTCGGAAAAAGCCGGGGCAGCCCCCGGCCTTTTCCAAAAACTTTATTCCGTCCGCAGGGCGATGACGGGGTCTTTCTTGGCGGCGTTTTTCCCCGGGATGAGGCCGCCCCCGGGCTCCGCCCTCGGAAAAAGCCGGGGCACCCCCCGGCCTTTTCAAAAACTTTATTCCGTCCGCAGGGCGATGACCGGGTCTTTCTTGGCGGCGTTTTTCGCGGGAATGAGGCCGCTCAAAATGGTGATCAGGATGCTCAGGAGCACCAGCACGGCGCAGGGCAGGGGGAGCAGCTGGGCGCTCAGGTCCGGGATGCCCGACACGGTTTGGATCACGTGGTTGATGGGCAGCAGCGCCAGCAGGGACACCCCGATGCCGATGAGCCCGGCGCAGCAGCCGATGATGAAGGTCTCGGCGTTGAACACCTGGGAGATGTTCCCCTTGGAGGCCCCCAGGGCCCGGAGGATGCCGATCTCCTTGGTGCGCTCCAGCACAGAGATGTGGGTGATGATGCCGATCATAATGCAGGACACCACCAGGGAGATGCCCACAAAGCCGATGAGCAGCAGGGAGATGCCGTCGATGATGGTGGTCAGGGAGGAGGTGAGCATGCCCACGTAGTCGGTGTAGGTGATGCGCTCCGCTTCCGGGGCGGCGTCGTTGTAGTCGGCAATGGCCTGGGCGACGCCCTCCTTGTCCTCAAAGCTGTCGGCGTACAGGCTGATGGAAGAGGGGGCGTCCAGGCTCACCTTGCCAAAGTCCGACAAGTTCCCCTGGTAGGTAGCCCCGTCCAAATACTGGTCGTAGACCTGGAGCAGCACTTCCTCCTCCGGGTCGTTTGCCAGCCACTGGTCCAGCAGGCCCGCCATGGCGGTCTCGTCCAGCTGCCCGGCGGAGGCCATGCCGGCGGCGCCGGCCCCGGCAGCCCCGGCCGCGGCCTGGGCCTGTCCCCCAGAGGCGGCCTGGGCGTCCCCCTCCTGCTGGGCGTAGTAGAGCATCAGCTGGTAGAACCCGGCCTTCTCAGAGACCCCCAGGTTCCCCAGGTACTCCCGGGCCTCCTGGGCTTTTTCCCCGTCGTCCTTGGGCTGGAACTCCAGGCCGTTTAACACATTCACATCCGGGTCGGCCTCCTGGGCCTTGACCACCGGGCTTTCGTCGGTGTGCTGGATCAGTTCCTCCGTGAGCAGGGCGGTGTAGCCCACAGCGGTGGAGATGGCGGTGTTCTGGGAGTCCCCGGCGGGGCGCACCACCCCGGAGATGGTCAGGGGGATGGCAGCCTCCTCCAGCTCCTGCTGGTGCACCGGGCCCTCCTCCAGCAGGGTGAAGGTGCCGTCCTCCTGCCGCTGGTACCGGTCGCAGGCCGCCACCAGGTAGAAGCTGTGGCCGCACAGCTCCTCGTAGGAGAAGTCCAGGGCCTCCGGGTCCTCTCCCGCCTCAATGGCCTCCAGGGCCTGGTCGTACTGGTCTTCCGTGAGAAAGCCCAGCTGCCGCAGGGTGGTGGCGGGAATGGCGTTCCGGGAGTTGAGCACCAGCACCACCTCATGGGCCTCCTGGGGCCAGGCCCCGTAGAGCAGCTGGTAGTTGTCGGTGACCACCTGGCTCACCGCCTCCCCGTTCTGGCCGGGGGTCATCTGGGAGAAGTGGGCGGCACTTTCGCTGCCGGCCCCCAGGGTGATGCTGTGCATCCGGTCCATCATGGAGTCGCTGTCCTCCTCCCCCAGGGCTTCGCTGGTGTTCACCCACTCCCCCTCCGGGTCGTAGGCGTAGACGGAGAAGTTCACGTCGTACCCGTAGACCACCCCGTTTTCCCCCAGGTACTGGTGGATGGGGCTGTCCTGGTCCTCCAGGTAGCTTTTAAAGCCGGTCAGGTCGTTCTCCACAATGCTGGAGGCGAAGGCCTGGGCGGACTCCAGCGCCCGGAAATCCGCGTGGGCGCTGGAGGTGTCCGGGGCCTCTTCCCCGCTGTCCTCCCCCAGCACCTCCCCCTGTATGCCGATGAGGCTGGACACGTCGAAGGTCTGGTCGGTGATGGTCACCGGGTAGGAGGACATGGTGTCCTTCTGCACGTCGGTGATGTACCGGTCCATGCCGGTGGACAAAGCCAAAATCAGGGCGATGCCGATGATGCCGATGCTCCCGGCGAAGGCGGTGAGCAGGGTGCGGCCCTTTTTCGTCCGCAGGTTGTTGAAGCTCAGCGCCAGGGCGGTGCCGAAGGACATGGAGATCTTCCTGCGCTTCTGGGGAGACCGCTCCGGCTCCTCCTCTGTCAGGGGCCTGGTGTCGTCCACAATCTGCCCGTCCAGCAGCCGGACGATGCGGGTGGAGTACCGGTCCGCCAGCTCTGGGTTGTGGGTGACCATGATCACCAGCTTGTCCCGGGCGATCTCCTTTAACAGCTCCATGATCTGCACGCTGGTCTCGGAGTCCAGGGCGCCGGTGGGCTCGTCGGCTAAGAGGATGTCCGGGTCGTTGACCAGGGCCCGGGCGATGGCCACCCGCTGCATCTGCCCGCCGGAGAGCTGGTTGGGCCGCTTGTGCAGGTGGTCCCCCAGGCCCACTTTCCGGAGCACCGCCTGGGCCCGCTGGCGGCGCTCTCTCTTCCCCACCCCAGAGAGGGTCAGGGCCAGCTCCACGTTGGCCAGCACGCTCTGGTGGGGGATCAGGTTATAGCTCTGGAACACAAAGCCGATGGAGTGGTTCCGGTAGTAGTCCCAGTCCCCGTCTCTGTACTGTTTGGTGGAGACCCCGTTGATCACCAAGTCCCCGCTGTCGTACCGGTCCAGGCCCCCCACGATGTTCAGCAGGGTGGTCTTCCCCGAGCCGCTGGGGCCCAGGATGGACACGAACTCGTTTTCCCGGAAGCGGATGCTCACCTCTTTCAAGGCGTCCTGGCACAGCTCCCCGGTGCGGTAGGTCTTGCGGATCTTTTTCAGCTGCAGCATACTGTCTCTCTTACCTCCAAATGGAATGCTCCTCCCCTTGGCCGGTACCCCTCCGGCGCACAGAAGGCCCCCAGCCAGAAGCGCTGGGGGCCGGTCTCACCCTCTGCTCGTTCTTACAAATAGGCCTTCGCGATCTCCTCCACCCGCCGGGGGTCCTCCCCGTACCAGGCGGCGAAGTCCTGGCCGCTTTCCGCCACGGCCCGGCCCAGCTCCACCAGGAACCTGGGCACGTCCTCCTGGGCGATGGCGCCCAGCTCCCGGCCCATGGCCTCCTCCCCCTGGCGGCTGGCGCCGCCCAGGAACAGGGTAAAGCCGGGCTTAGCCTTGCCGTCCACCACCTTGGCGCCGCCCCGCAGGCCCATGACGCCGGTCTGGTGGGTGCCGCAGGAGGAATTGCAGCCGGAGATGTGCATCTGGGGCAGGGCCCCGTCGGGCAGGCCGGCGGCACGCACCGCCTGGACGCACTCCCTCAGCAGCGCCTGGGAGTCCCGCATCCCCACCTGGCAGGTGGCGCCCCCAATGCAGCTGACGGTGGTCTCGAACCGGCTGTGGGCGGTGTCCGCTTCCGTGGCTGCCAGAAGGGCCTCCGCCTGGTCCCCGGTAAGGTTCACCAGATAGGCGGTCTCGTCGGGAGAAAGGCGCATCTCCGCCCCCTCCATGGCGCAGAGCAGGTCGCTGACCCGGCAGAAGGTCTCCGGGTCCGCCTGGCCCCCGATGGGGTGCCAGGCCACGGCGTAGAGCCCCTCCTGCTTTTGCCTGATCACCCGAGGGCCGGAAGCTTTCGTGCCGTTGCCCTTCTTCCCCAGGGGAACGGGCTGGAGCTTCAGGTCCAGGTCCTCCCCGGAATCCAGCACCTCCTGGAGTTTTTCCAGGTAGGCCTTCTTATATCCCTCGGGGCCGCCGCAGACCTCCTGCATGTAGCGAGTGCGGGCCTTGCCCCGGTTCTCGTAATTGCCGTAGGCCCGGAAGGTGAGCCACATGGCCTTGATATAGTAGCAGATCTTCTCCGGGGCCACCCCCTCCGCCACCAGCACGCCGAAGCGGGGGTTGTTCCCCAGGCCCCCGGCGCTGTACACGTCGAAGGCGCCGTCTTTCCGGGCCACAAAGCCCAGGTCCTTATAGGTGGCGTGGGACTCATTCTCCCCGCTGCCGGCGAAGGCCACCTTCAGCTTCCGGGGCATTTTCTCCGCCTTGACGAAGTGCATCAGGTACTCCCCGGCGGCCTCCGCCCAGGGCAGCACGTCGAAGCGCTCCCCGGGGACCAGCCCCGCCAAGGGGGAACAGGTCACGTTCCGGGGAAAGTCCCCGCCGCCCCCCATGGTGACAATGCCCACGTCCAGGGCCTGCTCCATCACGGCGCACACGGTCTCCTGGTCCAAATCGTGAAACTGTATGGTCTGCCCGGTGGTGAAGTGCACCCGGGGCACAGCGTACTCCCGGATGGCCCTGGCCACAAAGGCCAGCTTCTCCTGTGTGACCCGCCCGGCGGTCATCCGCAGCCGGAGCATACTGGCCTGCCCGCCCTTTTGGGCGTAGCTGCCATACAGCCCGGAAAAACCCTTGTAGGCGTTTTTGTCCAGCTCCCCCGCGTAAAACTGCGCGGTCTTCTCCGCGAAGGCTGGCAGGTCCTCTTTCCAGCTCTGGGGATCGATCCGACCCATGATGATGCCTCCCTTTCTCTTCTTCTGGGTTTCCTGCTCCCATTGTAACAGGAAACCCGCCCCGGCGCAAGAGAGGGGCAGGCAAGTTTTCCCCTGGAGAAAAAGAAAAGGCCCAGGCCAGAGGGGTTTTCCCTTCCCTCCGCCTGGGCCGGGCCTTTTGCCGCCGGGCCTTGCTGCCTCTCCCCCAAGCCCCTGCTGGGAAGAGGCCCCGCGCCCCGCTCGGCCCCGGCTGCGCCGGGCCCGCCCGCCCCAGCGGGGCGGGCCGCCCTCCCCCAAGGGGGGGAGGGCGGAGTGGGGCGCGGGGCCGGCTCCCATCCGCGGGCTCCTCTTTCCCGCCGGCCCTTACCTGGCGTCCAGAATCCGGTTGGCCAGGGCAGCCGCCTCCTCCCTGGTGAGAAACGCCCGGGGCCGCAGGCCCCCGTCCTTGTCCCCCAAGAGAATGCCCTCCTGCTGGCTGCGGGCCAGGTCTCCCCGGGCCCAGTCGCTGGGAGGCAAGGCCTCCCGCTCCCGGAAATAAGCCTGGATCTCCTCCCGGGCCAGGGCCCTCACCTGGGTCTCTGTCATGGCGCTCTCCTCCTTGTCCCCCGCCCCCGTCAGGGCCGGGTAGTCTTTGTAAGCCCAGTTGCCGTCAAAGGCCTTCCCGCCGATGACCCACCGGTCCGTGTGCTGCCAGATGCCGTAGCTGCCCTGGTACCCGCACTGCGCCGCCCAGTGGGCCACCCACTTGTCGTAGGGGTCCAGCTTGGGGCTGTTCAATTGGTGGGTAAACCAAGAGGCCGAGGCGTACACCCCGGCGTAGTACCCGGCCGCCTCCATCCGCTGGCAGAAGATCCGGCAGAATTCCACCAGCTCCCCGTTGGAGGGCATCCCCCGGGCGGCCTTGTAACCGTCGGCATCCTCCATGTCGAACCAGACGCCGTAGGGGGGCTTCCCCGCCTGCTCCAGCAGCCGCAGGGCGTGGGCGGCCTCGCTCTCCGCCTCCCCCGCCGTCATGGCGTAGGAGTAGAGGTACACCCCCCAGGGCAGGCCGAAGTCCCGGGCCTTTCGCACGTTCTCTAAAAAGCGCTTGTCGTCCTGCTCCGCCAGGTCGTTGCCGTAGCCGCAGCGAAGGAGGACGAACTCTGCCCCCGCGGCCTGCAGGGCGGCGAAGTCCACCGCCCCGTTGTTCTCCGAGAGGTCCACCCCGTGCACCGCCATGTCAGCCCTCCTTTCCCTTGGGAACCTGGTACCCCAAGGCCTGCTGGCTGTCCCCTGTCCCCTGGGTGGTGGGATCGTTCACCACGCCCAGCAAGGCCAGCAGGGCGAACAGGGCGTTGACCACCCCCAGCAGCTTGTCCCCCAGGCCCCCCAGTTCCAGGGGGAAGCCCAGGGCCTCCCCCACCGCCTGGATGAGCAGCAGCGCCGCCGGGATCACCGCCAGCCAGAAGGTCTTGTTCCTCACCCGCACGCTCCAGTTGATCTTCATCTCATGTCTCCTTTCCCCTGTGTGTCTCCAGCAGGCACAGCCTGCTCTCGTGGTCGTGGAGCCTGTCCCTGGTTTGGTCGATCCTCCGGCGCAGGTCGTTCTGGGACTCTGTAGCCCTCTGCTCCAGCTGGGCCTGGGCCGCTTTCAATTCCCCCATGTCCTGCAGCGCCCGGTCGATCAAGGTGGACAGGCGGGTGATGGCGCTGTTGAGCCGCAGCACCGGGGCCGCCACCGCGGCCACCAGCCCCACCAGCCCCGTCAGGGCCGTCACCCACGTCTCCGTGGTCAAAGCATCACCCCTGCTCCCCCCAAAAACCAGAGAAAAGTTGCCCATCCCCAGGCAACTTCCCTCCCGCCGTCCCAGAACCAGCCCCCCGCCCGGCAAACCTGCCGCCCCAGCGCGGCCCTCCCATTGTTCTCCCCCTCCCCCACAGCCTCCCCGCTTTTTGTGAGGAAGACCCCTCCTGCACAGCCTCCCCGCCCCTTTGCGGCAAAGCGCCCCCCGGGGTCAGGAGCACGCCCTAGCCCCGGTGAAACGCCCCACACCGGCCCGCGCTTTTCGCCCGCTCCCCCAGCAAAAAAAGAGCCGCCCTCCGGCAGCTCTTTTCCCTCTCTTCTCTTTCGGCGGGAAGCGCCCCTCCGGCAG
>DXDU01000024.1 GCA_019115285.1 Candidatus Acutalibacter pullistercoris
TTGATACCCCCCACGTTTATAGTCCTCTGCCATAGAGGAGGCTATCTATCATGGGGGTTCAAGGGGGCGGCAGCCCCCTTGAAAATCCTATTGAATATTAAGAATTAAATCCCCCTCCCGCGCCACCAAGGGTACATATACCTTCTAGGTATGGGCGCGGGAGGGGGCAGGGGGTGGGTACCACATAGTCTCCCCGCCTGGCAGGCGAGGCGGGCGGGCCTCGCAACTCTTGCCCAGGCCCTGCAGCCGGGAAGGCGAAACCTTTTAGCTTTGCTTTCCCTGTTCTTTGCGCGCGGTGGCCAGGGGCTCCAGAGAGCGCTGAAGGATGCCGTGCATCTGGGCGATGGCCATGCCGTAGTTGGTAAAGGGCACCCCAGCGTCCTGGGCGGTCTTCTGGCGGTAGGCCATTTCCCGCTCCCCCAGCATGCAGCCGCCGCAGTGGATGATGAGCCGGTAGGGGCTCAGGTCCTCGGGGAAGTCCCGGCCGGAGGAGTGCTCCAGCACCAGGTCCTTGCCGGTGTACTCTTTCAGCCACCGGGGGATCTTCACCGTGCCGATGTCCTCGCACTGGCGGTGGTGGGTGCAGCCCTCGGAGAGGAGCACCTTGTCCCCGTCCTGCAGCTGGTCCAGCTGGGCGGCTCCCGCCGCGGACTGGTCCAGCGTCCCCTTATACCGGGCCATGAGGATGGAGAAGGAGGTCAGGGGGATCTGGCGGGGGACCAGCTTGTTCACCGCCCCAAAGGCCTGGGAGTCGGTGATGACCAGCCGGGGGGCCTTCCCCAGGGACTGGAGGGTCTGGGGAAGCTCCTCCACCCCGGTGACCACAGACACCGCCCGGGCCTCCAAAATGTCCCGGATGGTCTGCTGCTGGGGCAGGATGAGCCTGCCCTTGGGGGCGGCGGAGTCGATGGGCACCACCAGCACCACCAGGTCCCCGGGGGCGAGCAGGTCCGCCACCAGGTGGGGCTGGGGGCCTTCCCGGTCCACCAGCCGGGCCACCCGCTCCTTGAGCTCGTGGATGTTCTCCCCGGTTTTGGCGCTGACCAGCAGGCCCGGTTCCTCCAGCTCCCCGGAGGCGGCGGCCAGGTCGCTTTTGTTGTAGGCGATCAGGTAGGGCAGGTTCTTCTCCCGGAACAGGGAGAGCAGCTCCCGGTCCACGGGGGTGAGGCCGACGGTGGCGTCCACCACCAGCACGGCGCAGTCCGCCCGGTTGAGGACCTGCTTTGTCTTTTTCACCCGCAGCTCTCCCAGGGCCCCCTCGTCGTCGAAGCCGGGGGTGTCCATGATCACCACCGGCCCCAGGGGCAGCAGCTCCATGGATTTGAGCACCGGGTCGGTGGTGGTGCCCTTTATCTCGGACACCACGGAGAGCTCCTGCCCGGTAAAGGCGTTGACCACGCTGGACTTGCCCGCGTTTCTCCGCCCAAAAAAGCCTATGTGTACCCGCTCTCCCGAGGGTGTGGCGTTTAAACTCATACGTTGCGCTCCTTTAGAAACGGAAGTCCCGGATGCCCTGTTCGATCTTCTCCAGGTGGTCTTTGCAGATCTCCCGGACTTTCTCCTTGGGGATGTTCTCCAGCTCCGCCTGGATGAGGGCCTCGCCCACGGCCTTGGTCTCCGGGGCGGCGTAGTCCATCAGGTACTCCTTCAAGGTCATCAGGGCGTTGGGGTGGCAGCAGTTCTGAATCTGCCCGGCCTTGCACAGGCTCATGAACCGGTCGCCGGTGCGGCCCTCCCGGTAGCAGGCGGTGCAGAAGGAGGGGATGTACCCCAGCTCCATGAGCCACTTCACCACCTCGTCCAAGGTGCGGTTGTCGGAGACGTCGAACTGCTCGGTGTCGTGGGGGCGCTCCTCCTCGGTGTAGCCGCCTACGCTGGTGCGGCTGCCGCCGGAGACCTGGGAGATGCCCAGGTGCAGCGCCCGCTCCCGGACCTTCTGGTTCTCCCGGGTGGACATGATCATGCCGGTGTAGGGCACCGCCACCCGGATGCAGGCGCAGATCTTCAGGAAGGTCTCGTCGTCGATGCCGTTGTCGAACTCGTCGGGATCGATGTCGTCGGCGTGCTTGACCCGGGGCACGCTGATGGTGTGGGGCCCCACCCCGTGGACGGCCTCCAGGTGCTCGGCGTGCATCAAAAGCCCGGCGAACTCATAGCGGTACAGCTCCAGGCCGAAGAGCACCCCCAGGCCCACGTCGTCGATGCCGCCCTCCATGGCCCGGTCCATGGCCTCGGTGTGGTAGCAGTAGTTGCTCTTGGGGCCGGTGGGGTGCAGGTGCTCGTAGCTCTCCTTGTGGTAGGTCTCCTGGAAGAGAATGTAGGTGCCGATGCCGGCCTCCTTCAGCTTCCGGTAGTTCTCCACGGTGGTGGCGGCGATGTTCACGTTCACCCGGCGAATGGCGCCGTTTTTGTGCTTGATGGAGTAGATGGTGTGGATGCAGTCCAGCACGTACTCGATGGGACAGTTCACCGGGTCCTCGCCGGTCTCGATGGCCAGGCGCTTGTGGCCCATGTCCTGCAGGGCGATGACCTCTTTCTCCACTTCCTCCTGGGTCAGCTTCTTCCGGGGGATGTGCTTGTTCTTCATGTGATAGGGACAGTACAGGCACCCGTTGACGCAGTAGTTAGAGAGGTACAGGGGCGCGAAGATCACAATGCGGTTGCCGTAGAAGTCCTTTTTGATCTGCTCGGCCAGCTTGTAGAGCTCCTGGACTTTCTCCGGGATCTCGCAGGCCAGCAGCACCGAGGCCTCCCGGTGGGACAGGCCCTTGCGCTCCCGGGCCTTGTTCAAGATCTGGTCGATGAGCTCCACGTTCTCCTTGTTCTCGTCGGCGTAGGCCAGGGTGTCCAGGATCTCCTGGTGGTCGATGAATTCCTCGGCTTTTAAAGATTTGGGATTGTACATACAAAACATCCTTTCTTTTGGGTCAGAAAAACTTTCCCGTCAGGTTTTTATAGGGCAGAAAGTGGGGAAGAGGGCTGTGGTCACGGGGCGGGGTCGCCCCGGTCTACCACCACCTGGCAGCCGATGGCCACCATGCGCCCCCTCAGGTCCTCCAAATGCCTGGCGGATTCCGCTCCCTGAAAGAGCTTGCCGTCGTACAGGGTGTACTTCTCCGCCGCGTCGGGAGGGGACAGGTTGGGCATGACCACGTTGGCTCCAGAGAGCATCCCACGCTCCCGGCCGTCCTCCTGTAAGGTTCCCAGGGCGGTGGTGGCAGGCAGCAGCAGGTCCGGCTTGATGAGCCGCAGCAGGGACAGCAGGTAGAGGGTCAGCTCCACCGAGCCCGCCGGGAACTCCCGGAAGGGCGTGTCCCTGTGGGGGATGAAGGGCCCGATACCGCACATGGCCGGCTGGAACTCCTCCACGAACTTCAGGTCTTTCCCCAGGGTCTTCGGGGTCTGGTAGGGGGAGCCCACCATGAACCCGCAGCCCGTCTGGAAGCCCAGGTCCTTCAGGTCTTTCAGGCAGCGCATCCTGTTGTCGAAAGACAGCTCCGGGGGGTGGAGCTTTTGGTAGTGCTCCCGGTCCGCAGTCTCGTGGCGCAGAAGGTACCGGTCGGCCCCGGCCTCCCTCATGGCCCGGTAGTCCTCTGTGGGGTACTCCCCCAAAGACAGGGTGACGGCGCAGCCGGGGAACTCCCCTTTGATGGCCCGCACCAGGGCGCAGGCCTGTTCCGCCGGCAGGCCCTCTCCCCCCTGGAGCACAAAGGTGCGAAAGCCCAACGCCCAGCCCTCCCGGCAGCAGGCGAGGATCTGCTCCTCCGTCAGCCGGTAGCGGCTGCAGTGCTGGTTGGAGCGGCGGATGCCGCAGTAGAGGCAGTCGTTGCGGCACACGTTGCCAATCTCGATGAGCCCCCGGATGAACACCTTGTCCCCGTAATGGGGCCGCCGGGCAGCCACCGCCAGTCGGGCCGCCAGGGCCGCGGCCTCTTGGTCGAAGCCCTCCACCAGCTGGGCGTACTGTTTCTCCTCCAGCCGGTGGGAGGAGGCCAGCTCCCGCAGCAGGGCGGCGGTGGCCTCAGTCACCGTCCGTCACCTGGGAGTAGGCCGTCTTCACGCTGATGCCCGGCAGGTTCCCGATCTTCCCGGAGAGGGCGGAGATGGCGTCCTGGGGGGCGTCGATGGCGATGGACACGATGTTGATGCCCCGCTCCCGATAGGGGATGCCCATGCGGCCGATGATGTAGGCGCCGTACTCGTGGAGCAGGGCGTTGAGCTGCTCCACCGACTGGGTGTCCTCCACGATGATGCCCATGACGGCTACCCGCGTTTTCATAAGCGTCGCTCCTTTCCTGTTGGCCAGCAGGCCCAAAAAAAGCCGCGCCTGGGAAAGGCGCGGCACAGATCTCTTATAGGGACACGTATCCCTGGAAAAAGACCGGAGCTGTTCCTTCCACGTCAGGACCCGCCGGGGCGGGAGCTTTCTGTCAGGACTGTCTGGTGAGTTCCATTATAAGGGAGCGGGGCGGGAAAAGCAAGAGCGATTTTTATTTTTTACTGCTCGGTCCCCTTTTGCATGTCGAAAATCCGCTTGTAGATGCCCTCCTGCTGGGAGAGCTGCTGGTGGGTGCCCAGCTGGGCCACCCGGCCGTGGTCCAGCACCAGAATTTGGTCGGCGTTCATCAGGGTGGTGATCCGGTGGGCGATGAGGATGGTGGTGCCCCGGACGTTTTTCTGGATGGACCGGCGGATCTTCTGGTCGGTCTCCATGTCCACGGCGGAGAGGGAGTCGTCGAAGATCTTGATGGGGGTGTCCTGCATGAGCATCCGGGCGATGGCCACCCGCTGTTTCTGTCCCCCGGAGATGGTGACCCCCCGCTCCCCGATGGGGGTCTCGTACCCCTGGGCGAAGCTCTCGATGGCGTCGTCGATCACCGCCAGCTTGGCGTAGCGCCGCACGGTCTCCAGGTCCTTTCTGGGGGAGCCGTCGGAGATGCTCTCCCGGAAGGTCTTGGAGAAGAGGAAGGGCTCCTGCAGCACGATGCCGATGTTCTTTCGCAGGTGGGAGAGCTGGATGTCCCGGATGTCCACCCCGCCGATGGTGATGGTGCCCTGGCCCCGGGGCAGCTGGTAGAGCCGGTCCAGCAGGGCCATCAGGGTGGATTTCCCCGAGCCCGTGGCCCCCAAAATGCCGAAGGTGGTCCCGGCCTTGATGGTAAAGCTCACGTCCTCCAGCACCTCCCCGGCGCCGTAGCCGAAGTCCACGTGGGAGAAGACGATGTCCCCGGTGAGGGGCGGGGTGAGGGCCCCGGGGGGATCGGCTTCCTCCTCGGCGTCTAAAATGTCGAAGAGCCGGGTGGCGGAGATGGAGGTCTTGCTCAGCTCGCTTAAAAGCCGGCCCAGGTTGCGCACCGGCCACACCAGCATGGAGTTGTAGGCGGTAAAGGCCAAAAACTCCCCGGCGGTCAGGTTCCCCGCCTCCACGAAGAAGGCCCCCACCACCAGGATCACAAGCACCTGGAACCCGGCGCAGAAGTCGCCCAGGCCCCAGTTAAAGCCCATAATGCCCCCCAGGTTTACCCACATGTCGGTAAACTCCTGGTTTTTCCTATTGAACCGGTCAATCTCGAACCGCTCCCGGCCGAAGGCCCGCACCACCCGCACCCCGGTCAGGTTCTCCTGGACCAGGGCGGTGAGCTCCCCTTCCGTCTCGTCCGCCCGCTGGAATTTCTTCCCCACGATGACGTAGAACACCAGGGACAGCAGGAACACCCCGGGGAGAAAAGCGGTGACCACCAGGGACAGCTCCACGTTCATGGAGAACATCAGGGCCAGGGACACCAGGATGAGCAGCACCGTGCGCACCACCTCCATCAGCTGGTCGCTGACGAAGTTGCGGATCAGGTCCACGTCCTGGGTGCAGCGCTGGATGATGTCCCCGGTCTGGTGGGCGTTGTGCCAGGCGTAGGGCAGGTGCTGGATGTGGTCGAAGAGGGTGTCCCGCACCCGGGCCACCGTGCCCTCGCAGGCCCGGGCCAGGTTCATGCGGGAGGAGTAGTTGGCAAGCCCCGACAGCGCCGCGAAGGCCAGGGAGGCCAGGGCGCATAGGACGATATGCTGCCGCAGCGTCTCCCGGCCGCCGATGCTCTCGATCCAGCCCACCAGAAAGCCCGGGAGGTTGAAGGGCTCGCTGTTGATGACGGAGTCCACCGTCACCCGGATGACCTGGGGGGTCATGTAGTTTGCCACCACCGCCACCACCACCATGAGGAAGGCCGTGAGGAACCTTCCCCGGAACCCCTGGGTATAGGGGAAAAACCGGAAGATGCTGGACTTTTTCTGCGTCTCCATGGCAACGCGCCTCCTCCCGGCGAGAGGCCCGCCGCCCCTCGCCAAACTTACGCTCACTATAGCACGCCCAGCGGCAAAAGTCAATCTCCGGCGCCCCGGAGCGCCCCTCAGCGGAGGGATTTTATTGGCCTGCGGTGCCAACCGCCCCACCCCCTGCCCCCTCCCGCGCCCATACCAAGGTGATATATAGTACCTCGCAGGCGCGGGAGGGGGATGTTAATCTATAATCAATGATTTGTCAAACTAAGTGCAACAGGAAGAAAGCACGAAGTCCCA
>DXDU01000025.1 GCA_019115285.1 Candidatus Acutalibacter pullistercoris
AGGCCGTTGATCACCGGCACGCTGCCGTACTGGGCCAGGGCCTCCACCTCGTCCTGGCCGAAGGTGCGGATCATAATGCCGTCCACATACCGGGACAGCACCCGGGCGGTGTCCTGGACCGGCTCCCCCCGGCCGATCTGGGAACCTTCCGCTCCCAGCACCACGGCGTAGCCCCCCAACTGGTTGATGCCCACCTCGAAGCTGACCCGGGTGCGGGTGGAGGACTTCTCAAAGATCATGCCCAGGCACTTGCCCTGCAGGGCAGGGTGCTGGATGCCGTGCTTCGTCTCGTACTTCAGCTGGTCCGCCAGGTTCAGAATGTCCAGGATCTCCTCCCCCGTCAGGTCCAGCAGCTTCAGCAAATGCTTCATGGCGATCTATCCTTTCTCTCTGTTTTTACCCTTCCAGGACCTTTTGGAAGATGGCAAGGCCCTGGTCTATGTCTTCTTTCGTAATGGTCAGGGGCGGCAAAAAGCGCACCAGCTCTTTGGCGGTGAGGACAAGCAGCCCGGCCTTGGCGCACTGCACCAGCACGTCGTGGGCGTCCTTGTTTTTCAGCTTGGCCCCCAGCATCAGCCCCTTCCCCCGGACGTACTCCACCTGGGGCAGGGCTTCCAGCTTTTCCCGAAGGTAGGCGCCCTTCTCAGTCACGCTATGCAGGAACACGGGATCGGACACCCGGTCCACCACCACCCGGGCCCCGGCGCAGGCCACCGGGTTCCCCCCGAAGGTAGAGCCGTTCTCCCCCGGCTGGAGGATGTCCCCTAGGGCTTTGCTCACCAGGCAGGCCCCCATGGGCAGGCCGCCCGCCAGGCCCTTGGCGGTGGTGACCACGTCAGGCTCCACCCCGTAACCCTGGTAGGCGTAGAACGTCCCGGTGCGGCCGATGCCGGTCTGCACCTCGTCGATGAGCAGCAGCACGTCTCTCTCCCGGCACAGCTTTGCAAGGCCCTTTACAAAGCTCTCCTCCATGGGGATGACGCCTCCCTCCCCCTGGACCATCTCCAGCATCACGGCGCAGACAGAGCCGTCCAGCAGCTTCTCGATGCCGGGAAGGTCCCCGGCCTTGGCGTAGAGGAAGCCCTCGGTCAGGGGCAGGAACTGCTTGTGGAAGCCCGCCTGGCCGGTGGCGGCCAGGGTGGTCAGGGTGCGGCCGTGGAAGGAGTTCTCCAGGGTGACGATTTTGGCAGCCCCCCGCTTCTCCCCGTACTTGCGGGCCACCTTCACGGCGCACTCGTTGGCCTCCGCTCCGGAGTTGCAGAAGAAGGCCTTGCCCATGCCCGCCGCCTGGCAGAGGGACTCAGCCAGGGCGGTGTTCTCCGGGGAGTAGTAGTAGTTGCACAGGTGCTGGATCTTCCCGGCCTGCTCTCCCACGGCGGCGGCCCACTGGGGATCGGAATACCCCAGGGCGTTGACCCCGATGCCAGAGGTAAAGTCGATGTACTCCTTCCCATCCGCGTCCCAGGCCCGGGCGTTTTTCCCCTTCACCAGGGCCACGTCCACCCGGCCGTAGGTGGGCAGGATGTATGTTTGATCTTGCTCTTTAATCTCCTGAAAATACATAAAGCTCCCTCGCTTTCTATTAGCTCACAACATTTTAGAAAACCACTGCCCTGCTGTCTGACGAATTTCTGATTTGCGAGGGTTGATATCCTGTTCCTCATTGATCTGACAGAAATACATGCTATCGACCATCTCTATCTCCATATGGCCACACCAATGAGCAATGGTTTCAATAATGTGCTGACATTCTCCCGGGCGGGTCCCTGCGCGCAAAGCAACTCCAAAACACTTTTTCCCAGACCTCAAAGTCTTATGCGCTGGGTTAGGGCAGGTGTTGGAATAAGGAGTACAACGGTCAATAAACGCCTTAAACTGCGCCGGTATATCTCCCCAATAAGAGGGAGCCGCTATAATCAACACATCTGCCTCATCCATCCGGGACAAAAGAGTCTGCACATCATCCTTTTGGACGCAGGTGCAGGTTTCATAGCACACTTTACAGCCTCTGCAAAAATGAACATCGAGTTCCCCCAAGCGGACCATATCCTCCTCCCATCCATCAGGGAGAACTTCTCGGATTGTTTCCAGAATGCTTTGGGTTGCACCGTGAGATTTTGCCCCCGCATTGAGCAAAAGCACTTTCATGAAAACACCTTTCCTTCCATTTCCAGCTATTTTTACTAGCCGCTTGAGCAATTTACTACAAGCCCATGGAACCCTAATTTACCTTTTCTTGTTCTCGGCAGATCCTGTGAGAAACAGTTGCTTGTCGCTTGAAAAGAATTAAAGAATTTTATAAAACCCTTTTACCTTAACCGCTTAATAGAACATGGTGCCCACGCCTTCGTCGGTGAACAGCTCCACCAGGATGGAGTGGGGCATCCGGCCGTCGATGATGTGGGCCCGGCCCACGCCCCGGCGGACAGCGTCCACGCAGCAGTCGATCTTGGGGATCATGCCCCCGGAGATGATGCCCTCTTTCTTCAGGCGGCTGACGTCGCTGACGTTGACCACGGGGATGAGGGACTCCTCATCGTCTTTGTCCCGGAGAAGCCCCCGCACGTCGGTCATCAGGATGAGCTTCATGGCCCCTAAAGAGGCGGCGATCCGGGCGGCGGCCACGTCGGCGTTGATGTTGAACACCTCTCCGTGGTACCCGGCGGCCACGGTGGAGACGATGGGCACGTAGCCGTTGGCGGCGGCGTTCTCCAGAATCTCCACGTTCACCTCCCGGATCTCCCCCACAAAGCCCAGCTCGGTGTCCAGCTGGTCCGCTTTCAAAAGGGAGCCGTCCAGGCCGCACAGGCCCACGGCCTTGCCGCCGGCGTCCTCCAGCCGCTGGACCAGGTCCTTGTTCACCTTGCCCGCCAGCACCTGCTGGACGATGTCCATGGTCTCCTGGTCGGTGACCCGCATGCCGTTTAGGAACTTGCTCTCCTTCTGGATTTTTTTCAGCATCCCGTTGATCTCCGGGCCGCCGCCGTGGACCAGCACCACGTTGATGCCCACCAGCTGCATCAGCACGATGTCGCTCATCACAGCGTCCTTCAGGCCCTGGTCGATCATGGCGTTGCCGCCGTACTTGACCACCACGGTCTTGCCGGCGTACTTTTTGATATAGGGCAGGGCCTGCACCAGGACGGCGGCCCGCTCCCTGCTAGAAATGTCCATGGGTCTCTCCTCTCTCCCCGCTAAAAAAGCCGGGGCGCTTTAAAACTGTGCGGCGTACCAGAACAGGGCCCCCAGGGCCACGATGTAGAAGACGATCACCAGGCCGTTGGCGAACAGGGACCCCAGCAGCAGCCTGCGCCACAGCTTCCCTGCCCCCTGCCGTTTGCCCAACAGGTAGAGGACGATTCCCAACAGCAGCAGCAAAGCCGTGGACACAGCGAAGCCCAGCTCCATCAGCAGGAAGCCTACGGCCCCGATGGCCAAGCCCAGGCACAGAAGGAAATTCCCCCACAGCACCACGGCCGCCGCCAGGCACACCACAGACCAGGGATCTTTCGGGCCCCGGGGGGCCTTGTTTTGCTGGTTCATACGCGCCTCCTCAGGTCCTGTAGTCCCCGTTGATCTTCACGTAGTCGTAGGTCAGGTCGCAGCCGTAGGCCTCGCCGGAGACCTCTCCCAGGTGCAGGTCCACCAGGATGTGGATCTCCCCGGCGGAGAGGACCTGGGCGGCCTTCTCCTCGGAGAAGGGGATGCCCGCCCCGTTTTTGCACACGTCCACCTGCCCCAGAGAGGAGCAGAAGCTCACGTCGATCTTGTTCACGTCCACCGCCGCCCCGCAGTAGCCGATGGCGCACAGCACCCGGCCCCAGTTGGCGTCGCCGCCAAACATGGCGGCCTTCAGCAGGGTGGAGCAGATCACCCCTTTGGAGACGGTGCGGGCCATGTCCCAGTCCACCGCCCCGGAGACCTGGCACACCAAGAGCTTGGTGGCCCCTTCCCCGTCCCCCGCCATCTTCTTGGCAAGGCTGCGGCACACGGCCTCCAGGCCGGAGATGAACGCGTCATAGTCCGGGCCCTCCCCGGCGATCTCCTGGTTTTCCGCGGCGCCGTTTGCCAGCACGGCGAAGGTGTCGTTGGTGGAGGTGTCCCCGTCCACGGAGATCATGTTGAAGGTCACCTCCGTCACCTGGTGGATGGCCTTGTCCAGCATGGCCGGGCTGATGGCGCAGTCGGTGGTGACAAAGCTGAGCATGGTGGCCATGTTGGGGTGGATCATGCCGCTGCCCTTGGAGATGCCCCCGATCTTTACCGTCTTCCCGCCGATCTCCACCTCCACGGCGGCCTCTTTGGCCTGGGTGTCGGTGGTCATAATGGCGGTGGCGGCAGCGGTGGAGCCGGTGTCGCTCAAAGATTTCACCAGCTCCGGGATGCCGCTTTCGATGGGCTCTATGGGCAGCACCTGGCCGATGACCCCGGTGGAGGCCACCACCACGTCGCTGGGCTGCAGCCCCAGGGCGGCGGCGGCCAGCTCACACATCTTCTCCGCCTTCTCCAAGCCGTCGGCGTTGCAGGTGTTGGCGTTGCCGGAGTTGCAGATCACCGCCTGGGCGAAGCCGTCGGCAATGTTTTTCTGGGTGACCAGGATGGGCGCGCCCTTTACCAGGTTCTGGGTGTACACCGCCGCCGCGGCGCACATCTTCTCGCTGTAGATCATGGCCAGGTCGGGCTTTGACTTATTCTTGCGGATGCCGCAGTGGACGCCCCCGGCCGCAAAGCCCTGGGCCGCGGTGACGCCGCCTTCGATCATCTTCATGGGGATACCCTCTTTCTCTATGGTGTTGCCTGCCCTTTAAAACGCCGGGGGGCAGAGGAGCAGCCCGGCCGTTTCCTCCAGGCCGAAGCTCAGGTTCATGTTCTGGATGGCCTGGCCCGCCGCCCCCTTGACCATGTTGTCGATGGCGGAGATGGCGATGAAGGTGCCGGTGCGCCCGTCCACAAACAGGGAGACGTCGCAGAAGTTGCTGGTGCGCACGTTCTTCACGTTGGCCACCTGGCCCTTGGGGAGCAGCCTTACGAAGGGCTCCCCCTCATAGCGGGCCTGGTAGGCCTGCCAAAGCTGTTCCTCGGTGACGCCGGGCTTGAGCTTTGCGTAGCAGGTGGCCAGAATGCCCCGGTTGATGGGCAGCAGGTGGGGCACGAAGGTGACCTTCACCGGCTTCCCGGTCATCTTTGTCAGGGTCTGCTCGATTTCCGGGGTGTGGCGGTGGTTTGCCACCTTATAGGCGGTAAAGCTCTCGTTGAGCTCCGGGTAGTGGTTGCTCTGGCTGGGCTTTCTCCCCGCCCCGGTGACGCCGGACTTGCAGTCGGCGATGATGCCCTCCTGCTCGATGAGGCCCGCCTCTAAAGCGGGGACCAGGGCCAGGGGCACGGCGGTGGTGTAGCAGCCGGGGTTTGCGATAAGCTTCTTTCCCCGAATCTTCTCCCGGAAGAACTCCGGCAGGCCGTACACCGCCTGCTCGTGGAGGGCCGGGTCGGTAAAGGTCCCGCCGTACCAGGCTTTGTAGTCTTCCTCGCTCTCTAAGCGGAAGTCCGCGCCCATGTCGATAAAGGCCTTCCCCTCCGCCACGCACTGGGCCCCCAGCTCCTGGGAAAGGCCGTGGGGCAGGGCGGCGAAGACCACGTCGGACTTCGCCACCACCTCTTCCTGGGTGCCGCACACCAGGTCTATCACCTGGCGGTAGGCGGGGTATACTTCCGAAAGGGCCATGCCCTCAAAGCTCACGGAGCTGATGGCGGCAAGCTGTGCGGCGGGGTGGCTGTAGAGCAGGCGGCAGATCTCGCTGCCGGCGTAGCCGGTGGCTCCCACCACCCCCACTTTGATCTGTTCCATGTCAGCAGCCCTCCTGTTTTAAAAGGCTCAAAACCCGCTGGGCCTGGGCTTTTACGTTTTCGGGGGCGGGCCCGCCCAGGACCTTTCTTCCCCCCACGCACTTTTCCAGGGAGATGGCCTGATACACACCCTCATCAAAGGCGGGGCAGATCGCCTGGTACTCTTCCAGAGGCAGGGTCTCCAAGGTCAGGCCCTTTTGGATGCACAATGCCACCAGCTCCCCGGTGATCTTGTAGGCGTCTCTAAAGGGCAGACCCTTTTCCGCCACCAGGTAGTCGGCGCAATCCGTGGCGTTGATGAACCCGCCCGCGGCGGCGGCCCGCATCTTGTCCTCTTTCACGGTCATGGTCTCCACCATGGGGATCAGGGGCGTCAGGCACAGCTTGACCGTATCCACCGCGTCGAACACCGCTTCCTTGTCCTCCTGCATGTCCTTGTTGTAGGCCAGGGGCAGTCCCTTCATCATGGTGAGCAGCGTCACCACATCCCCGAAGACCCGGCCGCTTTTCCCCCGGATGAGCTCGGCGATGTCGGGATTTTTCTTCTGAGGCATAATGCTGGAGCCGGTGGAGAAGGCGTCGTCCAGCTCGATGAACTGGAACTCCCAGGAGCACCACAGCACCAGCTCCTCGCAGAACCGGGACAGGTGCACCATCACCAGGCCCATGGCAAAGGCGATCTCCGCGCAGAAATCCCGGTCAGAGACGCCGTCTAAGCTGTTCTGGCTCACTTGGGAGAAGCCCAGCAATTTGGCGGTGATGGTCCTATCCAGGGGATAGGTGGTGCCGGCCAGGGCCCCGCTGCCCAGGGGCATGACGTCCATGCGCTTTAAGGCGTCCTCCAGCCGGGACAGGTCCCGCAGGAGCATCTCGGCGTAGGCCATCAGGTGGTGGCCGAAGGTGATGGGCTGGGCCCGCTGCAGGTGGGTGTACCCGGGCATGACGGTGCCGGCGTACTGCTCCGCTTTTTGGCACAGCACCCGCACCAGGTCTTTCAGCTGGGCCTGGACGGCGGCGCAGTCCTTGCGCAGGGTCAGGCGCACATCCAAGGCCACCTGGTCGTTGCGGCTGCGGGCGGTGTGCAGGCGCTTGCCGGCGTCGCCGATGCGGCCGGTGAGCTCCCCCTCCACAAAGGTGTGGATGTCCTCGGCGTCGGGGTCGATGGTCAGAGCGCCGGAGTCCAGGTCCGCCAGGATGCCTTTGAGGCCCGCGATGATCTTCTCGCTCTCGCTTTTGTCGATGATGCCGCACTCTCCCAGCATGGTGGCGTGGGCTATGCTCCCCTGGATGTCCTCGTGGTACATCCGGCTGTCGATGGAGATGCTGGAGTTAAAATCGTTGGTCTTGGGGTCGGCTTCCTTTTGGAAGCGGCCTTTCCATAGTTTCATAGGGTTTCCTCCCAGGTCTTCCGAAAACAGGCGAAGGGGACTTTTCCCTTGGGAAAGCCCCCTCCTGCCGGGTAAGTTTTTTTTATTTGTCGTAGGTCAGGCCCTTTTTCGCCTGGACCTTGATGGGCAGGCCGAACAGGTTGATGAACCCTGCGGAGTCGGCCTGGTTGTACACCTCGTCCTCGTCGAAGGTGGCGATCTCCTCGTCGTACAGGGAGAAGGGAGAGGTGACGCCGGCGTCGATGATGTTGCCCTTGTAGAGCTTCAGCTTCACGTCGCCGGTAACGGTCTCCTGGGTGGAGTCCACAAAGGCGGACAGAGCCTGGCGCAGGGGGGTGTACCACTGGCCGTTGTACACCAGGTCGGCGAACTTCAGGGCCACCTGCTGCTTGTAGTGATAGGTCTCCTTATCCAG
>DXDU01000026.1 GCA_019115285.1 Candidatus Acutalibacter pullistercoris
GAGAGCATGATGCAGCTGGTGCCGTCGTAAATGGCGTTGGCCACGTCGGTGGCCTCGGCCCGGGTGGGACGGGGGTTCTTCATCATGGAGTCCAGCATCTGGGTGGCGGTGACCACCTGCTTGCCCGCCAGATAAGACTTCTGAATCAGTTCCTTCTGCAGCACGGGCACGTCCTGCAGGGGGATCTCCACGCCCATGTCGCCCCGGGCCACCATGATGCCGTCCACCACCCGGAGGATCTCGTCGATGTTCTCCACGCCCTCCATGTTCTCAATCTTGGCGATGATGTTCATGGTGTGGCAGTCGTACTCTTTCAAAATGTGGCGGATTTCCAGGATGTCCTGGGCGGAGCGGGTGAAGGAGGCGGCGATGTAGTCGAAGCCGTTTTCGATGCCGAAGATGATGTCGGAGCGGTCCTGCTCGCTGATAAAGGGCATGGACAGCTTGGTGCCGGGCACGTTGATGCCCTTGTGGTTGGAGACGCGGCCGCCGTTTAAGACGGTGCAGACGATGTCGGTGTCGGAGACGTGCTCGGCCCGCATTTCCACCAGGCCGTCGTCGATGAGCACCCGGGCGCCGGGCTTTAAATCCTTGGGCAGGTCCTTGTAGGTGATGGACACCACCTGAGAGTCCCCTTCCACGTCCCGGGTGGTGAGGGTGAAGGTGTCCCCGGCCTCCAGCTCGATGGGGCCGTCTTTAAAGGTCTTTACCCGGATCTCCGGGCCCTTGGTGTCCAGGATGGTGGCCACGGGCAGGCCCAGTTCCTCCCGCAGGCGCACCACGGCCTCCAGCTTGTGGGCGGCGTCCTCGTGGGTGCAGTGGGAAAAGTTGAACCGGGCGGCGTTCATGCCGCCCAGCATGAGCCGGCGCAGAACGCTCTCGTCCTCGGTGGCAGGGCCAAGGGTGCAGATGATCTTGGTCTTTCGCAACATGTCAACATCGTCCTTTCATGGGGCCGGGGAGCCAGCCGCCGGGTTTTTCTTCCGCCAGGACCTCCGGCCGCAGCCGTCCGCTCCTGCTAGTTAGGTATAGTATAACACAATTTCCCGTGGGCGTCACGGGTTTTTACGAAAATATTACGGTTCTCCAAAAGCCCTCACCCCTTCTCCTGGGCGCGGACCAGGGCGGCGTAGACCTCTCCCCGGCGCAGGCCGGAGTGCCTGGCGGCCTCCTTGGCCGCCTCGCTGGGGGAGAGCCCCTGCCCCGCCAGCTCCTGGGCCAGGGCCACGGCTTCCTCCAGGGAGAGGGACCTTTCGGGGAGAGGACTCACCCCTTCTCCTGGGAGCGGATCAGGGCGGCGTAGACCTCTCCCCGGCGCAGGCCGGACTGGCGGGCGGCCTCCTTGGCCGCCTCGCTGGGGGAGAGCCCCTGACCCGCCAGCTCCTGGGCCAGAGCCACGGCCTCCTCCAGGGAGAGGGAGTCCCTTAGGGGAGCGCCCTCACCCCTTCTCCTGGGAGCGGATCAGGGCGGCGTAGACTTCTCCCCGGCGCAGGCCGGACTGCCTGGCGGCCTCTTTGGCCGCCTCGCTGGGGGAGAGCCCCTGACCCGCCAGCTCCTGGGCCAGGGCCACGGCTTCCTCCAGGGAGAGGGACTCCTGGGGCTCCGGGGCGGGGGCTGCCCCCTCCACCACCAGGACGAACTCCCCCCGGGGCTCCTTGTCCCGGTAGTGGGCGGCGGCCTCCCCCAGGGTGGTGCGCCACACCTCCTCGTGGACTTTCGTCAGCTCCCGGCACAGGGCGATCCGCCGCTCCTTGCCCAGGAGCTTCTCCAGGTCCGACAGGGTCTTGCGCAGCTTGTGGGGGGCCTCGTAGAAGATCATGGTCCGCTCCTCGCCGCGCAGGCCCTCCAGGTGGGCCTTCCGGTGGCGCTTGTTCACGCTGAGAAAGCCCTCGAAGGTGAACCGCCCGGTGGGCAGGCCGCTGAGGGCCAGGGCGGAGACGGCCGCCGTGGGCCCGGGGACCACGTACACCGGCACCCCCTCCTGGGCGCAGGCGGCCACCAGGGTCTCTCCCGGGTCGGAGATGGCGGGCATCCCCGCGTCGGAGACCAGGGCGCAGGTCTGGCCCTCCTTCAGCCGGCTGAGGATCAGGGGGCCGTGCTCTTGCTTGTTGTGCTCGAAGTAGGACAGCAGGGGTTTCTTGATCCCAAAGTGGTTGAGCAGCCGCAGGGTGACCCGGGTGTCCTCGGCGGCGATAAAGTCCGCCTGGGACAGGGTCTCCACCGCCCGGGGGGACAGGTCCCCCAGATTCCCGATGGGGGTGCCCACCACGTACAGCGCGCCTTGTTCCAGCATAGCCTTTCCTCCTAGGGGGCCTGTTCGCCCCGAGTTTTCCATCCGGCGTTGTCCCGGTAGCTGCCGTAGACCTCCAAAAGCTCCCGGGCGGGGCCGCCGCCGTCCTCTTCCAGCAGCAGGGTGGGGGCGGCCTCCAGTCCCCCGGGGCGGCCGCCCCTGCGGCACTCCAGCAAAAAGAGGTAGGGGGCCTTGTCCCGGCGCTGCTGCACCAGCCGCAGCAGTTTCGGCTCCAGGTCCCACCGGGAGAACAGGGCCAGTGCCTCGGCCAGCCGCCGCACCGGCAGGCACAGGCACAGCCTGCCCCGGTGCTTTAAACTGTACCGGGCGGCCTGGGCCAGGTCCTCCAGGGAGAAACAGTCCCCCTGGCGGGCGGCCCGGCGCTGGGGATCGGGACTGGCCGCCCCGGCCCCCGGCAATGTGTAGGGCGGGTTGCAGGCCACCCGGTCCAGGCCCTGGCAGGGGAGCAGGGCCTTGTAGTCCCGCACGTCGCCCTCCACCACCTGGATGTGTCCGTTATAGCCGCTGCGCTCCACCGAGCGCCTGGCCTGTTCCGCCGCCTGGGGCTGCAGCTCCACTGCCAGGATGGGCCCAGGCTCTCCCCGGGCCCGCCACAGCAGGGGGATGGTCCCGCAGCCCGTACCCAGGTCGGCGCAGCGCTCTCCCCGCCGGGGCTGGGAGAAGGCCGCCAGCAGCAGGGTGTCGGTGGAAAAGCCGTGCTCCCGGGTGACCAGCACCTGGCAGCCGGGGGCCAGGGGTTCCCAACTGGCCTGTTCCATAGGGTCTCTCCTCTCTCGCCAAAAAAGAGAGCCCGAAAGAAAGGCTGACCTCCCTTTCAGGCTCTGCTTTTCCGATTTGCTCTCCCGCGATTTGGGCGGGACAGACGTTCCCGTAAGGACTTAGCCCTCCTGGGGAGCGCCCACCGGGCAGGTGCCGGCGCAGGCGCCGCAGTCGATGCAGGTATCGGGATCGATCACGTACTTGCCGTCGCCCTCAGAAATGGCACCGACAGGGCAATCCGCAGCGCAGGCGCCGCAGGCAATACATTCGTCGCTGATCACGTAAGGCATGGGGTAACACCTCCAAGAAGATTTTCAAGCTTATTCTATCACATTTCTCCAAAAAAGCAAGTGCTTCCGAACATTTCCTGCAAAACCAGGGCCTTTCCCGGGGAAAGCTCAGTGCTCCTCCAGCTTTTTCAGCTGTTCCAGCTCCTTTTTCTCCACCTTGATCTTCCCGTCCCGGAGGACTTTCACCTCCGCCACCTGGAAGACCTTGGGGGCGGCCTCCGGGTCTTTGTCCAGCCGCACGGTGAGCTTTCTGGTGAGCAGGTTCTGCTCGGTGACCACGCCCTTGCCCTCGGGGGTGGAGACCAGGGCCCCCACCTTGGGGGTGTTTTTCAGCAGGTCCTGGTAGGCCTCCTGCTCGTACTTCAGGCAGCACATCAGCCGGCCGCAGGAGCCGGAGATCTTCACCGGGTTCAGCGACAGGCCCTGCTCCTTGGCCATTTTGATGGACACCGGGGTAAAGCCCCCCAGGAAGCTGCCGCAGCAGAAGGGCCTGCCGCAGATGCCGATGCCCCCCAGCATTTTGGCCTCGTCCCGCACGCCGATCTGCCGCAGCTCGATGCGGGTGCGGAACATCCCGGCTAGGTCTTTTACCAGCTCCCGGAAGTCCACCCGGCCGTCGGCGGTGAAGTAGAAGAGGATCTTGGAGTTGTCGAAGGTGTACTCCACGTCCACCAGCTTCATCTCCAGCCCCCGGGCGGCGATGCGCCGCTCGCAGGCCTTAAAGGCGGACTTCTCCTTCTTGTGGTTCTCCTCCACTTTCTGCAGGTCCTCTTTGGTGGCCTTGCGCACCACCTTCCGCAGGGGCTGCACAATGGAGTCCTCGGGCACGTCCCGGTTCTCCATGGCCACCTCGCCGCACTCCACCCCCCGGGCCGTCTCCACAATGGCCCGGTCCCCCTTGTCCAGGGTGACGCCGTTGGGGTCGAAATAATAGACTTTCCCTGTATTTTTAAAGCGCACGCCGATGACTTCCGCCATACGCCTCACTCCTTTCCGAACTGTCTTGCTAACGCCCCGCCGCCTGCCGGAGGCTGACGCACAGGCAGGTGACCAGCAAGGCCATGTTGGCGTTGCGGTCCAGCTTCTGCAAGTAGTCCTCCGGCACTTGGCACAAGGCCATCAGCCGCTTTTTGGGCAGGTCGCCCAGCTTGTCCGCCTCCTGGGGGGCGCCCCCCAACAGGGCCGTGCCCCCCTCCCGGAGGACGCAGGCGTCCCGGAACAGGAGGGACAGCCGGGTGAGCACCTCCCGGCACAGCTTCCTGTCCTTTTGCAGGGGGGCCGCCGCCGCCAGCAGGGCGTGTTCCCCGGTGGCGGTCACCCCCCGGGCGATGGCCCGGGCCAGGTCGTAGGCCTCCTGCTCCCCGCTGTCCCGCAGGGCGTCCTGCATCCGGCCCAGGTTGCCCCCGCACAGCGCTGCCAGGTCCCTGGCCCTATCCGGCTCCACGTTTTTGTGAGCCACCAGCCAGGCGGCGGCCTCCTCTTCCTCCGGCGGCCGCAGGGTGAAGCACTGGGCCCGGGACCGGATGGTGGGCAGCAGCTGCTCGGCGGACTGGCACACCAGCAGGAACACCGCCCCCTCCGGGGGATCCTCGATGAGTTTTAAGAGCTTGTTCTGGGCGGCGGGCAAGGTCTTCTCCCCCAAAAAGAGGAGGTAGACGCTGTAGTCCGCCTCCTCCGGCCGGCGGTAGGCGTCGGCGATGACCTCTTTGACGGCAGCAACAGTAAGGGAGCGGGTCGTCCCGCTCCCTTCCACCAGCCGAATATCAGGATGCGAGCCTGCGGCGGCCCGCACACAGGAGGGGCAGGCCCCGCAGGGGGCGCGCTCCTTGTCCCGGCACACCAGGGCCTGGGCGATGAGCAGCGCCAGGGTCCGCTTGCCGCAGCCGGGATCTCCCTGCAGCACGATGGCATGGGGGAACCGCCCGGCGGAAAAGGCGCTGCAAAGCGCCTCTTTGACCTGGCGGTTTCCCAAAAAACGGGAGAGATCCATCAGACTTTTTCGAACCGGTCCACGTTGAGCACGAAAATGGTAGAGCCGCCCACCGTCACTTCCACGGGGAAGGAGGAGTACATGCCCACGTCCATGGTGGAGGTGCTGGGCACGATCTGGGTCCTGCGGCTGCTGTATTTGGCGATGATGCCGATGACTTCGTCCACCTTCTCATCATCCACGCCGGAGATGAAGGTGGTATTGCCGGCCATCAGAAAGCCGCCGGTGGTGGCCAGTTTGGTCACAGAAAAGCCCTCTCTGGTCAAAGCGGAGGACACCGCGCCGCTGTCGTCGTTGCTCACGATCGCAAGGATAAGTTTCATAAGGTGGAACACCAGCCTTTCCCGGCCCCAAAAGGGCGTCCCGCGCCTTTTGTGACCTATGATGATACCTGCCGCTGACCAGGGCTGCCGCCCCGGTCCTGGGGGTGTACTGCTATTTTACCATTAAAGCCGAGAAAATGCTAGACTTTTTTCAAAAAATTATGCAAACTTCCCGGGGAATGGGGAAGGGGGCTCTCCAAGGCCTGGACCTCCTCCCGGACCTCCCGGGACAGGAGGAACAGGGCGAAGAGGTTGGGCAGGGCCATCAGGCCGTTCATGGCGTCTCCCAGCAGGAAGATCTGGGACAGGGGCAGCACGCAGCCCAGAAAGGCGCAGGCCCCCGCTCCGGCGGCGTAGAGCCTGCCGCCCCGGCCTCCCGTCAGGTAGCCCAGGGCCTCTTTGCCGTAGCAGCTCCAGGCGGTGACGGTGGCCAGGGCGAACAGGGCGGTGCACAGCCCCAGCAGCCGCGCGCCTCCCGGTCCCAGCCCCTGGCGGAAGGCCAAAAACACCAGCTGGCCCGGGTCCCCCTGGGGGGCGCAGCACACCACGCACAGCCCGGTGAGGGTGCACATCACCAGGGTGTCCAGAAAGACCTGGAAGATCCCCAGGCAGCCCAGCTCCCCGGGGGAGCGGTCCCCCACCGCCCCGTAGGCGAAGGAGGCGCTGCCCAGCCCCGCCTCGTTGGTGAACACCCCCCGGGTGACCCCGGCCTGCACCGCCAGGAGCATCCCGGCGGCGCCCCCGGCCCCCGCCTCCAGGGAGAAGGCCCCCTGGAAGATCTGGACAAAAGCCAGGGGGAGCCTGGCCCGGCAGCGCCACAGCAGGGCCAGGGTCCCGGCGAAGAACAGCAGCGTCATCAGGGGCACCAGCTTTTCCAGGGCCCGGGCGCCCTTTCCCAGGCCGCCCCAGGCCCCCAGAAAGGCCAGCAGCCCCAGGGCTGCTCCTGCCGCCCAGGGGGGCACCTGGAACAGGGACAGGGCCGCGGCGGCCGCCCCGGTCTGCACCATGTTGCCCATGACCAGGGCGGACAGGCAGCAGCCCAGGGCGTAGACCCAGGCCAGGGGCCGCCCCCCCGCCCGCTCCAGGTACCCCAGGGGGCCGGGCCGCCCCGGGTGGCGGGCGGCCAGCACGTTCTCCCCGAAGACGGTCATCATCCCCAGCAGGGCGGAGAGGGCCATCCAGAATAACGCTCCCGGCCCCCCGGCGGCCAGGGCCACCCCCACGCCCACGATGTTCCCCGTGCCCAGGGAGCCTGCCAGGCCGGTGGCCAGGGCCTGCAGCCGGGACAGGCCCCCGGCACTTTTCCCCTCCCCGGCGCAGGAGAGGGCGGCCCCCAGCCACCGGCCGGCGGCCCGGATCTGGAAAAAGCCCGATTCCCAGGTGAACCAGGCCCCCGCCCCCAGGATGAGAACCACCACGTGCCAGCCCCACAGCAGCCGGCTCAGTCCCTCCAGCATGGCGACCCCTCCCTCCGGGCAGAAAAAACCCCGGAACATGTATAGTTCCGGGGCAAGGCTTTTTATGCTTACAGCAGGATCTGCCAGACGCTGACGGTGTGGCACACGCTCCCCGCCAGGACGAACAGGTGGAACACCGAGTGGACATAGGGGAATTTCTTCCCCAGACCGTAGAGGACCGCTCCCAGGGTGTAGAGCAGGCCGCCCCCTAACAGCCACCAGAAGCTGCTGCCCGGCGCCGCCCGGTAGAAATCCCCCATGGCCAGCACCACCACCCAGCCCATGGCCAGGTAGCAGGCCATGGAGAACTTCTGGAAGCGCTCCACGCTGACGGCGTTGAGGACCACCCCCAGCACGGCGGCGGCCCACACCACCCCGAACAGGGCCCAGCCCTTCCAGCCCCCCAGGCACACCAGGGTGATGGGGGTGTAGGTCCCGGCGATGAGCAGGAAGATGGTGCAGTGGTCCAGGGAGCGGAACACCACCTTGGCCCGGTTCAACCCCAACCCGTGGTACAGGGTGGACACGGTGTACAGCAGCACCATGGTGGCCCCGTAGAGGGCGGCGCAGGTCAGGTGCAGGGGGGTCTTCTCGCAGGTGAGCAGCAGCCACACCAATGCCCCCAGGGCGAACAGGGCGGAGACCCCGTGGCTGACGGCGGAGAAGATCTCCTCCCCCAGGGTGTAGCGGGGCAGGCCCAGGGCCAGGCGTTTTCTCTGCCGGGCCTTGTTTTTCCTCTGCCTGGGGCAAAAGTGCTCCTCCCCGGCCATGGCGGCGGTATACGTCATGGAGATCGCTCCTTTCTTTTCTCGAACATCTCTTTATCTGGTTTTCAAAACTAGGTTTTGCTCTATTATAAACCACATTTCTCAAAAATGCAAGGGGAAACTTGTCGGCCGCTACCATAGATAGGCGGTGCCCACCCCCGTCTCGCCTGCTGGGTGGAGAAGCTTTGCGGTGCCCACCCCCTGCCCCCTCCCATGCTCTTACCAAGCAAAGGAGGATAGCTAACCGGCATGGGAGGGGGAGATAGTTATATAGTTTAATTCCAAAGGGGGAGACTTGCGTCTCCCCCCTTTGATAACCCCCCTTTTTTTAAGGGCTCCCCCTCAGTCGCCTATGGCGACAGCGTCTCGCCTGCCGGCTCGGTCGGCGCAGGTGCCCACCGGGCACCTGCGCCC
>DXDU01000027.1 GCA_019115285.1 Candidatus Acutalibacter pullistercoris
CAGGGGGTGAGCTTTGCAAAGCTCAGCTTTCCAGCGGCTGTGCTCTTGATGCGTGCCTTACGGCCCGCATGAGGGGACCCCCGGCGAGGGTCCCCTCCGACATGATCTTCCACCGGAAGATCACGTCTACCCTCCTGCGCTATTTTCTCAGGAACTTAAGGTCGTGGGACTCCGTCCCACACCCTGCAAGCTTTTTGAAAAAAGCTTGACCAAAAACTTTTAATTTCCCTCTGCCCCCCAGGTTCGGCCAACCCGCCCAAAATCCCGGCGGGCGAAGGCCAGAGGGATTTTCCCGCCCCGCGCGGGTACACGCCGGCAGGTTGCGGCGGGGGCGGGGATATGGTATACTGGGGGCAGCTTACAGCGAGGAGGGAATGGGCAGCGGGCTGCCCGCCGCGCATGAGGAAAAAGCAGAGAAGACAGATGAAACAACTGGGAAAGGCCTCCCTGAAGAAGCACTACGCCATCTTCGTCATGGCCTGTCTCATCGCCGCCTTTCTGGGGGTGGAGTTCGGCGGGTCGCTGACCTTCTCCCAGGCCCAGACCTACGAGGACACCGCCCAGCAGATTGAGAACGACTGGTACGGCGACGGCACCTACTTGGTGAAGACCTCTGTGGACCGGGTGGCCTGGGGGGACGTGCTCCAGGCCATCGCCCAGGGGGACACCCAGGCCGGCAAGGACGTGGCCCAGCAGATTGAGGAGGAGGAGATCGCCCAGGCCCAGGAGGGCAGCCCCATCCTCACCCGCACCAGGGGGGTGCTGGCTGGGGTGCTCAACTCTTTGAGCTCCGGGTCCATCCTGGCCACCCTGGTCTCGGCGGTGGCCTCCATCACCGGGTCGAAAAACCTGGGGCTGGTGGTGCTCATCGCCTTGGGGGCCCTGCTGGCCTTCGGGTTCTGGTTCTTTGTCACCAACGTGTTCCCGGTGGCGGTGCGCCGGGTGTTTTTAGAGGGCATGCTCTATGAGAAGGTCACCGCCCAGCGGTTCGTGTTCCTGCTGCGGGTGAAGAAGTGGCTGAAGGCCTCGGGGACCATGCTGGTGCGGACCATTTTCTACTCCCTGTGGTGCCTGACTATCGCCGGGGCTTTCATCAAGCGGTACTCCTACTTCCTGGTGCCCTACATCGTGGCGGAGAACCCGGACATCAAGTGCACCGACGCCATCACCCTCTCCCGGAAGATGATGAAGGGCCACAAGTGGGAGTGCTTCCTGTTCGAGCTGTCTTTTCTGGGCTGGGGGATGCTGGGCTTTCTCACCCTCGGGCTGTTTAACGTCCTGTTCACCAACCCCTACAAGACCGCGGCCCTGACCCGGTACTACGCCCAGCGCCGCCAGGAGGCCAAGGAGCAGGGCCTGCCCGGGGCCCAGCTGCTGTTCGACACCTACCTCTTTGAGAAGGCCCCCCAGCAGGTGCTGGAAAAGACCTACGGCGACGTGCGCCAGGTGATGGAACACCCGGAGGAGCCGGAGGAGAAGCCCTGCGGCTGGCGTGGGTTCCTGTCCCGGAACTTCGGGGTGCTGCTGCTGCGCCGGGAGGAGGACGTGGCCTATGAGAAGCGCCGGGCCGACTACGTGCGGGTCCGGGCCATGATGGACGACCTGGCCGGGGAGGCCTACCCCGTGCGGCTCTATCCCATCCCCGAGAACCAGCGCCGGAAGCTGGTGGAGTCCTTAAACTATATGCGGGGCTACTCTGTCTGGTCCCTGCTCTCCATGTTCCTGGGGATCTCCCTCTTCGGCTGGCTGTGGGAGGTGGGGCTGTTTTTGGTGTCCTACGGCGTGCTGGCCAACCGGGGTTCCCTCCACGGGCCCTGGCTGCCCATTTACGGCGCCGGCTCTGTGCTGATTTTAGTGCTGCTCTACCGGCTGCGCAAGCGCCCGGCCCTGGAGTTCACCGCCGCCGTGGTGCTCTGCGGCTTCTTGGAATACATGACCTCCCTGGTGATGGAGATCTCCACCGGGGGCACTAAGTGGTGGGACTACAGCGGCTACTTCCTGAACCTGGACGGCCGCATCTGCGCCGAGGGACTGCTGGTCTTCGGCCTGGGGGGCATGGCCATCGTCTACGTGGTGGCGCCCCTGCTGGACAACCTGCTGCGCAAGGTGAACCAGAAAGTGCTGATGGCGGTGTGCTCCGTGCTCATGGTGGTGTTCGCGGCGGACGCGGTGTACTCCCACTTCGTGCCCAACACAGGGCTGGGGGTCACCGATGTGCCCGACCTGGTGGCAGAGGAGCAGGCGGAGGATACCGCCGGGTAAACTGGCGGTAGAGCCCTCTAAACTGGCAGTCGGTTGCCCCCGGCAGGCCCCTGTGGTAGGATGATGCCAACCAACACGAGGAGGAAGTGCGTTATGGAACAACGAAGCTTTGGCGCCGTCCTGGCGGCGCTGCGGAAAGAGCGGGGCATGACCCAGCTGGAGCTGGCGGAGAAAATGGGGGTCACCGACAAGGCCGTGTCCAAGTGGGAGCGGGACCTGTCCTACCCGGATGTGAGCTCCATCCCTAAGCTGGCGGAGCTCTTCCAGGTGTCTGTGGATGAGCTGATGCAGGGGAAAAGAGAAGAAAAAAACTCTGCTGGCAAACAGAAGGGAAAGGAACTAGCGTTCACCGTGCTGCGGGCCGTGGCCCTGGCCATGGGGGTGGCGGTGGCGGCGCTGACCGCCTTCCAGGCGCTGGATACCAGGGAGGCCCTGTCTATGCTGGGCCTGGGCCTGGCCTGCCTGGCGGCCGCCCAGTTCGGGGACCGGGAGTGACCCCCGCCAAAGAGAAAAAGCCCTAGCAGCCGCCGGGGCTTTCTTGCTGTCTTTGGGGGGCGCTGTCGCTGACGCCGAAGGCGGCCCCGCTTTGGCCGGTGGCCGCCAGGCAGGCCCTGTCTATGCTGGGCCTGGGCCTGGCCTGTCTGGCGGCCTCTCAGTTTGGGGACCGGGAGTGACCCCGCCAAAGAGAAAAAGCCCTGGCAGCCGCCGGGGCTTTCTTGCTGTCTTGGGGGGCAGCCCTCACCCTTGGGAACTGAAGGCGGTTTGCAGGAGCTCCGCGAACAGGGGCAGGCTGGGGTGGGTGTTCTCCTTCTTCCAGATGGCGCAGTACAGCCGGCGCAGGGGCTGGCCGTTTTGCAGAAGGGGGACCCGCCAGGCGGTGCCGTCATCGCTGGGGCCGGGCTCTACTCCCTCCAGGGGGAGGATGCCCCGGTTGGCCGCCACCAGCAGCCGGGCGGCCTCTAAGGTGGGGGCGGAGAGGAACCGGGTGCCAAAGCCCAGGGTGGTGTGGTAGTAGTCCCGCTCGTGTTCCTCCTGCTGGGGAGAGGTGACCAGGATGCTGGGCAGGGCCCGGGCCTCCTCCAAAGACAGGAAGGTCCTGCCGTGCAGGCTCCCGTGGGCACAGACCTCCGCCACCGTGGGCCGGTAGGCCAGGGGGAGGTTCTCATAGGCCTGGGAGAAGGCCCGGCGCTGCTCGTTGATCTTCACGTCCACCCCGTCGAAGCGGAGCAGGTCGTAGAGTTCCTCGTGGGTGCCGGTGACCACCTGCACCACCGTCTGGGGGCACTGCTGGGCGAAGGCCGCGATGGTCTGGTACAACTCCCGGCCGGCGTAGTTGCAGGCAAAGCCCACCCGCAGCACCCGCTCCCCCCAGTCCGCCCGGCGCTGGGTCTCCTTCACAATGTCCTCCAGCCCGCCCTGCCAGGCTTTGGCCTTGCGGTAAAAGTAATCCCCCGCCGGGGTGAGGGAGAAACTCCGGCCCTGGCGCAGCAGCAGGGGCAGGCCCAGCTCCTCCTCCAGGGCCTTCACCTGCTGGGAGATGGCCGACTGGGAGATAAAGCAGGCCTCTGCCGCCTGGGTGAAGCTCCCCTGGTCCACCACTTCGATGTAATAACGGATCTGCCGCAGTTCCATAGAAAGGCCCCCTTCCTTTTGTACCAGCATAGCACACCCCGGGGGAGAAGGCAAGGAATTTATAAGCAAAACTTATAGAAACCCCTTGGGGATCGGAATTGCTCCCGCAGGGAAATTCCGCTATACTGTGGACAGAAACAGACAAGGAGGTGCGTTATGAACCAGAAGAAAAACTGCTGCAACCAGCACAAGCGCAGCCATGTCGCCCGGATGGCGGAGGCGCTGAGCCAGTTCATCCAGGAGCAGACCCCCGACGCAGCCTACCTGGACAACGGGAACGGCTCCGTCACCTATTACCGCGGCTTGTAAGAGAAGGGCAGAGAGACAGGAGGAGGAACAACATGGAGAGAAAGTGCAGATGCAACCAGCAAAAGCGCAGCCACATCGCCCGGATGGCGGAGGCGCTGAGCCAGCTGATCCAGGACCAGGCCCCCGACGCAGCCTACCTGGACAACGGCAACGGCTCCGTCACCTATTACCGCGGCTTGTAAGAGAAGGGCAGAGAGACAATTAAGGGAGGAATCACACATGAACTACAAGACTTTGGGAAAGACCGGAATTAAGATTTCGGCTGTGGGGCTGGGCTGCATGGGCCTGAGCCACGCCTTCGGCACACCCTTGGGGAAGCGGGAGGCCGCCGACAAGGTCAGGGCCGCCTTTGATTTGGGGTATACGTTCTTCGACACCGCCGAGTGCTACACCGGCACCAACCCGGATGGTACCACCGCCTACAACGAGGAGGCCGTGGGAGAGGGCATCCGGGGCATTCGGGACAAGATCGTGCTTTGTACCAAGTGCGGCGTCCGGCACTTGGGGGACCATTTGGAAATGGACAGCCGGCCTGAGACGCTTCGCAAGTCCCTGGAGGGGAGCCTGAAGCGTCTGGGCACGGATTACATCGACCTGTACTACCAGCACCGG
>DXDU01000028.1 GCA_019115285.1 Candidatus Acutalibacter pullistercoris
TCGCAAGTGGACGGAAGAAGAATAAGAAAATGCGGCGCGGAGCGAAGCGAGCGTAAAGTTTTTTGATGAAACTTTTTTACAAAAAAGTTTCGACCTTGAACTTGACCTTATTGGGCGGCAGCCTGAAAAGAAGCTAGGGAAACAGCGAAGCGCTTTTCCCGAACGGCGGAGTGCCTTCGCTGTCAATTCGCGGCGCGTGACCGCGCGGGACAATTCGCGCCCATGGCAGCTCGCTCCGCTCGTGCTCATCAAGAGGCCAGCGCACGTGCGCGCCGGAGGCGGGCTGCCCTCTCCGCCCCCTGCGGGGGCACCTCCCCCAAAGGGGGAGGCGAGACTTGGCTCCCCCTTCGGGGGAGCTGTCGCCGTTAGGCGACTGAGAGGGCAACCCGCCAGCGCTTCCACACAGCCCATGCGAGGGGGCCGCTGGCAACTTGCCCCCTCCGTTGACAAATGCCGCGGAACGTGATACCATAGAGATAGAAAAAGAGAGCCTGCCGGTAAGACGGCTGGCCCAGATAAGTTTCTACTTAAGAAAAAGTAGTCGTTACCTGGCCGGGGCGACTACTTTTTCATGCTTTTGAACAGTTCCACCATCAGTGTAACGATGATAGCGAGTATCATCATCACCAGGGAGAGAATTTCAAAGTCACTCAAAGTTCTCCCTCCCTTCTACACAGTTTCCCATCCGTGTGGGGCTATGTAAACAGAGGGTTCAGGCCCTCCGATAGAAGGCCAGCCGCCAGAGAACAGCTTGCAAGCTGTTCTCCCTGTAGACTGCGCAAGCAGCCTACTTTGTACCGTTTCTTGGCAGACTCCCGCATGGTATCCCATGCACTTTTAGAATAGCAGATATTTCGATGGATTGCAACAAAGCTTTTGGCCGCGCACGTGCGCTAGTCTCTTGATGAGCACGAGCGAAGCGAGCTGCCACAGGCGCGAATGGAGAGCCCAGGCACTGGGCCGCGAATCGCCCGGGGTGCAACCCCCTGGAAGTTTTTGCCTGGTAAAGGGGAAAAGTGAAGTCTTTTTTAGGGATTTCTCCCTTTTTGCAGGAGAGAGTGGATGCTTCTTGCAAAATCCGCGGGCTGTGCTATAATAGATACCAAACCATAAAAACACACCGGTCCCGCCAGGAGGCTGCTTTTTCCAGGGCGGGCCCGGACCAAAGCGAGGTTGTTTGTCATGCAGGAGATTCAGATTGAACGCACCAAAAATCCCAAGCAAAAGCCCACGGACCAGTCCAAGCTGGGCTTTGGCAAAATCTTTACCGACCACATGTACATCATGCCCTACAACAAGGAGCAGGGCTGGCACGACCCCAAAATCGTCCCCTACCAGCCCATTACCTTGGAGCCCTCCGCCATGGTGTTCCACTATGGCCAGGAGATGTTCGAGGGCCTGAAAGCCTATAAGGCCGCCGACGGCCGCGTGCTGCTGTTCCGCCCCGACAAGAACATCGCCCGGGCCAACCGCTCCAACGACAGGCTGTGCATCCCTGAAATCCCCGAGGACGACTTCCTCAACGCTTTAAAAACCCTGGTTTCCGTGGACAAGGATTGGATTCCCACCCAGCCCGGCACCAGCCTGTACATCCGTCCCTTTGTCATCGCCACCGACCCCTTCCTGGGGGTGCGGCCCTCTGACACCTACCTGTTCATCATCATCCTGTCCCCCTCCGGCGCCTACTACGAAAGCGGCCTGGACCCGGTGAAGATTTGGATCGAGGACGACTACGTGCGGGCTGTGCGCGGCGGCATTGGCGAGGCCAAGACCGGCGGCAACTACGTGGCCAGCCTGGCCGCCCAGATGAAGGCCCACGACGAGGGCTATTCCCAGGTGCTGTGGCTGGACGGCGTGGAGCGCAAGTACATTGAAGAGGTGGGCGCCATGAACATCTTCTTCAAAATCAATGGCAAGGTGGTCACCCCCAAGCTCAACGGCTCCATTCTGCCCGGCGTCACCCGGGCCTCCTGCATCGACCTGTGCAAGCACTGGGGCATGGAGGTGGAGGAGCGCCGCATCAGCGTGGACGAGCTGGTGGAGGCCGCCCGCACCGGCGCCCTGGAGGAGTGCTGGGGCTCCGGCACTGCGGCGGTCATCTCCCCGGTGGGCACCCTGCGGTACGAGAACGAGGTCATGGAGATCGGCGGGGGCGGTATCGGCCCTGTGAGCCAGAAGCTCTACGACACCGTCACCGGCATCCAGACCGGCAAAGTGAACGACGAGTTCGGCTGGACCGTGGAAGTCCAGTAACCATAGCAGACCGAAAACAGGGAGGGGCCCCGGCCTCTCCCCTTTTTGTTTTTGACCCCTGGCGGGGGGTGTGGTACAATCCTTTTCAGAAACATGCGGCGGAAGCTGTCACATTTCCCGCCGGAAGTTGACTTGTAGGGCAGAGGAGCAAAAGGGGGGCTTTCCGTGGAGGACTGTGCCATCATCGCACTGTATTGGGCCCGGGACGAGGCCGCCATCGCCCGTTCCCAGGAGAAGTACGGGGGCTACTGCCGCACCGTGGCCGGCCGCCTGCTGGCAAACCCCCAGGACGCGGAGGAGTGCGTCAGCGACACCTGGCTGGCGGCCTGGGGCAGCATGCCGCCCCACAGGCCCCAGGCGCTGCGCATGTTCTTCGCCAAGCTCACCCGGCGGCTGGCCTTTAACCGCTTTAAGGCCAACACCGCGGAAAAACGGGGCGGCGGCCAGCTGCCCCTGGTGCTGGAGGAGCTCTCGGAATGCGTGGCGGGCAGCGAGGACGTGCAGCAGCAGGTGGAGGACCGGGAGCTGGGCCGCCTGGTGCGGGACTTTGTCCACGCCCTGCCCCAGCGGGAGCGGGATCTGTTTTTGCGGCGGTACTTCTTCGCCGAGCCGGTCAAAGAGATCGCGCTGCGGTATGGGATCACGGCGAACCACGCCTCGGTGATCCTCCGGCGGGCCCGGGGGAAGCTCCGCGCCGAATTGGAAAAGGAGGGATACCTGTGAAACCCGAGAAACTGTTTGAGTCTATGGAGCACGTGGACGAGAAGGATTTAGAGCACTCTGAGAGTAAGAGGGCATTCCGCCCCTGGTGGGCGGTGGCCGCCGCCGCTGCCCTGGTGGCGGTGGTGGGGCTGGGGGTGCTGCTGCGACCCTGGTTCGGGCCGGCGCCCTTGCAGACGGCGGCCATCCGCCAGGCAAAGTACCCGGAGATGCCTGCCTACCCCGACGAGAACGATGCCGACTTTGACAGCCAGTGGGACGCCTGGTGGGAGGCCAAACAGGCCAATCGCCAGGAGGAGGGCTTCTCCGCCAGCCTGGACAGCTTTTGGCGGCAGTGCCTGCCCGCCTTCCTCTCTGACAGTCAGGGGGAGAACGTGGTCTGCTCGCCGGTGAACATCTACCTGTCCCTGGCCATGCTGGCGGAGCTCACCGATGGGGACAGCCGGGAGCAGATCCTGGACCTGTTGGGCAGCGAGACCATCGAGGACAGCCGGGACCTGGCCCACCGGGTGTGGAATTCCCTCTATGTGGACGACGGCGCGGGCACGGTGATCCCTGCCAGTTCCCTGTGGCTGCGGGAGGATATCGGGTACGTGGAGGAGACCATGGCCTTGCTGGCGGAGAATTACTACGCCTCCTCCTTCCAGGGGGAGATGGGCTCGGCGGAGATGGACCAGGCCCTCCAGGGCTGGCTCAACGACCAGACCGGCGGCCTGCTGGAGCGGGAGGCCGGGGACATCCATCTGTCCCAGGACACGGTGCTGGCCCTGGCCTGCACCCTGTACTTCCAGGGCAAGTGGACCGATGAGTTCCAGCCCGGCGACACCAGCCCCCAGACCTTCCACAGCCCCGCCGGGGACGTGACCGTGGACTTTATGCACGAATGGAAGGGGACCGGCACCTACTACTGGGGCGACCGCTTCGGGGCGGTGTCCCGGGGCCTGGGGGAGAGCGGGGCTTCCATGTGGTTCCTCCTCCCCGACGAGGGGGTCACCCCGGAGGAGCTCCTCAGCGACCCCCAGGTCCAGGAGCTGCTGCTCTCCCGGGAGCCCTACAGCACCTGGGCCCAGCAGAAGGACCTGCTCATCAACCTGGCGGTGCCCAAGTTCGACGTGGCCTCCCAGATGGACCTGGGGGAGGGGATGCAGGCCCTGGGCGTCACGGATGTGTTCCAGCCCGGGCTGGCGGATTTCTCCCCCGCCACCGCCGACTGGGAAGGCCCGCCCCTGTACCTGTCCCAGGCCCAGCATAACGTGCGGGTCACCATCGACGAGGAGGGCGTCACCGCCGCGGCCTACACAGTGATGGCCGCCGCTGGCGCCGCCATGCCCCCGGAGGAGGAGATGGACTTTGTGCTGGACCGTCCCTTCCTCTTTGTCATCCAAGGTGGGGACGCCATCCCCCTGTTCGTGGGCATCGTCAACCAGCCGTAAAAAGGGAAAAGAGGGGCTTCGGCCCCTCTTCTTTCTCCCCAAATTGTAACCGCTTCTTGCCTTGTGCCTGGGGGCGAAGTGGGGTATAATGAGAAAAAACGAAAAAAGGATGTGGCGGGATGGATAATTTCCGGGCCAAAAAAGGCTACCTTTGCGATATGGACGGCGTGATCTACCACGGCAACCGGCTGCTCCCCGGGGTGAAGGAGTTCGTCTCCTGGCTGTACCGGGAGGAAAAGCAGTTCTTGTTTTTGACCAACAACAGCGGCAAGACCCCCAGGGAGCTCCACGACAAGCTGGCCCGCATGGGCCTGGAGGTGGGGGAGGAGCACTTTTACACCAGTGCCCTGGCCACGGCGGAGTTCATCGCCAGCCAGCACCCGGGGGCCACGGCCTATGTCATCGGGGACCCGGGGCTGTATAACGCCCTGTACGACAAGGGCATCGCCATCAGCGATGTGGACCCCGACTACGTGGTCTTGGGGGAGTCCTCCAACTACACCTACGACGCCATCTGCAAGGCGGTGCACCTGGTGCAGAAGGGCGCCCGGCTCATCGGCAGCAACTCCGACCTCACCGGGCCCACGGAGGACGGCATCGTCCCCGCCTGCCGGGCCCTGATCGCCCCCATTGAGATGACCACCGGCCAGAGCGCCTACTTCATCGGCAAGCCCAACCCCCTGATGATGCGCACCGGCCTGCGGCTTCTGGGGGTCCACTCCCAGGAGGCGGCCATCATCGGGGACCGGATGGACACCGACATCGTGGCGGGCATCGAGACCGGCCTGGACACTTTGCTGGTGCTCTCCGGGGTCACCACCCAGGAGGAGCTGGCCCACTACCCCTACCGGCCCCGGTTGGTGCTGGGGGGCGTGGGGGAGATCCCGCCCCAGGGGTGAGCCGGGACAGATCTGTGAAAAAACTAGTTTTTCATAAAAATTTCAGGAGAGCGGCAAGTTCCATCTTGCCAAAGCTCTCCTTTTTCATTATACTAGGAAGGCCCGACAAAAAGATAAGGATGTGACATGACATGAAAAGAAAGATATTTTCCCTGGTGCTGAGCCTGCTGCTGTGCGCCGGGATGCTCTACGGCTGCAGCCAGGAGCAGGCCGGGGAGAGCTCCTCCCAGGCGTCTGGCCAGTCCTCCCAGGCCGCCGAGTCGGAGGAAAGCGGGAGCGAAGCCTCCGCCACCCCCGCCCCGGAAGAGCCGGAGCTGACCACCGTGGAGGGCACCGTGGAGAAGGCCTCTAAAAACGCCTTCCAGCTCACCATGGAAGACGGCTCGTACCTGATGGTGATCATCACCGACACCACGGAAGTCACCGGAGACGCCCTGCTGGAGGGCGGCCACGCCGTGGCCACCTACGACCCCGCCACCCAGACCGGCCTGAGCGTTCCCGCCGTCACCCTGGAGCTCACCGCTCCCGAAGGGGAGGGGGCCGCTTCCGGGGAGGAGAGCGCTTCGGAGACGGAGACCGCCACCGTGGAGGGCACTGTGGAGAAGGCCTCTAAAAACGCCTTCAACCTGGTGCTGGAGGACGGCTCTTACCTGATGGTGGTCCTCACCGACACCACGGAGATCTCCGGGGACGGCTTCCTGGAGGGGAACCGGGCGACGGTCACCTACGACCCCGCCACCCAGACCGGCCTGAGCGTGCCGGCCATCACCATTGTCTTTTCCGGGGAGGCCGGCGAGCAGGCCTCCCCTGAGACCGAGACCCAGCCCACCGGCTCCTCTGCGGAGGAGCTTCTTGCTTCCATGACCCTGGAAGAGAAAGTTGGGCAGCTATTTTTCGTTAGAGTCCCGGCGGAGAGCGCCCTGGAGGATGTGACCCAGTACCAGTTTGGGGGCTACATCCTCTTCGGCCGGGACTTTAAGGGTCTTACTGCCGAGCAGGTCCGGCAGAACATCGCTGGGTGGCAGTCCGCCGCCAAGGTCCCCCTGCTCATCGGGGTGGACGAGGAAGGAGGCACCGTGGTGCGGGCCTCCTCCAATCCCAACATCTGCGACGAGCCCTACTGGTCTCCCCGGGCCCTGTACAACGCCGGGGGCGCGGGGCTTGTCACCAGCGTGGAGCAGGATAAGATCAACACCCTGCAGAACCTGGGCATCAACGTGAACTTCGCCCCGGTGTGCGACATCTCCCGGGAGCCCGGGGCTTTTATGTACGACCGCTCCCTGGGGCTGGACGCCCAGACCGCCTCGGGGGTGATCTCCCAGGTGGTGGGGGTCTACCAGAAAAGCGGCATGGGCTGCGTGCTCAAGCACTTCCCGGGCTACGGCAACAACGCCGACACCCACACGGGCATCGCCGTGGATGAGCGCCCCTACGACACCTTCCTGCAGCAGGACTTTCTGCCCTTCCAGGCCGGTGTGGACGCCGGGGCGGGCTGCGTGCTGGTGAGCCACAACATCGTCACCTGCAAGGACGGGGACATGCCGGCCTCCCTGTCTCCCACCTGGCACCAGGTGCTCCGGGAGGAGCTGGGCTTTACCGGCTGCGTCATCACCGACGACCTGGTGATGGACGCTATCCAGGACTACTGCGACGCCTCCAGCGCCGCGGTCCAGGCCGTGCTGGCGGGCAACGACCTGCTGTGCTGCTCCGACTATGAGACCCAGGTCCCCGCAGTACTGGCCGCCGTGGAGGACGGCACCATCTCGGAGGAGCGGGTGGAGGAATCTGCCCTGCGGGTGCTCCGGTGGAAAGAGGAGCTGGGCCTGCTGCAATAAAAAGGGGAGGCGCTGAGGCGCCTTCTTTTTCGCGCCCGGGGAGCCGCCCCGGGGGTGCTCCGGTGGAAAGAGAAACTGGGCCTGCTGTGAGAGAATCAAAAGGGAGGCGCTGGGGCGCCTTCTTTTTTGCCCGGGGAGCCGCGCCGGGGAGTTCCCGTGGAAAGAGGAGCTAGGCTTGCTGCAATAAAAAAAGGGGAGGCGCTGAGGCGTCTCCTCTTTGTTTTTTAGAAACCCGCTGGCTGGGGGGTGGTTCTAGGAAAGGCGAAGAAAACTTCCCTTTGCCAGTGGCCTGGCAACCACACGGAGAGGCAAAGAGAGGTCTTCCGAAAAACGACGTGCCGGGTATATCCCCTATCGGGCGGAATTGTATCGATCCTATCAGGCTTGCGCCGGATTGGGGAAGCCCGCCTCCTCATCCCCGGCCCAGGGGCTTCGCCATAAAAATGTCCGGTTTGCCCCGGCCGTTCACGTCCGGCAGCACGCCCACGATCTGGAAGCCCTGCTTCTGGTAGAACTCGTAGGGGTGGCGGCGCAGGTTCCGGATGTCCCGGAGCTTCTGGAAGGTGTCCTCAAACAGGTCGCCCTGGGAGAGGCTGGTCTGGAAGAACTCGTCGTCGGTGCCCAGGTACAAAGTGAGGCACCCTCTGGCGGCGGCCTCCTGCTCCAGCCGGGCCACCAGGGCTTTGCCCACGCCCCGGCCCCGGCGGGAGCCAGTGACCGCCAGGGGGTGGAGCTCCCACCCGGTGACGCCGTACTGGGGGATGGCCCCCACAAAGCCGATCAGGTCCCCGTCCTCCAGGGCGGCGATGGCCAGGCGCTCCTCCTCCATGCAGAGCTCCGCCTGGCGGCGGGCCAGGTCCCCGCCGTAGGCCTGGGGGAAGCACTCCTCCAGCAGGTCTTCCAGCTGGGCCAGGTGTCTCTTGTTGGTCCGGTCAAACAGTTCAATGGTCATGGTCGTGCTCTCCTTCCTGTTTTGCGGAGCGTTCCCGCTCCTGTTTCCACTGGCGGATCTCCCCTAAAAAGGCCTTGCCGTACCGCTGGAGCTTGGCCTGCCCCACCCCGGGGATCTCCAAAAACTCCTGGGGCTGGCAGGGCTGCAGGGCCGCCATGGCCTGGAGGGAGGCGTTGGAGAAGATCACGTAGGTGGGCACGTTCTGGATTCGGGACAGGCGGACCCGCAGCTTCCAAAGCCTTTGGTACAGCTCCGGGTCCCCCTGGGGCAGGGGGCCGGAAGTTTTGGCCCGTACCGGGGAGGCTTCCCCCTCCCGGACCCGCAGGCGCACGTTCTCCCGGCCCTGCAGCACAGAGCCGGCCCGGGGCCCCAGGGACAGGGTGGGGTACTCCCCGGGGGACAGGGTCAGGTAGTCCTGGAGGACCAGGGCGCTGATCAGGTCCCGCAGGGCGCTGGCGGACAGGGCGCGAAGGCTGCCGTAGCAGGGCAGCTTCTGAAAGCCCAGGCGCCGCACCTTCTCGCTCTTGCTGCCCCGGAGTACTTCTGTCACCAGGGTGACCCCATACCGCTGCCGGAGAAAGCGGACGCAGGACAGCACCTCCCGGGTCTGGGGGGTGATGTCCTCCTCCACGAAGCGCCCCAGGCAGTTGCCGCAGTTGCCGCACTGGGTGGGGGCTTGCTCCATTGTACCACGGCCCGTTTCTTTTTGCAAGGGGCCGCAGTTGCCGCACTGGGTGGGGGCTTGCTCCCCGAAGTAGTGGAGCAGGTACTCCCGCAGGCAGGCGGTGGTCAGGCAGTAGCCCTCCATGGCCCGCAGCCGCTCCTCGTTCTGCCGGGTGAGCTCCTCCAGCAGCTCCTCCTCCACGTAGCCGCCCTCGTCGCTGTGGGTGAGCAGAAAGCGGTTTAAGGCCACGTCCCCCCGGCTGTACAGCAGGATACAGGCGGCGGGGCTGCCGTCCCGGCCGGCCCGGCCCGCCTCCTGGTAGTAGCTCTCCAGGTCCTTGGGCATGTTGTAGTGGATGACGAAGCTGACGTTTGACTTGTCGATGCCCATGCCGAAGGCGTTGGTGGCCACCATCACCGGGGCCCTGTCGTAGAGGAAGTCCTCCTGGTTCTCCTGGCGCTCCCCGTCGGAGAGGCCCGCGTGGTACCGGGTGGCGGAAAAGCCCCGCTCCCGCAGGGCGGCGCAGACTTCCTCCACCCCTTTCCTGGTGGCGCAGTAGACGATGCCGCTCTGGCCCCGGCGCTCCTCGAGCAGGGAGAGGAGCTGGGGGAGCTTGCTCTTGGGCCGCAGGACCTGGAAGGACAGGTTGGGCCGGTCGAAGCTGGTGACGGACACAAAGGGGTCTTTCAAGTCCAGCAGGGAGAGGATGTCCTCCCGGACCTTGGGGGTGGCGGTGGCGGTAAAGGCGGAGACCACCGGCCGGCTGGGGAGCTTTCCCAGAAACTCCGGGATGGTCAGGTAGCTGGGGCGGAAGTCCTGGCCCCACTGGGAGACGCAGTGGGCCTCGTCCACGGTGACCATGGAGATGGGGGCGTTTTGGGCGAAGTCCAGAAACTCCGGGGTGAGCAGGCGCTCGGGAGCCACGTAGATGATCTTGTACACCCCGTTTCTGGCGTTGCGCAGGGCGGCCCGGTACTGGCGGTAGGTCAGGGAGCTGTTGAGGTACGCCCCCCGGATGCCGTTTTGCACCAGGGCCCCCACCTGGTCCTTCATCAGGGAGATGAGGGGGGACACCACCAGGGTCAGGCCGGGAAAGAGCAGGGCGGGGATCTGGTAGCACAGGGACTTCCCCGCCCCGGTGGGCATAATCCCCACCGCGTCCCGGCGGCTGAGCAGGGCGTCCATCAGCTCCTCCTGCCCCGGGCGGAAGGAGGGGTAGCCGAACACCTGCCGCAGGACCTCCAGTTTCTGTTCCACAGCCGCCCCTCCTTTCCTCACAAAACTTCCCCCAGTATAGCAGAAAAAAAGGGAGAAGGGAAGAAAAAACAGGGGCGGTTCCTGGCCCTAGCACTACTTACCTAAATGTATTTCTTAGAAAAAAGAATTTTTTGGAGACTCTTTCCAATTTTTGCTTGAAGTTTCCCCCCTAACAGTGGTATACTAATCCGAGAATGACCACAGGGCGGAAACGCCCTTCCCTCTGGAAAGGAGTTACCATTATGGCGCGGAAAACCTGGATGAAACGGGCGGCAGGCGTGCTGCTTCCCGTGAGCAGCCTGCCCTCCAAGTACGGCATCGGCAACTTTGGCAAAGCCGCACGGGATTGGGTGGACTTCCTGGTGCAGGCGGAGCAGAGCTACTGGCAGGTGCTCCCCTTAGGGCCCACCAGCTTCGGGGACAGCCCCTATCAAAGCTATTCTGCCTTCGCGGGAGAGCCTCTGTACATCGACCTGGACCAACTCGTCGAGGAGGGCCTGCTGAAAAAGGGAGCGGGCAAGCGGATGAACTGGGGCCCGGACCCCACCCACGTGGATTACGACATTGTGCGCAAGGGCAGAAACAAGCTGCTGCGCCGGGCCTTCCAGAACTTTACGGACTGGAAAGAGCTGCAGCAGTTCCGCAAGGAGAACGAGGACTGGATCGAGGACTACGCCCTGTTCATGGCGCTGAAGGAGAAGAACAAGGGGCGCTCCTGGACAGAGTGGAAGAAGAAGCTGCGCATGCGGGACCCGGAGACCCTGGAGAAGTGGCGGGAGCGCTGCCAGGAGGACGTGGACTACTACGTGTTCACCCAGTACCTGTTCTTCAAGCAGTGGAACGCCCTGAAGCAGTACGCCAACGAGCGGGGGATCCAGATCATCGGCGACGCCCCCATTTACGTTTCCATGGACAGCTCGGACGTGTGGTCCCAGCCGGAGCTGTTCCAGCTCGACGAGGCCAACGTCCCCATCGAGGTCTCGGGCTGTCCCCCAGACGCCTTCTCCGCCGACGGGCAGCTGTGGGGCAACCCCCTGTACCGCTGGGACCTGATGAAGGAGGACGGCTACGCCTGGTGGATCAAGCGCATTAAAGCCAACCTCTCCATGTACGACGTGCTGCGCATCGACCACTTCAGGGGCCTGGAGAGCTACTACGCCATCCCCTACGGGGAGACCACCGCCCGCAACGGCAAGTGGCGCAAGGGCCCTGGGATGGACTTTATCAAGAAGATCCACGAGAACGTGGAGGGGGCCCCCATCATCGCCGAGGACCTGGGCTTCCTCACCCCGGCGGTCAAGCGGCTGCTGAAGAACAGCGGCTTCCCCGGCATGAAGGTGATGCAGTTCGCCTTCGACCCCAACGAGGACAGCAGCTACCTGCCCCACTACTACCCCCACAACTGCGTGGTGTACACCGGCACCCACGACAACATCACCACCCGGGGCTGGCTGGACGACCAGGAGGAGCCGGTGCTCCAGTTCGCCAAGGACTACCTGGGCTTTGAGAACTTGGACGACGGCCCCATGGCCTTTGTCCGGGCGGCGCTGGAAAGCGTGGCCGACCTGGCGGTAATCCCCCTGCAGGACTATTTGGGCCTGCCGGCGGAGTGCCGGATCAACACCCCCTCCACCGTGGGAGGGCTCAACTGGAAGTGGCGCATGACCAAGGACCAGGCGGGGAAGAAGCTGGCCAAAAAGCTGGCCCGGCTGTCCACCATCTACGGCCGCGCCCCCAAGAAAGGAGACAAGAGCGATGCGTATGCGGGATGAGCTGGAACAGAAGGTGGGCCTGCGGTTCTCTAAGGGGCTGCTGGCCGCGGACAACAAGGAGATCTACCAGGCCCTGCTGGAGCTGACCCAGGAGAAGCTGGCCGCCGCCCCGAAAATCCAGGGGGAGCGGAAGCTCTACTATATCTCCGCCGAGTTTTTGGTGGGCAAGCTCCTCTCCAACAACCTGATCAACCTGGGGATCTACGACCAGGTGAAAGAGGCCCTGCAAGAGGCGGGGAAGGACCTGGCCGCCGTGGAAGAGGCGGAGCCGGAACCCTCCCTGGGCAACGGTGGCCTGGGGCGCCTGGCCGCCTGCTATCTGGACTCCTGCGCCACCCTGGGCCTGCCCGGGGACGGGGTGGGATTAGTGTACCACTTCGGCCTGTTCCACCAGTACTTCCGGGACCACAAGCAGCAGGAGGAGCCGGACGCCTGGCTCTCTCCCAAGAGCTGGCTGCAGAACACCGGGGTGAGCTTCCCCGTGTCCTTCCCCCAGGGGGAGGCCCGGGCGGTGCTCTACGACCTGTATGTCTCCGGCTATGAAAGCGGCGTGAACAAGCTCCACCTCTTCGACCTGGAGGGGGTGGACGAGTCCCTGGTAAAGGACGGCATCAACTTCGACAAGAGCGACATTCTCCACAACCTCACCCTGTTCCTCTATCCCGACGACAGCGACAGGGCCGGCAGGCTTTTGCGGGTGTACCAGCAGTACTTCATGGTCAGCGCCGGGGCCCAGCTCATCCTCAAAGAGCTGGAGGACCAGGGCAAGCCTCTCAGTGAGCTTTCCAAGTACGCGGTGATCCAGATCAACGACACCCACCCCTCCATGGTCATCCCCGAGCTCATCCGCCTACTCACCCAGAGAGGGGTCTCTCTGGACCAGGCCATCGACCAGGTGAGCAAGGCCTGCGCCTACACCAACCACACCATCCTGGCAGAGGCCCTGGAGAAGTGGCCCATGGACTACCTCCAGGAAGCGGTGCCCCAGCTGGTGCCCATCATCCAGGAGCTGGACCGCCGGGTGAAGGAGAAATATCACGATCCCAAGGTGGCCATCATCGATGAGAACGGCCTGGTGCACATGGCCCACATGGACATCCACTACGGCTTCTCGGTCAACGGCGTGGCCGCCCTGCACACCGAGATCCTCCGCACCTCCGAGCTCAAGGCCTTCTCCCAGATTTACCCGGAGAAGTTCAACAACAAGACAAACGGCGTCACCTACCGGCGGTGGCTCATCCACTGCAACCCCCTGCTGTCCCAGTGGATCACCGAGAAGATCGGCCCCGGCTGGAAGAAGGACGCGGCACAGCTTGAGAAGCTGCTGGCCTTCCAGGAGGACGAGCAGGCGCTGCAGGACCTGGTGGCCATCAAGCACGAAAACAAGAAGGCCCTGTGCCAGTACCTGCAGGAGAAGGCCGGGGTAGAGGCGGACACCCACGCCATTTTCGACATCCAGATCAAGCGCCTGCACGAGTACAAGCGCCAGCAGATGAACGCCCTGTACCTGATCTGGAAGTACCAGCAGATCAAGGCCGGGCACAAGCCCCACCGGCCCCTGACCATGATCTTCGGGGCCAAGGCCGCCCCGGCCTATATCATCGCCAAGGACATCATCCACCTGATCCTGTGCCTGCAGGAGATTGTCAACTCCGACCCGGAGGTCAGCCCCTGGCTGAAAGTGGTGATGGTGGAGAACTACAACGTCACCTGGGCGGAGAAGCTCATCCCCGCTTGCGACATCTCCGAGCAGATCTCCCTGGCCAGCAAAGAGGCCAGCGGCACCGGGAACATGAAGTTCATGGCCAACGGCGCCGTGACCCTGGGCACCATGGACGGGGCCAACGTGGAGATCCACGACCTGGTGGGGGACGAGAACATCGCCATCTTCGGCGAGAGCAGCGAAAAGGTGATGGAGCTCTACGAGAAAGCCTCCTACACCCCCCGGGACTACTACCCGTCCGACCCGGAGATCACAAAGCTTCTGGACTTTATCATCAGCCCCCAGGTCATGCGCCTGGGCGACCCGGAGAACCTGGGCCGGCTCTACCGGGACATGACCCGGAAGGACTGGTTCATGGCCCTCTTGGACGTGAAGGATTATATCCGGGTGAAAGAGCAGCTGCTGGAGCAGTACGAGGACCGGCAGGCCTGGGCCAAGAAGATGCTGGTGAACATCGCCAAGTCCGGCTTCTTCTCCTCCGACCGCTCCATCGCCGAGTACCAGCGGGACATCTGGAAGCTGTAAGCTAAGGGCGTTGCCGCGGGGCCGGGAAAAAACGAAAAGTTTTTGGTCAAGCTTTTTTCAAAAAGCTTGCGGGTTGCAGGGCGGAGCCCCGCGGCCTTAAGATCGGCACAGCCGCGACGCGAGAGGGTAGGAGCATTGTCATACCAGCCCACAGGGCTGTAAACAATGCTCCGGCCCTCTTTCTTGTTGCCAGCCCCTGTGCTGGAGGGTGACGTTCCCGTCTCGCCTGTCGGTGAACGAACTAGGCGATACCCACCCCCTGGTCTCGCCTGACGCTTTGCTCTAGATGAGTGGGACCCACCCCCTACCCCCTCCCATGCACCCACCGTGCAAAAGAGGATAGCCTGCCGGCATGGGAGGGGGAGTCTAATCTATAATCTCATTCCAAAGGGGGAGACGGCAGTCTCCCCCTTTGTGAACCCCCTTTTAAGGGCGCCCCCTCTGTCATCGCTTCTAGCGAGACCAGGGGAGTGGGCACTATCAATCTTCCTCACGCGAAGCCGAGGTTGGGGAGCGAGTTCTCCAAACTCCCCCACGGCAGGCGAGACCAGGGGTGGGCACTATCAATCTTGCCCGCGCGAAGACGAGGTCGGGGAGCGGCCGAAGTTTGCCTTGACTTACTCTGGGCCGGTGGGCTATAATAGCCAAAACAAATGCAGCTGTTCCCGGGGCGCCCGGGGGCGACATGAGGGAGTAGTTTGCGGCCTGCCGCGGCACTATCAACACAATGGCGGGGAGAGCCCCAGCCTGGTATTGCCTGAAAAAACGAGACTCATGGAAAACGCCTTTTTTCGGTGTTTTCCAGAGTCTTTTTTCATGGGCGCGGCCGGGGACCGGGAGGTAGAAAACATGGGTATGCTGGAACTTTTCTTGGTGGCCGTGGGGCTGTCTATGGACGCCTTCGCCGTGGCGGTATGTAAGGGCCTGGCCCTGCGCCAGGTCCGGCCCGGCCACATGGCCCTGGTGGGCCTGTGGTTCGGGGCCTTTCAGGCGCTGATGCCCCTGATCGGCTACTTTGTGGGGGCGCAGTTCAAAGACGCCATCACCGCCGTGGACCACTGGATCGCCTTCGGCCTGCTGGCCCTCATCGGCGGGAACATGATCCGGGAGGCCCTCTCCCATGAGGAAGAGGAGGCCGACGCCTCCCTGAGCGTTCGAAAGATGCTCCCCCTGGCGGTGGCCACCAGCATCGACGCCCTGGCCATCGGGGTGAGCTTCGCCTTTTTGAGCGTGAACATCGCCGCGGCCGCCAGCTTTATCGGGGTGGTCACCTTCCTGCTCTCCGCCGTGGGGGTGAAGGTGGGCAGCCTGTTCGGCGCCCGGTACAAGAGCAAGGCGGAGCTGGCCGGCGGCGTCATCCTCATCCTCCTGGGCCTGAAGATCCTCCTGGAGCACCTGGGGGTGCTGGCGTAACCATCGAGAAAGTGCGGCCTTTCCTTTTTGGGAAGGCCTGGGATCAGCATAAAAGGGGAAGGCCGGTCCCAGCCTTCCCCTGGGAGGTGTTTTTGTGAGCGATCCAAAGAAAAAGATCCTTGTGTTGTTCGGCTCCCCCCACAAAGAGGGGTTTACCCGGCAGCTGGCGGAGAGCTTCCTTGCCCCCTTCCGGGACAGCGGGGAGTGGGAGGTGCAGGAGTGGGACGCCTATGAGCGCCAGGCAAAGCCCTGCCTGGGCTGCGGGGCCTGTCAGAAGGCGGAAGCCTGCGCCCTCCACGACCTGGACGGCTGGGACCGGGCTTTGCGGGACAGCGACTTTCTGGCGGTGGCGGCCCCGGTGTACAACGCCTCCTTCCCCGCGCCGGTGAAGGCCATGCTGGACAGGACCCAGCGGTACTTCGAGGCCCGGTTCGCCCTGGGGAAAAAGCCCTCAATCGCAAAGCACCGGGAGGCGGCCCTGCTGCTGACCATGGGCAGCGAGGACGAGTTCGCCCTGGAGGTGTGCTCCCACCAGCTGGGGCGGGCCTTCTCGGTGATGAACACCAGCCTGACAGGCCAGGCGGTGTGGGCCGCCACCGACCGGCCGGAGGAGCACCGGACTGAGGCCCTGGCCCGCGCCAGGGAGCTGGGGGAGAGCTGTGCCCGCTCCCAGCCGGGAAAAGAGGGGCCCCGGCCCCTGGAACTGCGCCAGGTGCGGGAGGAGTCCCCGGAGTTTCCCCGGGTGGTGGAGCTCTACCGGGAGGCCTTCCCCCAGGGGGAGCGCAGCAGCCTGGTGCCCCTGCTGGAGGACGAGACCGGCGGGGGAGAGATCCTCTCCCTGTGGGACGGGGAGGTCTTCGCCGGCATGGCCTGCTTGCTGCGCACCCAGCGGCTGTCCCACCTCATCTACTTCGCCGTGGCCCCAGAGCTGCGGGACCGGGGCCTGGGCAGCCGGGCCCTGGCGGCCTTCCGCCGGCGGTACCCGGAGACCCCCTTGGTGGTGGACATCGAGCGGCCCTGGGAGGGGGCGAGGAACAACGGCCAGCGAAAGCGCCGGAAGGCCTTTTACCTGCGGGCGGGGTTCCGGGAGACCCCGGTGCACTACTGGTGGCGGGGGGAGCCCTACGAGCTGCTCTCCACCGGCAGCCTGAGCCAGCGGGACTGGGAGACCTTCTGGAAGACCATCCGCCGGGAAAGCCCCCAGCTCTCGGAATATTGAGCCCGGCGGGCCTTGCAATCTCGGGAAAAGCGTGGTAGAATATCAAGGTTAAGACTCACCCAGAAAGTAGGTATCCTCATGTCAGGACATTCGAAATGGAACAACATCAAGCGGAAGAAAGAGAAGGCCGACGGCGCCAAGGCCAAGGTCTTTACCAAAATCGGCCGTGAGCTGGCCGTGGCCGTGAAAGAGGGCGGCAGCGCCGACCCCGCCGCCAACTCCCGGCTGCGGGACGCCATCGCCAAGGCCAAGGCCGCCAACGTCCCCAACGACAACATCGACCGGATTATCAAGAAGGCCGCCGGGGAAGGCAGCAACGACAACTACGAGAACGTCACCTACGAAGGCTACGGCCCCTCCGGCGTGGCGGTGATCGTGGAGGCCCTGACCGACAACCGGAACCGCACCGCCGCCGACGTGCGCCACGCCTTTGACAAGTTTGGCGGCAACCTGGGCACCACCGGCTGCGTGTCCTTCATGTTCAACAAGAAGGGCGTCATCGTCATTGAGAAGGAGGGCCGGGACGAGGACACCGTCATGGCCGACGCCCTGGAGGCCGGGGCCTCCGACTTTGAGGCCGACGAGGATGTGTTCCAGATTTCCACCGAGCCCGAGGACTTCTCCGGCGTCCGGGAAGACCTGGAGAACAAGGGCTACGAGTTCGTCTCCGCCGAGGTGGAGATGGTCCCCGACACCTACACCACCATCACCGACGAGGACACCATCGTCAAAATGCAGAAGATGCTGGACCTGCTGGAGGACAACGACGACGTGCAGAACGTGTGGCACAACTGGGACGCCCCCGAAGAGGAAGAAGAGGAATAAAGCAACGGAGCGGCTCTTGCCGCTCTTTTCTTTTTCCTTGCAAATTCTCCCCGGTGGGATATAATAAGAGAAAATAAAATCGGAACGGAAAGGGGAATGTTATGCGACACCTTATCGATCCGCTGGACTTTACCCGGGAGGAGACGGACCGGCTGCTGTCTCTGGCGGAGGAGATTATCGCCCGGCCGGAGGAGTACGCCCACCGGTGCGACGGGAAGATCCTGGCCACCCTGTTCTACGAGCCCAGCACCCGCACCCGGCTGAGCTTCGAGTCCGCCATGATGCGCCTGGGCGGCAAAGTGCTGGGCTTCTCCTCGGCGGATTCCAGCTCCGCGGCCAAGGGGGAGAGCGTGGCGGACACCATCCGCATGATCTCCGGCTACGCGGACATCGCCGCCATGCGCCACCCCAAAGAGGGCGC
>DXDU01000029.1 GCA_019115285.1 Candidatus Acutalibacter pullistercoris
AGTCCATGGTGGACGGGGCCATCGCCATCAGCGAGGTGTTCCCCATGCTCTCCCACAAGATGGACCACCTGGAGAAGGTGGAGCCCATGGCCAACTCCGGCATCATCGGGGTGGGCTGGTCCACCAGCGGCGGGGAGGCCGCCGCCCTGCTCACCGACAAGTACCTGGCCGCCGACGGCATCGAGAACGTGATCCGGGTGCTGGAAGAGGTGGAGGACGAGCGCATCGGGGACCTGGAATTTATCGAGCTCAACGCCTGCGCCGGGGGCTGCGTGGGAGGGGTGCTCTGCGTGGAGAACCCCTACGTGGCCAAGGCCCGGATCCAGCGGCTGCGCAAGTACCTGCCTGTGTCCCAGAACCACCTGGGGGACGGCCCCATTCCCCCGGTGATGGAGTGGGAGGAGGGCCTGGAGTTCTCCAACGTGCTCACCTTGTCCGACGACCTGGCCGAGGCCATGCGGATGATGGTGGACATCGACCGGATTGCCAAGGAGTTCCCCGGCCTGGACTGCGGCGCCTGCGGCGCCCCCACCTGCCGGGCCTTCGCCGAGGACGTGGTCCGGGGCAACAGCCAGAAGACGGGCTGCATCTTCGTCTACCGGCGGCAGATGCAGCAGATGGCCGACACCCTCTCCCAGATGGGCAGCGGGCTGGGCCGTTTTCCCAAGGATGACAGGGAGCAGGGCCGGGGGCCCGCTCCCAAGAATGGAGAGTGATACCCATGACGGCGAAAGAATTGGCCGCCGCCTGCGGCTGGAAGCTGCTGGCCGGCAGCGACGGAGAAGAGAACCCTGTGGACGGCTGCTACGTGGGGGACCTGCTCAGCTGGGTCATGTCCCGGGCCCAGAGCGGCAACGTGTGGCTGACGGTGATGGGCAACGTGAACGCCATCGCCGTGGCGGCCCTGACGGATGTGGCCTGCATCGTGCTGGCGGAGGACGCCGCCCTGGACAAGGACGCCGCCGCCCGGGCGGAGACCCAGGGCATCCCGGTGTACACCTGCGCGGAAAATCTATATGACACCGCCGTGCGGGTGTATGAGACATTGCGATGAACGCCTACCCCTACGACCTGCACATCCACTCCTGCCTGTCCCCCTGCGGGGACGACGACATGACCCCCAACAACCTGGTGGGCATGGCGGCCCTGTCCGGCTGCCAGGTCATCGCCATCACCGACCACAACACCTGCAAAAACGCTGGGGCGGTGATGGAAGCCGGCCGGGAGGCGGGGCTTCTGGTGGTGCCGGGCATGGAGCTTTGCACCGCCGAGGAGGCCCACGTGGTGTGCCTGTTCGAGACGCTGGAAGGGGCCATGGCTTTCGACCAGTACGTGTGGGAGAACATGCCCCACATCCCCAACCGGCCGGAGATCTTCGGGGAGCAGCGGCTGATGGACAGCCAGGACCGGCAGACCGGCCTGCTGGAGGACCTGCTGCTGGTGTCCTCCTTCCTGGGGGTGGACCAGGTGCCGGAGATCGCTGCCCGGTATGGCGGGGTGGCCTTCCCCGCCCATGTGAACCGGGATTCCTACAGCGTGCTGGCCTCTCTGGGGACCATCCCCCCCGAGGCGGGGTTCACCGCCGCGGAGGTCACCAGGGACTGCGACCTGGAGGCCCTGGAGAAGACCTGCCCCCAGCTGAAAGACCTGAAGATCCTGCGCAGCTCCGACTCCCACTACCTGGAGACCTTGGCCACGGGGGAGCCTCTTTCCATCCACCTGCCGGAGCTTTCCTGCCGGGCGGTGGTGGAGGCCATCCGCCAGGGAAAGGGGAGGGGCTGAGGGACAGCCACTGCATGTAGACAGCTTTTTAGGAGGGAGCGGAACGCTCCCTCTTTTTTCTGTTGTTTTCTGTGTGAGGGAAGGGGCCCTGGCTGAACCGATCTTTTCATATCGATAGATGTCATATCGATATGCTGGTTATTATTGCTGGGAATGAGAAGATTTTCCCGGAAGAAATTGTCGTTCTTTTAGGTATAATTCTTTATAAGAATTATAATTTCCCTCGGGTTTGCTATAGTTTTTATGATGCTCAGCAGGCGGGGATCCCCCTGCCTTTAGCAAGGGCGGCCCCTGGTTCTATCAGGTGCGGCCGTCCAAGATAAATCCAATTTCACTGGGAGGAAAGACCATGAAGAAGAGTATCAGCAACCTGCCGTTTCATGACACTCCCGAGCAGGCGCAGAAGATGGACGCGGTCATCGCCGGGCTGAAGGGCCAGGCCGGTGCCGTGATGCCCGCTCTGCACCAGGCTCAGGAAATCTACGGCTACCTGCCCATGGAGGTGCAGAAGAAGATCGCCGATGGGCTGGGGGTATCCTTGGAGGAGGTCTACGGGGTCTCCACCTTCTATTCCCAGTTCTCCCTCTCCCCCAAGGGCCGCAACCACATCTCCGTATGTCTTGGCACCGCCTGCTACGTCAAGGGCGCGGACAAGATTCTGGACAAGCTCACCCAGAAGCTGGGGATCCAGCCCGAGGAGTGCACCGAGGACGGCGCTTTCTCCCTGACGGCCTGCCGGTGCATCGGCGCCTGCGGCCTGGCCCCTGTCATGACCATCAACGAGGATGTGTACGGCCGGCTGGTGCCCGAGGATATCGACGGCATCCTGGCGAAATACATGGCGTAAAACGATGCGGGAGCTTTCTCTCAATGTGATGGACATCGTCCAGAATTCCATCTCCGCCGGGGCCTCTCTCATCACCATCGAGGTGAAGGAGAGCCTGCCGGAGGACCTGCTCTCCATCTCTGTCACCGACAACGGCTGCGGCATGACCAAGGAGCAGGTAGAGCACGTGATCGATCCCTTTTTCACCACTCGCACCACCCGGAGCGTGGGGCTGGGGGTGCCGCTGTTCAAAATGGAGGCGGAGATGACGGGGGGCAGCTTCGTCATCGACTCGGAAAAGGGGAAGGGCACCGCCCTCACCGCCGTGTTCAAGCCCTCCCACGTGGATATGATCCCCTTAGGGGACATCGAGGGCACGGTGCAGCTGCTCATCTCCTGCAATCCCGACAGGGACTTCCTCTACCACAGGACCCGCAAGGGCCCCGGTGGAAAAGAGGGGGACTTTACCCTGGACACCCGGGAGCTCAGGGAAGTGCTGGGGGGCGACGTCTCCCTGGACAACCCGGAAGTGGTGGTGTGGATTAAGGAGTTTTTGGAAGAGCAGACGGAGGAGCTGCGAAACACAACGTCGTAACTTATTTCATTCCAACTGGAAAGGAAGGAACCTTATCATGAAATCGTTAGCGGAACTTCAGGCCATTCGCGACAAGGCCAGGGCCGCCGTGAACCTGCGCGAGAGCGCCGAGGCCGGCACCCGGGTGATGGTGGGCATGGCCACCTGCGGCATCGCCGCGGGAGCTAAGCCCGTGCTCAACGCCTTTGTGGAGGAAGTGGCCAAGCGGGGCCTGCAGGACGTGATGGTCACCCAGACCGGCTGCATCGGCATCTGCCAGTACGAGCCTGTGGTGGAAGTGGTCACCCCCGGCCACGAGAAGGTCACCTACGTGAAGATGACCCCGGAAAAGGCCGTCCGCGTGGTGAACGACCACCTGGTCAACGGCAACGTGGTGACGGAGTATACCATTGGCGCCGACGCCATCGGCGCAAAGTAAGGAGGGTAACGGATGTATCGTTCAAACGTTCTGGTCTGCGGAGGAACGGGATGTACCTCCTCCCACAGCGAGCAGATCATTGAGAAGCTGCAGGAAGAGATCAAGGCCCAGGGCCTGGAGAAGGAAGTCAACGTCATCCGCACCGGCTGCTTCGGCCTGTGCGCGCTGGGCCCCATCATGGTGGTCTACCCCGAAGGCGCCTTCTACAGCCGGGTCACCCCCGAAGACGTGCCCGAGATCGTCTCCGAGCATTTGCTCAAGGGCCGTATCGTAAAGCGGCTGCTGTACCAGGAGACCGTGGTGGACGACAACACCACCAAGTCCCTGAATGAGACCACCTTCTACGCCAAGCAGATGCGCATCGCCCTGCGCAACTGCGGCGTGATCAACCCCGAGAACATCGACGAGTACATCGCCCAGGACGGCTACGCCGCGCTGGGCAAGGTCCTCACCGAGATGACCCCCCAGGAGGTCATCGACCTGGTGCTGGCCTCTGGCCTGCGGGGCCGCGGCGGCGCCGGCTTCCCCACCGGGCGCAAGTGGCAGTTTGCCCGGAATAACGACGCTCCCCAGAAGTACGCCTGCTGCAACGCCGACGAAGGCGACCCCGGCGCTTTCATGGACCGTTCCGTGCTGGAGGGCGACCCCCACAGCGTGCTGGAGGCCATGGCCATCGCCGGTTACGCCATTGGCGCCAACCAGGGCTACATCTACATCCGCGCCGAGTACCCCATCGCGGTAAAGCGGCTGCAGATCGCCATTGAGCAGGCCCGGG
>DXDU01000030.1 GCA_019115285.1 Candidatus Acutalibacter pullistercoris
CCCACCGGCCCCCAGGGAGTGCAAGGCCTCCAGGGTGTCCCCGGGGCGACGGGGGCCACCGGTCCCCAAGGTGAGATTGGTCCCGCCGGGCCTCAGGGGCTTCCCGGAGTCACGGGGGCTACCGGTCCCCAGGGAGAGATTGGGCCCACAGGGCCTCAAGGACTCCCCGGAGTGACAGGCGCTACCGGTCCCCAGGGTGAGATTGGGCCCACCGGGCCCCAAGGGCTCCCCGGGGCGACAGGGGCCACCGGTCCCCAGGGAGAGATTGGTCCCACCGGACCCCAGGGGCTTCCCGGAGTGACGGGAGCCACCGGCCCCCAGGGTGAGATTGGGCCCACAGGGCCCCAAGGGCCTACAGGACCCACAGGCCCAGCAGGTCCTACAGGCCCCGCCGCCACGGTGGCGGTGGGCACGGTGACCACCGGCGACCCGGGGACCCAGGCGGCGGTCACCAACACGGGCACCGCCAACGACGCGGTGCTGGCCTTTACCATTCCCCAAGGGGCAACGGGCCCGGCGGGCAGTCCCGCTCCCGTGGAGATGCTTTCCGCCTACGCCACCCAGCCCCAGGCAGGGGCCGGCCAGACCCCCCTGGTGCTGGACCGCACCGCCCTGTCCTACGGAACGGCGGCGGCCCACCAGGACAACACCGCCCCGGTGACATTGCAGGAGCCTGGGGTGTACACCCTGGCCTTCCAGGGCAGCTTCTCCCCGGGGTCGGGGGCCACCTTCCCATTAAACGTGGGGGTCTACCCCCAGGTAAACGGCACAGAGCTGCCCGGGGCCTCGGCCCAGCACACCTTCCAGTCCGCCAGCGACGTGGCCAACCTGGCCTTTGTGTCCCCCTTCCAGGTGGACGCCGCCCCCGCCACCCTGGAGGTGGTGGGCACCGGGAACGCCTTCGTCTACAGCAACATCCAGCTCACGGTGACCAGGAACGGGGACCTGCCCGCCGGGGGCTGACCAGCCAGGGGAGGGGGAAGACCCCTCCCTGTACATGAAAGGGGAGAGGGCGTTGATCACGGTGAGCTTGTGCATGATCGTAAAGGATGAGGAGGAGACTCTGCCCCGGTGTCTGGCGTCGGTGGGGGACCTGGTGGAGGAGGTGATCCTCGCCGACACGGGCAGCGGGGACCGGACCCGGCAGGTGGGGGTGGAGCTGGGTGGTAAGGTGCTGGACTTCCCCTGGAGGGAGGACTTTTCCGCGGCCAGGAACTTCGCCTTCTCCCAGGCCACCCAGGACTACTGTCTGTGGCTGGACGCCGACGACGTGCTCCTGCCGGAGGACCGGCGGCGGTTCCGGCAGCTGAAGGAGACCCTCTCTCCCGACACGGACGTGGTGATGCTCCCCTACCACGCCGCCCTGGACGAGAGGGGCAGGCCTGCCCTCACCTACTGGCGGGAGCGGCTCCTCCGGCGGCAGGGGGGCTTTCGCTGGGAGGGGGCGGTGCACGAGGCCATCGCCCCCCGGGGCAAGGTGGTGTGGGGGGACGCCGCCGTCACCCACAAGAAGACAAAGCCCAGAGACCCGGGGCGGAACCTGCGGATTCTGGAAAAAGTCCGGGGGCAGCGGGGGTGGCTCACCCCCAGGGAGCAGTTCTACTACGGCCGGGAGCTGCTGGACCTGGGGCGCCCCAGGGAGGCGGCCCAGGCTTTGGAGGGGTTTCTGCTGGGCGGCCAGGGCTGGGAGGAGGACCGCCGCCAGGCCTGTTTGGACCTGAGCCGGGCCTGGCAGTCCCTGGGGGAGGAGGGCAGGGCCCTGGAAGCGCTCACCCAGGCTCTGGGCATGGGGGTGCCCCGGCCGGAACTTTGCTGCCAGCTGGGGGACTGGTACTTTCGCTGTGGCCAGTGGCAGGGGGCGGCCTTCTGGTACCAGGCAGCCCTGGACTGCCCTGAGGGTGGGTTCTCCCGGCCCCAGTGCCGTGGGTACTACCCCAGCCTGCAGCTGTGCCTGTGCTGGTACCGGCTGGGGGATCTGGAGCGGTCCCGGGCCTGGAACCGCCGGGCCGCGGCCTTTGATCCGGAGAGCCAGGTCTGCCGGGCCAACGAGGAATTTTTCGCCCAGGCCCTAGGTCGGTAGGGGGCCGCCTCCCCTCCAGGGCAGGGGAGTTTTATAAGGCCCGCTCCCGTCTCGCCAAGCGGTGGGTGAGCTTGGAGGGGCCCACCCCCTGCCCCCTCCCATGCCCTTACCAAGCAAAGGGAGATAGCTTTCCAGCATGGGAGGGGGAGAAAGTTATATAGTTTAATTCCAAAGGGGGAGGCAAAGCCTCCCCCTTTGTGAACCCCCTCTTTTAGGAAAGCCGCCCTATATCGCAGGGGGCCTTAACTGTGGGGGGTTATCAAAGGGGGCAACGCCCCCTTTGGAATGAGATTATTGAATTGAATCCCCCTCCCGCGCCTGTAAGGAAACATATAACTCTAAGGTAGGGGCGCGGGAGGGGGTGAGCGAGCGCCAGTGGCGCTCTGCCGCGAACCGACCGACGCGGCAGCGGAGACCAGGGGGTGGGCTTCCTACAACTTCCCCACCGGCAGGCGAGACCAGGGGGGCGGATAGCGCATAGCTTTCCTGTGCGGCTTGCATTTCTGCGGGGAATGGGGTAAGATGAGGGAAGCGCGAAAGATTTTGGGAGAAAGGAAGCGACCGTATGCTCAAGCACATCGTCCTGTTCAAATTTAAAGACACGGCCAATGGCAAGACAAAGGCCGAAAACCTGGAGGCAGCCCGGGCCAGGATGCTGGCCCTGAAGGAGGAGATCCCGGAGATTGTGGATTTGGAGGTCTACTTCGGGGCCCCCGGCTCCGCCCCGGCAAATTACGATTACATCCTGGTGTCCACCTTCCGGAATATGGAGGAGATGCTCCGCTACCAGAACCACCCCAGCCATGTGGCCTTCGGCCAGTTTGTGAAAGAGCTGCGGGAGCCTGACGGCCGGGTGAGCATCGATTACGAAGTATGAGCGGGAAGAAAGACCGGTTCACCGCCCTGCTCTCCCAGGAGGGCACCCCCGGCTTTGGCCTGACCCTCTCCGCGGTGCTGCTGCTGGCCTGGCCCGCCATTGTGGAGCAGATCATGATCACCCTGGTGCAGTACGTGGACACCGCCATGGTGGGCTCTTTGGGCTCTCAGGCCACCGCCGCCGTGGGGCTGACCTCCAGCACCACCTGGCTCTTCAACGGCTTTTTCGCCGCGGCTGCCATAGGCTTTTCCGTGCAGGTGGCCCAGCACCTGGGAGCGGGCCGGCAGGAGGACGCCCAGAAAGTGGTGTGGCAGAGCCTGCGCTTTACCGTGCTCTTCGGCCTGTTCATGGGGGCCATCGGCTTTGCCTTGTCCTTCCCCCTGCCCGCCCTTCTGGGAGCGGATCCCGCCGTGCGGGGAGACGCCTCCCTGTACTTCCGGATCATGGCCTGCGCCATGCCCTTCACCCTGGGCACCAACATGTTCAGCGCCGTCATCCGCTGCGCCGGGGACACCAAGACCCCCATGGTCCTCAACCTGCTGATCAACGTGTTCAACGTGATTTTGAACACCCTGTTTATCTACGAGACCCGCCCGGTGGAGGTGCTGGGCCTGCGCTTTACCATGTGGGGCGCAGGCTGGGGCGTGGGGGGAGCGGCCTTTGCCTCGGGGCTTTCCACCGCCCTGGTGTGTTTGCTGTTCCTGACGGTGCTGTTTCGCAAAAAGTCCCCCATCCGCATCAGCCTGAAAAAGCGCTACAAGTTTGAGCGGGGCTGCCTGCTGGCCGCCTGGCGCCTAGGGCTTCCCGCCGCCTTGGAGCGGTCCATCATGTGCCTGGCCCAGATCGTCATCACCGCCATCATCACCGGCATCGGCACGGTGGCGGTGGCCTCCAACCACCTGGCGGTGACGGCGGAGTCCATCAGCTACCTGCCGGCCTCCGGCGTGGCGGTGGCGGGCACCACCCTGGTGGGCCAGGCCATGGGCGCCGGCCGGAAGGACCTGGCCCAGCGCTTCGCCCGGATGGTCTCCTGGATGGGCGTGGGCATTATGACCCTGGGCGGGGCAGTGCTGTTCCTGTTCTCCACCCAGCTGATCCAGATCTTCTCCCAGGACCCCCAGGTCATCGAGCTGGGCAGCCAGGTGCTGCGCATCGTGGCCTTCGCCGAGCCCCTGTTCGGGGCGTCCATCGTGGCCTCCGGCGCGCTGCGGGGGGCGGGGGACTCCAAGGGGCCCTTCCTCATCAGCCTGGCCACCATGTGGGGGGTGCGCATCACCCTGTCCCTGATCTTGGTGGGCAGCCTGGGGCTCATCGGCGTGTGGCTGGCCATGGCCGCCGAGCTGTGCGCCCGGGGCCTGGTGTTCATGGTGCGGCTGTACCGGGGCCGGTGGCTGCACATCGACCTGTTCACCCCCAGCGGCAAAAAGGCCGGGGGATGAGCCAGAACCTGGTTTTCCCGGCAAATCCGAAAAACCCCTTTACAACCGCCCCCGGTTGTGCTAGAATATATAAGCTGTCCACCCGGACAGCCCATGGGCCCATAGCTCAGCTGGGAGAGCGTTCGGTTCGCATCCGAGAGGTCGAGGGTTCGAATCCCTTTGGGTCCACCAAAAATCGGCAGACACCGCAAGGTGCCTGCCGATTTTTACTTCTTCCCTCTTCCCTCTTCACTATTCCTTTTTACCTCCACTGCTCGGGACGGGTGCAGCCCACCCCCTGGTCTCGCCTGCCGGTGGGGAAGTTATGGGAAACCCACCCCCTGCCCCCTCCCGTAAGGCTAACGGGATAAGGTCTGTACCCTTACAGTACGGGAGGGGGACGGCTTTATATAGTCTAATTCCAAAGGGGGGAGCTACCGCTCCCCCCTTTGACACCCCCCGCGTTTTGTAAGTTTCTGCCTCAAAGGAGGCGGGCTATAAACAGGGGGTTCACAAAGGGGTCGCTGCGTGCCGGTGGCACGCGTCCAGCGACCGGTCTCAGCTCCCGCTTCGGTCGGCGCTGAACGGTCGCCACTGGCGACCAGCGCCCGAGTCGGCAGGCGAGACGGCCTTGCCTCCCCCTTTGGAATTAACCTATATATTAATCTCCCCCTCCCATGCCGGTAGGCTGTCCTCTTTTGCAAAGTGAGAGCATGGGAGGGGGCAGGGGGTGGGAACCACAAAACTCGCCCACCGGCAGCGGAGACCAGAAGGTGGCTCGCGGGGGTGCAGCGTACCGATAAAATTTGGCGACTCTACAAAAATCGACAAAACTCGTGCCAGGGGATGTGGTAGACTGCAAGAAGAATTGGTAAGATCTTCCTGTTCGTGAAAGGGCGCAGAACGGAAGCTGTCCTCCGGGGGGCGGCTGGGGGAAGTCCTGGGCCCGCTCCCCCTTGACGAAACAGGCGGACGAGACCACGCTGAGGAGGCTTTCTGACCATGCAGAGCAAAACACAGCCCGCTCCTGCCAGGGAGCGTGTAACCCCCGTGCCCCTGGGGGACTTCGACGTCTTTGAGGACGAGGACGCCCTGGTAAACCGGCTGTACTACGGGGTTCCCAGTTATGAGGAGGGGGCGTTTCGCTGCCCGGTTTTCTTCGAGGAAAACACCTTCCGCAAAGAGGCCAACGGGGACCTGACCCTGATCCGCTCGGTGCGCAAGGGGGAGTGGTGAAGGGCTTCTTCGAGGGGGAAAGAAAGCGCTCCCCAGCCCTTTTAAAGGCTGGGGAGTGCTTTTACTCTTTTCAACGGCTGCTTCCTGGACAGAAGGGGATATCCCTGCGAGTTTTCTGGGTGGCTCCAAAAGAAAATCCTTTCAAAGGCGGTTTCTTCTCCACCATGATGGACAGCATCAGGAATTATACCATCACAACACGGGGAAGAACCCTTCCCGCGCCATGGCGGCGGCGAAGTCCTGGCCCTGCAAGTAGGCCAGCAGCTTCCGGGCCCCGCTGTCCTGGGGCGCGTCGGCCCGCAGCACCGCGTAGTAACCATCCACCAGGGGGTATTCCCCAGAGAGCAGGGTTTCCTCCGTGGGGGCCACCCCGTTGTAAGAGAGCATCTTCAGTTGGTCCCGCAGGCCGTCCCCGTCCATGTGGTTCTGCAGGTAGGCGTAGAGAGTATACCCCAGGGCGAAGCAGTCTTTGCCGCTCTCCAGGTGGTAGGCGGCCGTGTCCCGGAGCATCCCGGGCATGGTGCTCTCAATATAGTTCTCCTGAATGTCCGGGTGGATGGGCTCCCCCTGTAAAATCATGTTGTCCAGCTGGGACTGGCTGCCGCTGTCGCTGTTGCGGCACAGGGGCACCAGCTCCTTGTCCGGGCCGCCCAGATCTTTCCAGCTGCGGATGGCATAGTCCCCGTAAATGGCCTTGGCCTGTTCCGTGGTGATGTTCCCGGTGGGGTTCTCCGCCGGGGTGATGAACACCAAGGCCTCCAGGGCGATCTTGTGCTGTTCCAGCTCTACCCCGGCAGCTTCCGCCAGGTCCAGCACCTCCTGGGAGGGGGAGGGCACCAAGATCAGGTCCACCTCTCCCGCGATGAGCTTTTCGTAGGAGGGGACGGTCCGGGAGGGGGCAAAAGGATAGTCCTCCGCCCAGTACTGGTGGGTGGCCTCGTAGGCTGCCTGCACCAAGGCCAGGGTGGAAGTGGAACCATCTACCTTTGGGTAAGTCTCCGCCGTCAAGCCCAGGGCCGTGCCTGTCTCCGTGAGCCGGGGTTTCCGGGAGACTTCCCGTTTCTCCAGCAGAGGCGCCGCCCGCTGGAGCACTTGGGCTGCCTCCGCCCGTGTGGCGGTATCCTTGGGCCGCAGGCCGCCGCTGTCCCCCAGCAGGATGCCTTGTTCCACTGCCCAGTCCATGGCCTCCTGGGCCCAGGGGGAGGTGCCCTCTACGTCCGCGGCGCCCTCCACCACGGCGTCATTCCCCGAGGCCATCGCGTAGCGGTACAGCAGCAGAGCCATCTCTTCCCGCTTGATGGGCTGGTGGGGGGCCAGGCGGTTCTCTCCCACACCCTCCGCCAGCCCGGCGAAGTAGGCCCATTTGCTGGGAGCGGAGATCCAGCTCGCGGGGTCCACATCGGAGAAGCCAAACCAGGAAGAGGGAATGTCTTCCGTCCCCTCCGGGTCGGGCTGGTGGTCGGTCATGTTGTACAGCACCTGATAAAACATGGCCCGGCTCATGGTTTCTTGGGGATGGAAGGTGGTGGGGGAGTCCCCGTTCATCAGCCCCTCTTCCAGGCAGTAGGTTACGGCAGGGGCGTACCAAGCGTCCGCCGGCACGTCGGTGATCCCTCCCGCGGCGCTTGCGGACAGGGGCAGGCTTCCCGCCAAAACCGCAGAAAGCAACACAGTGAGGAACAGTTTGCGCTTCATATTCTCTCCTCCTTTTCTTTGGTCAAATGATGGATTGCGGTATATATCTTACACTATACAACAAGCTGTCGGAAATGTCTATTTTATTCTAGATTGATTTCGAATGGCAGCAAAATAACAGCTATAGTCGCAATGAGAAGCACAGCGAGAATCACAGCGGAGGCCAGAAGCCAGCGCTTTTTCGTAAGCGGATTCTCCCTCCTGCGACAACAGCGGGACGAAGTCCTGTTGGACCGGTACGAAGGGTACCCGTACTACTACGGCAAGGTGCAGATCCCGGTGGAGCTGGACGGCAAAACCGTCTCCGCCATGGCCTACGTCATGCAGCCGGGCTTTGCCTGCAACGACCCTTCACGCTCCTACCTGCACACCATCCGGGAAGGGTACCAGGCCGCCGGGTTTGACCAGGCCCTGGAGGATACCCGGCAGGAGATGGGGCAGAGAGCAGAGATGAAAGGACAAACTATGTGGTGACCCCTCTTGCTATCTGCCCGTCCCCATGGTATATTTTTAGAAAGGAACCGAGGTGACACCTATGGATTTTGACCGTCTTCTTCAGAAAAGAGAACAACTTGCCAGAGTGTGGGACACCATCCCCCAGGTGGCCAGGGAAAAACTGGAGCGCAGCTTTGACATCGAGTACGCCCACAACTCCACCGCTATCGAGGGGAACACCTTAACCCTCATCCAGACCAAAGCCATCCTGGAGGACGGCCTGTCGGTGGGGGGCAAGACCCTGCGGGAGATCTATGAGGTGGCAAACCACAACAAGGCCTTCGACTATGTGAAGCAGTGTGTGGCGGAGGGCCGTCCTCTGGACGAGCCTACCGTCAAGGACATCCACGCCCTGCTCATGGAAAATATCCTCACCGGCGGCGTGTACCGCAACGTGGAGGTGCGCATCACGGGTGCGGGTTTCAAGCCTCCTGTTCCCAGAGAGATGTACGTCCAAGTGAAGAATTTCTTTGCTGACCTACCCTACAAGACGGACTTGAACCCCTTAGAGCTGGCGGCCTGGACCCACGCTGAGTTTGTCCGCATTCATCCCTTTGAGGACGGCAACGGCAGGACCTCCCGGATGATCATGAACTACCAGCTGCTGCTCTCCGGGTTTCAGGCGGTGGACATCAAGAAAGAGGACCGCCTCTCCTACTACGAAAACCTGGAGGCCTACGCTGTACAGAGTGACCTGCAGCCGTTCGCCGAGATGATTGCCGGCCTGGAGGAACAGCGCCTGGACGAGTGGCTTGCCCTAGCCCAGGAGCAGGCCCACTCCCCGCAAATGACCCTGTAACCGAGAAAGCCCTTGCCCCCTCTTGCGGCGAGGGCTTCTCCATTTTTGGAAAGGAGCAGCCCATGGACAAGACCATCACCCTGGAGTTTCCGGCGAAGAAGCTGGAGGCCCTTGCGCATTTTTTGAAAAAGCCCGCCCCTCGGTCTCGCCTGCCGGAGAGCCGGCTTTATGCAAGCCCACCCCCTGCCCCCTCCCATGCGCCAACATCTCCTGAGGGAGACAGCTTTCCGGCATGGGAGGGGGAGATAAATCTATAATCTCATTCCAAAGGG
>DXDU01000031.1 GCA_019115285.1 Candidatus Acutalibacter pullistercoris
GAAGCCGCCAGCGAGTCCGAGGCCGCCTCGTCGGAGGCTGCCGTTTCCGAGGCTGCCTCTGAGGAAGCCGCTTCCGAGGACGCCACCGCCGAGGAGGCTGCCCCCGCCGCCGTGATGACCTACGACGAGTACATGGCCGCCGCCGTCGACGACGCCGTCACCATCGAGTCCTACGTCCAGGCCAAGCAGAGCTACTATGCCGAGCAGGGCACCGCGACCGTCTACCTGCAGGGTGAGGACGGCGCCTACTTTGCCTACGACATGGCCTGCACCCAGGAAGAGTACGACCAGATGACCGAGGGCACCAAGATCCGTGTCAGCGGCTATAAGGCCGAGTGGTCCGGCGAGGTCGAGATCATGGACGGCCAGCTCGAGGAGATCATCGCCGGCGACACCTACGTGGCCGAACCGGTCGATGTGACCGAGCTGCTGGGCACCGATGAACTCGAGAGCCGCCAGAACCAGAAGGTCACCTTCACCGGTCTGACCATCGCCCCCAGCACCATCGAGGGCGATGAGACCGAGTACGCCTTCCTGTACAATTACGACGGTTCCGGCACCCAGGGCGACGACGTCTACTTCAATGTCGAGTACAACGGCGAGACCTACCAGTTCTTGGTCGAGAGCTATCTCTGCGACAGCTCCACCGACGTCTACAAGGCCGTCGAGGCGCTGGAGATCGGCCAGACCATCGACTGCGAGGGCTTCCTCTACTGGTACGAGGGCGCCAACCCCCACATCACCTCCCTCACCGTCACCGGTTGAGAGACAAACAGCGCCATACCGGGAGCCAGCCTGCGGGCTGGCTCCTTTTTCATGCCCGAGACCGCCCACCCCTGGGGGCGCCATTCCCACTCCCCCAGTGAGCCGGACATACAAGAAGCCGGCCCGCTGAGGGACCGACTCCTTTTTCATGCCCGAGACCGCCCACCCCTGGGGGCGCCATTCCCGCTCCCCCGGGCGAAAAGGGCGCACAAAAGCCGGCCCGCTGAGGGACCGGCTCTCTTTTTATCTCTGGACATGCCCAGCCTTGGGGGCGCCATTCCCACTCCCCAGGTGAAAAGGCCACACAAAAGCCGGCCCGCTGAGGAACCGGCTCCTTTTTCATGCCCGGGAACGCCCACCCCTGGGGGCGCCATTCCCACTCCCCCAGTGAACCGGACATACAAGAAGCCGGCCCGATGGGGGACCGGCTCTGGTTTTCTGGTCAGGTGCTTTCGCTGGTGTTGGGGCCGGTCTCCTTCCGCAGGTACCGGGCCTCCAGCCGCCGGAGCAGCCGGGCCAGCACCACCACCGCGGCGATGGCCAGAATCACCTCGGCGGTGAGCTGGGCGTAGGCCAGGCCGTACAGGGGGAACAGGGCGTTTAACAGCAGCAGGGCGGGGATCTCCAGCACCACCTTCCGGAGGATGGCGAAGGCGAAGGCGTTCTTTCCCAGACCGCAGGCTTGGAACACCCCCACCGCCAGGAAGTCCAGCCCCAGGAAGGGCAGGGCCAGGCAGAAGCCCCGGAGGAAAGCGGCGCCGTAGGCCACAATCTGCTGGTCCTGCATAAACAGGCCGATCCAGAAGTCCGCCCCCAGGAAGTAGACGATGAGCATGAGCACCTGGAAGCCGACGGCGATGCGGGCGGTGAAGAAGAAGGCCTTCTTCAGGCGCTTCACGTCCCCGCTGGCGTAGTTGTAGCTCACCAGGGGCATGACACCCTGGGACACCCCCATGGCGATCTGGAAGGTGACGGAGTTGATCTTCTGGGAGATGCCCATGGCCGCCACGGCGTCGGAGCCAAAGGAAGCGGTGAAGTTGTTCAGCACGCTCATGCCCGTCACGTTTAACAGATTCTGAATGGACGCCGGGATGCCCACGGCGCACACCCCCACCACAATGTGCTTTTTAAAGCCGAACATCTTGGGGTTGACGCACACATAGGTGCGCCCCCGGCGGACATAGAGCAGCATAAAGAAGTACAGGCAGGCCGCGCAGTTGGAGAGGAAGGTGGCAAGCCCCGCCCCCTCGGCGCCCATGTGCAGCCCCCAGGGCAGGATGAACACAGGGTCCAGGAGGATGTTGAGGAAGCACCCGCTCATGGTGCCGATGCTGGCGTGCATGGAGGACCCCTCCGCCCGGACGAAGTAGGCCAGCACCACATTTAAAATGGAGGGCACCGCCCCAAAGCCCACCGTCCACTTGGCGTAGCCGATGGTGGCGTCCAAGGTCTCCGGGGTGGCCCCCAGCAGGTTCAGCAGGGGCACCTGAAAGGCCACGTAGGCCCCGGAGAACAGCAGCCCGGCGATCACCGAGCAGTAAAACCCAAAGGCGGAGCTGCGGTACACCGTGTCGTAGTCCTTCTTCCCCAGGGCCCGGCTCATCATGCTGGAGGAGCCCACCCCGAAGAGGTTGTTCACCGCATTGAACGCCAGCAGCAGGGGGGCCGCCAGGGTGACGGCGGCGTTCTCCACCGCGTTGTTGAGCATCCCCACAAAGTAGGTGTCCGCCAGGTTGTAGAGCACCATCACCAGCGAGCTGAGCACCGTGGGGATGGCAAGCTTCATCACCGCCCGGGGGATGGCCATGGATTCGAATAATTCTGTCTTTTGCCGGTCTTCCATATCGCAAGCTTCACGCCTTTCCCGGCCGGGACCCGGCCGATGTGTGTCTTATTATTGTACCATGCCGGGGAACAGGGCGCAAGACGCCCCGGGCATGTCGCCCAAAAACTTTCCAATTTGCCGCCCAAGACTTTGGATAAAGGGGATTTTTTCCGAGATTTCCCCCTTCTCCCCCTTGCAAAATATTTTACTTTGCCGTACAATTAGTTCGTGACCTAATCATTAACAGACCCGGCCGGAGAGGAAGGCCGTGCCGCCCTGTTCGGGGGCGGCGATCTTTTGGAAAGGCAGGTTTTTCTATGGTACAAATCTTGAAAACCCTGGGGAAGTGCGTGCGGGAATACAAGCGCCCCTCCATCCTATGTCTCATCTTCATTGTGGGCGAGGCCATCATGGAGTGCATCATCCCCTTCATCATCGCCAACCTGGTCAACGAGATCAAGGCGGGCATCGCCATGCCCCGGCTGCTGGGCTACGCCGGGCTGCTGGTGGTGATGGCCGGCCTGTCCCTGGCCTTCGGCGCCCTGGCGGGCACCACCTGCGCCAAGGCCAGCTGCGGCTTTGCCCGCAACCTGCGCCGGGACATGTTCTATAAGATCCAGGGCTACTCCTTCGAGAACATCGACAAGTTCTCCGTGTCCAGCCTGGTCACCCGGCTGACCACCGACGTGACCAACGTGCAGATGGCCTACATGATGATCATCCGGGGCGCCATCCGCAGCCCCCTGATGCTCATCTTCTCCTTCATCATGGGCTTTATCATGGGCGGGAAGATGGCCTTCATCTTCCTGGTCACCGTGCCCATTCTAGGCATTGGCCTCACCATCATCACCCGGAAGACCATGCCCCTGTTCCGCCGGGTCTTCCGCAAGTACGACAACCTGAACGCCTCCATCCAGGAGAACATCCGGGGCATGCGGGTGGTAAAGGCCTACGTCCGGGAGGACTATGAGAAGAAGAAGTTCGACTACGCCGCCGAGGACGTGCAGAAGGACTTCACCCGGGCCGAGCGGATCCTGGCCATCAACAACCCCCTGATGCAGTTCTGCATCTACGTGGTGATGATCTTCGTCATGTCCTTCGGTTCCTACACCGTCATCACCACCCAGGGCCTGGCCCTGGACGTGGGCCAGATGAGCTCCCTGCTCACCTACTCCTTCCAGATTCTGATGAGCCTGATGATGCTCTCCATGATCTTCGTCATGATCACCATGGCCCTGGAGTCCGCCGAGCGTATTATGGAGGTGCTCACCGAGGAGAGCACCCTGCAGAACCCCCAGCACCCTGTGATGGAGGTAAAGGACGGCTCCATCGATTTCGACCACGTGAGCTTTAAGTACTCGAAAAAAGCCAGCCGCTACGCCCTGTCCGACATCAACCTGCACATCAAGTCCGGCGAGGTCATCGGCGTGCTGGGCGGCACCGGCTCGTCGAAAACCACCCTGATCCAGCTCATCCCCCGCCTGTACGACGCCACCGAGGGCGCCGTGAAGGTGGGCGGCCTGGACGTGCGGGACTACGACCTGGAGACCCTGCGCAACCAGGTGGCCGTGGTGCTGCAGAAGAACGAGCTGTTCTCCGGCACCATCAAAGAGAACCTGCGCTGGGGCAACCCCAACGCCACCGACGAGGAACTGGAAGAGGCCTGCAAACTCTCCCAGGCGGATGAGTTCATCCAGCAGTTCCCCCAGAAGTACGACACCCACATCGAGCAGGGCGGCACCAACGTCTCCGGCG
>DXDU01000004.1 GCA_019115285.1 Candidatus Acutalibacter pullistercoris
AGGATCTGCTCTGCCAACGGCGGGCTTCCTCCCATGATAAAACGCAGGCAGTATTATGAGGCTTTGGAACTGGTAGCATAGTCAGTGATATCCTTGAAATAAATGTGTCAACTAATCTTGACAATATCAAATGGATCAGCCGGTTCAAATATGGCGACCCAAGCAACAAGGAATACCAGCGGCAGATCATCGATATTTTTCTCAACAGCATCTATGTATTTGACGACCGGCTGGTTTTTACCTACAATTACAAAAACGGAACCCAAACAGTGTCGTTGGCGGACGTTTCTGCGGCTTTCGGTTCGGATTTGAAGTCCTGTACTCCACCAACGAAGACCTGGATCACTGGGATCCAGGTCTTTTGCTTTTTCCCGCTCTGGGAAAGAGGCAGAGAAAAAGCCCGCTCCGGAAGCAAGGCCGGAACGGGCTTGTTTTTTGTCTCAGGCGGTCTCCTTCTCCCCCTGGGCCTTTTTGCCGAAGAGGAAGGGCTCGGAGAAGCTGTGGTTGAAGAACTCGATGAGGGGCCCCATGAAGAAGGCGGTGATCAGGGTGCCCACCCCGGGCAGCAGGCCGGACAGGGCGCCGATGCACACGCAGATCAGGTCGCAGCCGATGCGCACGAACCGGAAGGGCCACTTCCTGTTTTTGGCGATGACGATGGGGATGGCGTCGTACACGGAGACGCCCAGGTTGGAGGTCATGTACAGAGAGGAGGCGAAGCACATCACCAGCACCCCGATGGCCAGGAAAGCGATGCGCATGGGCAGGCTGGGATCGGGACAGACGGAGTTGATGGCCCACACGGCGAAGTCCACGATGTACCCGGTGAGGAACATGTTCACCAGGGTGGCCACCCCCATGTAGCTTCTGGCGATGAACAGGTCGATCACCAGCATGATGGCGCTGAGGATCATGTAGTAGACGCCGTAGGTGGTAAAGCTCTCGAAGAACCTGCCCCACACCCCCTGGGCGAAGCACTGGAAGGGATCCACCCCGAAGCTGGAGCACTTGAAGAACCCCACGGCGATGGCGCAGAAGATCACGCCCACGGTGGTCATCCCCACCCGTTTTTGAAAATGGTCCGGCAATTTCAGTTTGCTCACCTGCAAAACCCCCTGCGATTTTTTCCGGAAATTATTATAGCAAGCCTGTTTCCCCTTGTAAAGGAATTCTCCCTGCCCTCTCCCCCATTTTTTGCCAAATCCCGCAAAAAAGGGACCGCCTGCCGGCGGCCCCAGGGGTTACAGTCTCTTGTTTTCCTCCAGCCAGGCCCGCACCTGGTTCTCTGTCTCCAGCTCCAGGGCCCGGGCGGCCACGGCGTGGGCCTCTTCCAGGCTCCACCGGGACACGGCTTTCCGGGTGGGCAGCAGCGCCGCCGGCAGCACGCTGAGCTCCCGCACGCCAAAGGACAGCAGCAGGGGCAGGTAGAGGGGGTCCGCCGCCGCCTCGCCGCACACCGCCACGGGGATGCCCCCCTCCCGGGCGGCCTGGGCGATCTGCTCCACCGAGCGCACCACCGCCGGGTCGTAGTGGGAGTAGTACCCCGCCACCTGGGTGTTCTTCCGGTCGGCTGCCATGACGTACTGGGTCAGGTCGTTGGTGCCTATGCTGAAGAAGTCCGCCTCCCGGGCCAGCAGCCGGGCCATGACCACCGCCGCCGGGGTCTCGATCATCACCCCCAGGGGCAGGTCCCTGCCGCAGGGCAGGCCCTCCCGGGCCAGCTCTTCCCGGCACTGGGCCACCAGGGCCCGCACGTGGCGCAGTTCGTCCACGCTGGTGATCAGCGGCAGCATCATCCGCACGTTCCCAAAGGCGGAGGCCCGCAGGATGGCCCGCAGCTGGGTGCGGAACATCCTCTCCTCCCGCAGGCACAGCCGGATCCCCCGGCAGCCCAGCTCCGGGTTCTCCTCCTGGGGGTGGTGGAGGTAGGGCAGCAGCTTGTCCCCCCCGGCGTCCAGGGTGCGCAGGGTGAGGGGCCGGCCCTGCAGCGCCAGGGCGATGCGCTGGTACACCTGGAACTGCTCCTCCTCGGTGGGGAAGTAGTCCCTGGACTGGAACATGAACTCCGTGCGGAACAGGCCCACCCCGTCGATGCCGTACTCCTGGGCCCGGAGCACGTCGTTCTCGCTGCCGATGTTGGCCTCCAGGCACAGGGGGACGCCTTCGGCGGTGTGGGTCTCCTTCCCGATGAACTCCCGCAGGGAGTCCCGAAGCAGCCTGAACTGTTCCCGGTTCCGGCCCCAGCCCACCAGCTTGTTGGGGGAAAGCCCCAGGTGGACCTCCCCCTTGGTGCCGTCCACCACAGCCACCTCTCCCCCGGAGAGGGCCTCGAAGACGCCAGGGGTGCCCACCACCGCCGGGATTTCCAGGGCCCGGGCCAGAATGGCGCAGTGGGACACCTGGCCGCTGTGGCTGAGGACGATGCCCACCACGTTGGCCGGGTCTAGGCTGGACACCGCCGCCAGGGACAGGTCGTCGGCGATGAGCACCGTGCTGGGGGGCAGGTGGGAGAGGTCCGTCTCCGGCAGGCCCAGCAGGATGCGGAGCAGCCCGTCCCGCAGGTCCCGGACGTCGGCGGCCCGCAGCCGCAGCACCTCCTCGGAGGAGGCGGCGAAGGACTCGATGAACCGCCGGCACTCGTCGTCCAGGGCGGCCTCGGCGGGCTTGCCCAGGATGATCTTCTTCTCGATGCGCTCGGCCAGCACCGGGTCCAGGGACATGGCCGCCTGGCTGCGGAGGATCTCCGCCTGCTGGGCGCCCACCGCCAGCTCGAAGCCCTCGGCCCGCTCCTCCGCCCGGGCGGAGAACTCCCGGACGGCGGCCCGGTACCGCTCCAGCTCCCGCTCGGTGTCCTCGATGGTCTCGCTCCATCCCGCCAGCTCCGGCTCCCGGTAGATCAGCACCCGGCCGATCCCAATGCCCGGAGAGGCTCCTATGCCCCGATAGACACGCTCCATCTCTCTCGCTCCTTTCCCTGTTTCCCTCTCCCCACGGGCCCTAGCCTTGCTGGGCGGGGTTTACGTACATGGTCTTGTAGTTGACGTAGATCACCATGCCGGGCTTGGCCCCCTGGGGCTTGCTCACATGGCGGATCTGGGTGTAGTCCACAGGCACCTGGGCGGAGTCCTTGGCCTTGCTGTGCCGGGCGGCCAGCAGGGCGGCCTCCTCCATGGCGGTCTCTGTGGGCTGGCGCCCCCCGGTGACCAGCACCGTGTGGGAGCCTGGGATGTTCTTGGTGTGGAACCAGATGTCGTTGTTGTTAGAAAGCTTCATGGTCAGCCGGTCGTTCTGCCGGTTGTTCCGGCCCACCAGCACCGTAAAGCCGTCGGAGGTGGTAAAGCTCAGGGGGGCGCTGACCGCCGGGGGCTTTTCCTTTTTCCCCCGGAGCTTTCGCAGGTACCCCTGCTCCTGCAGCTCTCCCCGAATCTCCGACAGGTCCCGCTCCGTCTCCGCCCGGGCCAGGGCGTCCAGCACCGTGTCCAGGTACTCCAGGTCCCGCTGGGCCAGGGCGATCTGCTCGTTTAATTTCTCCTCGGCGGTCTTGGCCTTCCGGTACTCCTTGTAGTACTTCTGGGCGTTCTGGCTGGGGGTCAGGGCCGGGTCCAGCTTCACCCGCAGGGTGGGCTCCCCCTCCTCATAAAAGTTGGGCAGGTCCACAAAGGCCGCCCCCTTGGGGATGGCGTACAAATTGGCGGAGAGCAGATCCCCTGCCACCCGCAGCTCGTCCCGTTTCCCGCACTGTTCCAGCTCCCCCTGCTGGGCGGCGATCTTCCGCACCAGCCGCTCGGAGTGGGTGGTCAGCAGCCGCAGCAGGTCCGCCTCCCGCACCCGCATCCGCTCTATCTGGTCCCGCTCCCGGTAGAAGTCGTCCAGCAGCTGGGAGAAGCTCTCGCAGCGCTTCACCACCGCGGCGGAGCCGTACTGGTGGATGTCCAGAAAGCTGAAGTCCATGGGCTTGCCCTGGGGGCTCACCGCCATGTAGGGCTCTCCGGAGACAGCCTGGGCCGTATCCCGCATCTGCTGGTAGAAGAACCCCGCCCGAAAGCGCTGCTCCTCCGACAGAGTCTTCACCGTCAGCTCCTGGCCCCGGCCCACCTGGTAGGCCAGCTCCCGGCAGACGATGGGCGACACCCCCTGCAGCACCGACAGGTACCCCTTGGAGAGCTCCATGTCCCGGGGCAGGGCGTCAAAGGCCTCCAGCACCCGCTGGGAGGGGGTGGTCAGGGGGCAGAGCTTGTCCTGGGGCGGGGGCAGCTGGTAAGAAAGCCCCGGCAGCACCAGCCGCTGGGAGCTCATCTCTGCGTCCACCCGCTTTAAGGCGTCGATGATCTTCCCGTTCTCGTCGCTTAGAATGATGTTGCTGTACCGGCCCATGATCTCCATGGTCAGGGTGAGGGTCACGTGGTCCCCCAGCTCGTTTATGGTGTCGAAGTCGAAGTGCAGCAGCCGCTCCGCCTCCGGCTGGCGGATGGCGGTGAGCTTGGCCCCCTGGAGTTTTTTCCGCAGCAGCATGCACAGCATAGGCGGCTGCTTGGGGTTTTCCAGAGGGATGGAGGTAAAGTGCACCCGGGCGGAGTTGGCCCGGGCGGAGAACAGCACCTTAAAGGCCGCCTCCCTGGTGCGGAAGGCCACCACCAGCTCCTCCCGGTTGGGCTGGTGGATTTTGTCCACCCGGCCCCCCAGGAGCTTCTCCTCCAGCTCTTTTTTGATGTGCCGCAGAAAACAGCCGTCCAATGCCATAGCTTCCTAGATCCTTTCTCCGTGTTGGTCTTTTACAGCGCCCCCATGGGAGGGGCCTCCCCCTGGGACAGGAGAAACGCCGTGCCGGGGATGCGCTTGCGCAGGTAAGAGGCCAAAAACTCGGCGAACACCTTCTCGGTGTGATAGTGCCCTGCCGCCACCACCGTCAGCCGGGACCGGGCGGCCTCCAGCTCCTCGTGGTGCTTCATCTCCCCGGTGAGGTAGGCGTCCGCCCCCCGGCAGTCCGCCAGGCCCAGGTACTCGCCCCCGGCCCCGGAGCAGAAGAACACTTTCCGCACCTCCCGCTCCCCGGGGGAGAACTTTACAGCGGGGGCGCCCAGCTTTTCCTTCACCAGGGCGGCGAAGGCCTCCGGGGCCAGGGCCTCGGGCAGCTCCCCGGAGAAGAGCACGCACTCCTCCCCGAACACGTCCTCCCGCCGGACATTTTTCAGCCCCAGCTTGCTGCCCAGGGCCACGTTCACCCCGCACACCGGGGACAGGTCCAGGTTGGTGTGGCAGCACAGGGCGGCAATGCCGTTTCTGGCCAGCTGGTAGGCCACGTCCTGGGGGCCCAGGGACTTCACCGGGTGGAAGATCACCGGGTGGTGGGAGAGGATCAGGTTGGCGTTCATGGCAGCAGCTTCCTCCACCACGGCGGGGGTGATGTCCAAAGCCAGCAGCACCCGGGTGACCTCCTGGTTCCCGTCGCCGATGAGCAGGCCGGAATTGTCAAAGCTCAGGGCGGTGTCAAAGGGCGCCGCCCCGTGAATCACGTCGTAGATATCGCACACTCGGACCATGGTCAGTCTCCTTTCTCTCCCAGGTACTCCCGGCGAATGGCCAGGATGACTTCCTCCAGGGCGGCGGCCCGCTCTTCCTCCCCCCGGTGCCCCGCTCCCCGGGCCTGGTTCTCCAGGTCCCGCAGGACCTTCTCCCCGTACCGGTCCACCCAGGGCGCCCCGGGGGTGAGCTTTCCCAGGTAGGGGTAGAGGGGTCCCGGGTCCGGGATCTGTCCCTGGTACTGGGCGGCAAAGGCGGAGTAGATCTTCCCCCCGTCCTCCACCGCCTGCTCTTCCAGCACGGCGAAGCCCAGTTCCTGCAGGCCTAGCCGCAGCTGGGGCACGGAGCTCATGGGCTGGAGCACCAGCCGCTTTGCCCCGTCCCGCAGCCAGGGGGTCTCCCCCACAAGCCGGAGGATCAGCTCGCCCCCCATGCCGGCCATGACAATATCGCTGCCCTCCTGGGGGCCAGCTTCCCGCAGGCCGTCGGAAAGCCGCAGCCACAGCCTCTCCCCCACCCCGTACTTCTCCCCGTTGCGCCGGGCGGCGGCCAGGGGGCCGGGGTTTACGTCCAGGCCCAAGGCCCGGGGGACCTTCCCCCCCAGCAGCAGCCAGATGGGCAGGTAGGCGTGGTCGGTGCCCACGTCGATCAGGGCCGCCCCCGGCCGCACCAGGGAGGCGCACAGGGCCAGGCGGGGCCCCAGGGTAAACAGTGGTCTCATACTTCCTCCCCGTAAAAACCAACTGCCGCCCGGCAAGGTGCGTCGTGCGGCAGGAGGCTCCCAGCTATTTCGATCACTTGCTCTGCAGATGCTCGTTGATCTTCCGCACCAGCTCCTCCGGGTCCACCCCGTGGACGGCGCAAGCCTGCTCCAGGGTCTCTCCCCGGGCGGAGGGGCAGCCCAGGCAGTGCATGCCCATCTCCAGGAAGAAGGGGGCGGTGGTCTGGTCCAGGTCCAGGATGTCTCCGATGATGGTATCTTTCGTAATGGATGCCATAATGGTACCCTCCTTGTTGAGAAAAGTGTATTGATAGCTGTATTATACTCTCCTCGCCGCCCCGGCGCAAGCCCAGAGAGAAAAAATTGACAATTTGGTCACAGATCTCACCCCTCCATCAGGCGTCGCAGGAGCAGGAGCAGCTTTTTCTCCCGGCGGCTGACCTGCACCTGGGTCATGCCCAGGGCCTCCCCGGTCTGGGTCTGGGTCTTTCCCAAAAAGTACCGCAGCCGCAGCAGCTCCCTGTCCCCCGGGTCCATGCGCTCCATGGCCCCGTACAGGGTGAGCCGTTCCGTCATCCCCTCCTCCGGGGCCTCCACCGGGATCTCCCAGGTCTCCCCCTCCTCCCCGGCGGTGAGGGACAAGGGCGGCTGCAAGGCCCCCAATGCCAAGGCCGCCCGCTCCGGGGAGACCCCCAGCCGCCGGGCCAGCTCCTCCAGAGAGGGGGCGGGCCGGCCCCCTTCCCGGGCCCGGTCCGCCTCCCGCTGCACTTTCCTGCCCAGGTCCCGCAGGCCCCGGGACACCCGCACCGCGCCCCCCTCCCGGAAGAGCCGGCGCATCTCCCCCAAGATCAGGGGCACGGCGTAGGTGGAGAACTTCACCCCCCGGCCCTGGTCGAAGCGCTCCGCCGCCTGCAACAGCCCCAGGCACCCGGCCTGGAACAAGTCCTCGTACTCCACCCCTCTCCCCCGGAACCGCCCGGCGCACAGCCGCACCAGCCCCAGGTGGTCCTCGGGGCGGATGTCATCCCCGGGTCTCAAAGCGCTTTGTCAGGGTGACGCTGGTGCCCTTTCCCGGGGTGGAGGTCACCCGGACGCTGTCGCAGAAGCTTTTCATCACCGCGAAGCCCAGCCCCGCCCGCTCCTCGCCGCCGGTGGTGAACAGGGGCTCCATGGCCTGCTTCACGTCGGGGATGCCCCGGCCCTTGTCCCGCACCCGCACCACGGCCTTGCCCTCCGGGAAGAGCTTTACCGTTATGTACACCGTCCCCAGGCTGTCCCGGTAGCCGTGGAGGATGGCGTTGGTCACCGCCTCGGAGACGGCGGTCTTCAGATCGGAGAGGTCCGCCACGGTGGGGTCCAGCTGGGCCAGAAAGGCGGACACCGCCGCCCGGGCGAAGCCCTCGTTGACGGAGTTGGAGGGGAAGCTGATCTGCACCTGGTTTAACGGCTTCATCATCCGGCCCTCCTCTCGATGGAGGCCACCCCGGAAAGGCCGGAGAGCTCCACCATTTTGCTCAGCTGGGGAGAGAGCCCGCACAGCACCACCCGGCCGTTCCAGAACCGGCACAGCCGCACCCGGCCCAGCACCAGCCCCACCCCAGAGCTGTCCATAAAGGGCACCTGGGAGAAGTCCAGGCGCAGGCAGCTGGGCCGCTGGAGCTTCATGGCCTCGTCGATGCGCTCCCGCATCTGACCAGCGCTGTGGTGATCGATCTCCCCCAGCAGCCTGGCGGTGAGCACCCCCGCTTCAAAGCGCAGTTCCACATTCATGCAAACATCAAGTCCTTTCCCGGGGCAAGATCTCGCCGCAAAAAAACAGGCTTCCGGAAAGGGTCTCGCCTTTCCGAAAGCCTGTCTGCCCCTTTCGGGACTTATTCTACAAAAGCTTTGCCGCGTATTTTGGGGAAGCCTGTCACCACCGCAAATTCTCCAGCTTGGCCTTCAGCTGTTCCCGGATCTCCCCCGCCAGGTAGAAGGACCCGCAGACGATGAGGGCGTCCTCCGGCCCCAGGTCCTTCATGGCCTGGGCGATGGCCTCCCCGCAGGTCTGGGCGGGGACCACCTGGGGGCAGAACTCCCCGGCCGTCTGTGCCAGCTTTTCTGCCGGAAGGGCCCGGAGGCCCTCCGGTGTCACCGTGACAATGTGGGAAAACAGCGGCCCCAAAATCCGCAGGGCCTCGTGGCTGTCTTTATCGGCCATCATCCCCATAACAGCCACCTTCCTCTGGGGGACAAACTGCTCCAGCGCCCCCCGGAGGGCCATGGCGCATCCAGGGTTATGGCCGCCGTCCAGCAGGCAGAGGGGGTCGCGGGAAATAACCTCCATCCGGGCGGGGATAAACGCTGTGGAAAAGCCCCGCTTCACCGCATCTTCCGTTACAGGCCATCCCCGGCCTTTTAGCACCCGCAGCACTTCTAAAGCCGTAACAGCATTTTTCACCTGATGCTCCCCCAAAAAGGGCGTCCGCAAGGTGAGCCCGTCCACCTGGAACGTGGTGCCTTCAATGGAACATTCCACTTCTTTCACTTGAGAAAGATCCGGCTGGAAAAACGCCGCATGGCGCTCCCTGCATATCTGGCGCAACTCATCCACTACTTCCGGATCCTGCTCCGGGTAGAGCACCAGGCAGCCGCCCTCCTTGACAATACCCGCCTTTTCAAAGGCGATCTTTGTAAGGGTATTGCCCAGGATGGCAGTGTGATCAAAAGAGATTGACATAATCGCCGCCACTTCAGGAACAGGAATAACGTTTGTGGCGTCAAAACGCCCGCCCATACCTACTTCCAGCACCACGATGTCGCACTCTTTCCGGGCAAACCAGTGAAGGGCAAGGGCGGTGATGAATTCAAACTCTGTCACCTGGTCGCCGTTTTTTTCAAATTCATCAGCAATGGGCGCCAGGAATTCCACTTCCTCTATCAGTTCTTCTTTGGGGATCATCTCCCCGTTTATTTGGAAACGCTCCCGGAATTCCAACACAAAGGGGGAAATATAGAGCCCCACACGCAGGCCGCACTCCTTTAAAACATTGGCCGTCAGGGTGGTGCAGGTGCCCTTCCCATTGGTCCCCGCAACATGGACAAAGCGCAACTTGTCCTGGGGCCGCCCCATCCGATCCAACAGCGCCTGGATGCGTTCCAAGCCGGGTTTCATCCCCAGCACCAGCCGGCCATATACATTGTCCAATGCCTCTTCATAGGTCATGACGATTTCCTCCATTTTCAAAAAGTAGACTGCAAAAAGGGCAGCGCCAAATACTGGCACTGCCCAGACGGTCGGCATTTCCGGCGTTCCCCGCTCCCCGGTGGTATCCCACCTTGCCCGTCAGTCGCGGGGGCCTGCAACAGGGTTACTATAGCACATCCCGCAAAAAAGTGCAAGCGGG
>DXDU01000032.1 GCA_019115285.1 Candidatus Acutalibacter pullistercoris
CCGCCTCCATCAAGGACGTGCGCCAGGCCCGGGTGGGCGACACCGTCACCTTAAAGGACCGCCCCGCCGCCGAACCCTTGGAGGGCTACCGGGCGGTGCAGCCCATGGTGTTCTGCGGCATCTACCCCGCCGACGGCGCCCACTACACCGATTTGCGGGACGCTTTGGAAAAACTGCAATTAAACGACGCCTCCCTCACCTTCGAGCCGGAGACCTCTGTGGCCCTGGGCTTTGGCTTTCGCTGCGGCTTTTTGGGCCTGCTGCACATGGAGATCATCCAGGAGCGCTTGGAGCGGGAGTACGACCTGGACCTGATCACCACCGCCCCCAGCGTGGTGTACAAGCTGACCCTCACCGACGGCAGCGTGATCACCATCGACAACCCCACCAACTACCCGGACCCCACCCTGATCCAAAGCGCCGAGGAGCCCATCTGCAACGCCCATATCTACTCCCCCTCGGAGTACGTGGGGAACATTATGGACCTGTGCCAGGAGCGCCGGGGGGTGTTCAAGGACATGAAGTACCTGGACACCGACCGGGTGGACATCCACTACGAGCTGCCCTTAAACGAGATTGTCTACGACTTTTTCGACGCCTTAAAGTCCCGCACCCGGGGCTACGCCAGTTTCGACTACGAGCTTATGGGCTACCAGCCCAGCAAGCTGGTGAAGCTGGACATCATGCTCAACGGGGAGATCGTGGACGCATTGAGCTTTATCATCCACGCGGACAAGGCCTACCCCCGGGCCAGGAAGATGGCGGAGAAGCTGAAGGAGAAGATTCCCCGCCAGCTGTTCGAGGTGCCCATCCAGGCCTGCATCGGCGGGAAGATCATCGCCCGGGAGACGGTGAAAGCCCTGCGCAAAGACGTGCTGGCCAAGTGCTACGGCGGCGACATCACAAGAAAGAAGAAGCTCTTGGAAAAGCAGAAAGAGGGCAAGAAGCGCATGCGCCAGCTGGGCACCGTGGAAGTGCCCCAGGAGGCCTTCATGTCCGTGCTGAAGCTGGATGAGTAGTCTGTGACCAAGAGTCAAGTCTCGCGTTGCTCGACTTACTCGGTCGAGTTTCGCAAAGCGAAACTCGCGCGGGCAGGACAGGAAAAACCCTATCCGCTTACTTCGTTCGCTAACCGTGTTTTTAAGGGCGTTTTTCCCGGGCCGGTTCGGTGGGTGGATCGTGCCGGGCCGCGAGAACCCCGGTTTTGCGAGATAAAAGCGGTTCTTGTTCAGTGGGCCGGTCTTTCGCAAAAAGCCGGGAAAAACGTTTCCTTTGGTGGTGATTTTTTGCTGGGTTTGTACTTTCACGTGCCCTTCTGCCACGGCAAGTGCCCCTACTGCGACTTCTATTCCCTGCCCGATTCACAAAGCCAGATGGACGAGTACGCGGCCGCGGTGCTGGCGGCCCTGGCCCCTTGGGGGGAGAAGCTCCGGGGCCGGGAAGTGAGCACCGTGTACTTCGGCGGCGGCACCCCCAGCCTGCTGGGGGCGGAGCGCTTGCGTTCTATTTTCCAGGGGGTAAGGGAGGGCTTCTCCCTGGCCCCCGGGGCGGAGGTCACCCTGGAGGCCAACCCCACCCAGGTGGACCGGACCTTTTTCCAAGAGGCGCGGGAAGCCGGGTTCAACCGGCTGTCCATGGGCCTGCAGTCCGCAAACCCGGAGGAACTGCGCCTGCTGGGCCGGGCCCACTCCCCGGAACAAGCGGCCAAAGCCGTGGCGGACGCCCGGGCCGCGGGATTTGAGAACATCTCCCTGGACCTGATGCTGGGCCTGCCGGGAGGGTCCCGGGAGAAGCTATCCCGGTCCATCGATTTTGCCGCCTCCCTGGGGGTGGAGCACATCTCCTCGTACCTCTTAAAGGTGGAGCCTGGTACCCCCTTCGCCCGGCGGGGAGTGGAAGTCCCCGATGAGGACGAGGCCGCGGAGCAGTACTTGTTCGCCGTGGAGGAGCTGGGAAAGCGGGGCTACGGGCAGTACGAGATCAGCAACTTCGCGAAGCCCGGGCGAGAGAGCCGCCACAACCTGCTGTACTGGCGGGGGGAGGAGTACCTGGGCCTGGGGCCGGGGGCCCACTCCTTTTTAGAGGGCCGGCGGTTTTTCTACCCCCGGGACCTGGCCGGGTTTCTCGCCGGGAAGCCCCCGGCGGAGGACGGCCCGGGCGGGGACTTCGGGGAGTTTGCCATGCTCAACCTGCGGCTGACCAGAGGGCTTTGCAGGGAGGACTGCCTGTCCCGGTTCGGGGAACAGGGCGGGGCGCTGTTCGACCAACTGCGGGAAAAGGCCAGGGGGCTGCCGCCCCAGCTGCTGCGGGTGGAGAAAGGCCGGGTGGCCTTCACCCCAGAAGGGTTTCTGGTCTCCAACGCCCTGCTGCTGGCATTGGAGTGACCGCCGCCCGGCGGCAGCGGGAAATTAAAAGTTTTTGGTCAAGCTTTTTACAAAAAGCTTGCAGAGCGCGAGACAGCGTCTCGCGGCCTTAAAGAGCGGCGCAGCCGCGATAGAGCCAAGCCAGGGGCGGCGGCCGCACGCGCCCGCAGGGCGATAGGCCGGCGGCTGCCGCCGCGGGGCAGGAAAATCCCTCTGGGCTTCGCCCGCCGGGATTTTGGGCGGGTCTTCCACAGTTTTGAGAAGCCCACCCCCTGGTCTCGCCTGCCGGCTCGGTCGGTCGCTGGACGCGTGCCACCGGCACGCAGCGACCCCTTTGCGAACCCCCTTAAGGGCACCCCCTCCGTCATCGCTAAAGCGATGAC
>DXDU01000033.1 GCA_019115285.1 Candidatus Acutalibacter pullistercoris
GCAGGTGGAGATGATGACCTCCTGCTTGCCCTCGGCGATGATGCGCTCGTACTCTTTCTTCACAATGGCGGCGCCGATGGCGGTCTCCTCCACCCCGGCAAAGCCCAGCTGCTTCAGGGCCTTTTCCATGGTGGAGATGGTGGCCCCCGGGTAGTTAGCCACAAAGGAGGGCGCCACGCTGGCATACACCGGCCCCCGCTTGATGAGCTCGATGGCGCTGGGCACGTCGTTGCGGATCTCCTTGGCGTTCTGGGGACATACCACAAAGCACTGGCCGCACAGGATGCACTCGTCGCTGACGATCTGGGCCTGGCCCGTGGAGTACTTGATGGACTTGACAGGGCAGTGGCGGATGCACTTGTAGCAGTTTACGCAGTTCGATTTTTTCAGTTTCAGATATTCTGCCATGGGACCGACCTTTCTTTCAAACAAAATAATGGCTTTTACGGCGAACTCCATCAATGGTAAACCACTGATGGAGCCCTGCGCAAAATGGGATTATTTTACCTTGGCCAGGATCTCTTTTTCAAAGAAATCTTTGGTGGTCTCGGGAGAGACGGAGAACAGCTTGTCGTCCACGGTGACGTTGACGCCGTTGACACAGTTGCCCATGCAGAACGTGCCGCCCAGCTCCACCTTGTCCTCCAGATGGTTTTCCTTCACCAGGTACTGCAGCTCCTCAACGATCTGGCGGGAGCCCTTCAGGTGGCAGGAACTGCCGATGCAAATTGTACATTTCATGATCCATTCCTCCTGGAAATGCGTTATGCTTTTTTTAGAAGAGCCCTCCCCGCCCCGCGCTCAGGCGAGGCCGGGGGCTCTATCCATGGTTTCATCGAAACGCGGCTTATTCGTACTCCACCACGTTGACCCAGCTCATCAGGAACTCCCGCTCCTCGGGCTTGCCCTTGACGGACTGGGAGGCGGCCACGATGGGCAGCCACTTCTGCACGTACTGCTTGGCAGTGTCGGTCTTCTTGCAGAACAGGTCCATATACTTCTCGGCGGCGTCGATGTCGCCGGCCAGCCAGAACAGCAGGTAGGTCCGGGCGGCGTCGGCGCTGGCGTTGCCCTGGGTCACGTGGGACCAGTCCAGGATGGAGTAGCTCTCCCCATCGGGGCTGATGATCACGTTGGTGGGGTTGAAGTCGCCGTGGCACAGCTTATTGTGGTTGGGCATGGAGGCCAGGCGGGAATCCAGCTCGTAGCGGGTGGTGGCGTCCAGACCGGTCTGGGCGATCTTCCGCTTCATCTTCTCCTTCAGCCGGGTGAGCAGGGGGCTGGTCTTGGACTGGACCTCGATCTGGATGTCCACGAACTTCTCCAGGTACTCATCCTTCTTCTGGGGGTTCTCAGCCATCAGCTGAGCCAGGGTCTTGCCGGGGGCATAGTCGGTGACGATTGCCCACTTGCCGTCGATCTTGGTGACCTCTTCCAGGGCGGGGATGGGCAGGCCGGTCTCTTCCACACGGGCAATGTTCAGGGCCTCGTTGAGGATGTCAGACTTGGAGTAGCCCTCGTCGAAGAGCTTGATCACGTAGTCTCCATCCCGGTAAATGGTCTTGGAATTTCTGACAGCGATTACCTTTTCCAGTTTCATGGTTTAAACTCCTCCGTTTCCTTACTTGCCGTAGTAGCACTTCAGGTAGATTTCTTTGATCTCGCTCATCAGGGGATATCTGGGGTTGGCGCCAGTGCACTGGTCGTTAAAGGCATTCTCCACCATCTCGTCCAGGGTATCCAGGAAGTACTTCTCGTCCACGCCGTAGTCCTTGATGGTCTTCTTGATGCCGATCTTCTCCTTCAGATCTTCCAGAGCCTTGATGAAGTTTTCAAAGATCTCGTCGTCGTTCTTGCCCTGGATGCCGCAGAACTTGGCAGCCTCCACATAGCGCTCTTTGGCGTGGGGGTACTGGTACTGGGAGAAGGTGCCCATCTTGGTGGGAACTTCCGCGGCGTTGTAGCGGATGACGTCGGTGAGAATCAGGGCGTTGGCCACACCGTGGGGCAGGTGATGGTAAGCGCCCAGCTTGTGAGCCATGGAGTGGTTCACACCCAGGAAGGCGTTGGCGAAGGCCATACCAGCCATGCAGGAGGCCTCGGCCATGCGCTCGCGGGCGTAGGGATCGTTGGCGCCGTTCTCGTAGGCGGAGGGCAGGTAATCGAACACAGCCTTGATGGCCTTCAGGGCCAGGCCGTCGGTGAAGGGAGTGGCCATGATGGACACATAGGCCTCGATGGCGTGGGTCATCACGTCGATACCGGAGGCGGAAGTCAGGCCCTTGGGCTGGGTCATCATGTTGTCGGCGTCCACGATCGCCATGGTGGGCAGCAGCTCGTAGTCAGCCAGAGGCCACTTGGTGCCGGTCTTCTCATCGGTGATGATGGCGAAGGGAGTCACTTCGGAGCCGGTACCGGAGGAGGTGGGGATGGCCACCATCATGGCCTTCTCGCCCATCTTGGGGAACTTGTAGATACGCTTGCGGATATCCATGAAGTCCATGCTCATGGAGACGAAGTCGGCGTCGGGATGCTCGTACAGCACCCACATGACCTTGGCAGCGTCCATGGGAGAGCCGCCGCCCAGGGCGATGATCACGTCAGGCTCGAAGTCCCGGATCTGCTTGACGCCTTCCATGGCGCAGCCCAGGGTCGGATCGGGAGCCACGTCGTAGAAGCAGGCGTACTGAATGCCCAGCTCGTCCAGCTTGTCGGTGACGTTCTTGGTAAAGCCGCTCTTGAACAGGAAAGAGTCGGTGACGATAAACGCTTTCTTGCGGTTGTACTCGGTCTTCAGCTCGTCCAGAGCAACGGGCATGCAGCCCTTCTTGAAATACACCTTCTCAGGCGTTCTGAACCACAGCATGTTCTCTCTCCTCTCGGCAACGGTCTTGATGTTGATCAGATGCTTGACGCCCACGTTCTCAGAGACGGAGTTGCCGCCCCAGGAACCGCAGCCCAGGGTGAGGGAGGGAGCCAGCTTGAAGTTGTAGAGGTCGCCGATACCGCCCTGGGAGGAGGGAGTGTTCACCAGGATACGGCAGGTCTTCATGGCAGCCTGGTGCTTGGCGAGCTTCTCCTTCTCCGCCACGTTCACGTACAGAGAGGAGGTGTGGCCGTAGCCGCCGTCGGCGATGAGGTGTTCGGCCTTCTCGATGGCCTCGTCGAAGGTCTTGGCCTTGTACATGGCCAGCACGGGAGACAGCTTCTCGTGGGCGAACTCCTCAGAGATGTCCACGCTCTCCACTTCGCCGATGATGATCTTGGTGGCCTCGGGCACGTCCACCCCAGCCAGCTTGGCGATGGTGTGGGCCTTCTGGCCGACGATCTTGGCGTTCAGGGCGCCGTTGATGATGATGGTCTTGCGGACCTTCTCAGTCTCTTCCTTGTTGAGGAAGTAGCAGCCGCGCTTCTTGAACTCGTCCTTCACAGCCTTGTAGACCTTGTCCAGCACGATGACAGACTGCTCGGAGGCGCAGATCATGCCGTTGTCGAAGGTCTTGGAGTGGATGATGGAGTTGACGGCCAGAGTCACGTCGGCGGTGTCGTCGATGATGGCAGGGGTGTTGCCGGCGCCCACGCCCAGGGCGGGAGTGCCGGAGGAGTAAGCGGCCTTCACCATACCGGGGCCGCCGGTGGCCAGGATGATGTCAGCTTCCCGCATCAGGGTGTTGGTCAGCTCCAGGCTGGGCATGTCGATCCAGCCGAACAGGCCCTCGGGAGCGCCGGCCTTCACGGCGGCGTTCAGGACCACCTTGGCAGCCTCGATGGTGCACTTCTTGGCGCGGGGATGGGGGCTGATGATGATGCCGTTGCGGGTCTTCAGGGCGATAAGGGTCTTGAAGATGGCGGTGGAGGTGGGGTTGGTGGTGGGGATGACAGCGGCGATGACGCCGATGGGCTCGGCGATCTTCTTGATGCCGTAGGCCTTGTCCTCCTCGATGACACCGCAGGTCTTGGTGTTCTTGTAGGCGTTGTAGATATACTCAGCCGCGTAGTGGTTCTTGATGACCTTGTCTTCCACCACGCCCATGCCGGTCTCCTCCACGGCCATCTTGGCCAGGGGGATACGCTGGAGGTTGGCGGCCATGGCGGCGGCGCGGAAGATCTTGTCCACCTGCTCCTGGGTGTAGCTGGCGTAGATCTTCTGGGCTTCCCGCACACGGGCAAGCATCTTCTCAAACGTTTCCACGTTCTCCACGATCTCGAAGTTCATTTTTGTTTCCATGAAATGATCCATCCTTTTCACTTTATTTTGTGCTGAATCGTTCCTTCAAGTGGTTGGAAAGAATGGCGAGAGAAACTGCCATGTTCTCATTCTGGACCAAGATCCCCGGGGGGACTTCCAGATGAACGTTGGCGAAATTCCAGATGGCCAGAATCCCGCTTTGGATCAAAAGGTCGCACACCTGCTGGGCGTGCTCTCCCGGCACTGTGATGATGCCGATACGCACTTTGGTGCGCCGGCAGAGATCCGGCAGCTTCTCCAGGGGGAGCACCATCTTATCCCCCACTCTGGTATTAGCCGCGGCCGGGTCCGTGTCGAACGCCGCCAGGATGTTCAGGCCGTATTGGGGAAACCCGTCGAAGGAGAGCAGCGCCCTCCCCAGTTTTCCCGCGCCCACCAAAATGGCGTCGTCGGCGTTGTCATAGCCCAGAAAGCGCTCCAGCTCCTGGATCAGGTCCTCCCGGACGTAGCCCACCTTGGGCCTGCCGGAGGTGCTGATGGAAGCAAGGTCTTTCCGGACCACCACTTGGTTCATGCCAAGAGCGTCCGCGATGGCCGTGGCCGAGACGTATTTGGAAGCCTCCCCAGAGCGGGTCCTCAAAAAACTGAGATACGTGGGCAGCCGCTGCAAGGTCTGCTTCGATACACATCGGCTCGGCATGTTCTTTTCCCTCCCCTCCTCACTTTGATAATATTTTAACATTGACCTTTCCGAAAGTAAACTGGCAGTGGTCCGATTTCGATAGTGCAATATCGATAAGATTTGTGCATTTTGACGAGCCCTGTAAAACCCCAGGAAATCTAGGGAAAAGCCTGGGTAAGTTCCCAGAAATTTCGAAACTTCTCCCGGTTTTTTCTACAGTTCTACGAACCTATTTTAAACTATTCCGCGGGGGAACGCAAGAGGATTTTCAAAAAACTCTCCTTCCTCCGGGGAAAAACGCCCTTCCCCAGCAAAACACCCAGCAAACACAGCCTCCTGCACCGCTTCCCCCCGTTTCCCACAACGAAAAAAGGAGGCCTCCCCCATGGGAAGCCTCTTCTCTCTCGCGTTATAAGGGGAGCGGGAATGCCACGCTCCCAAAGGTTACAGTGTCTCCCCCAGCTTGGCTTTGCCCAGGGCCTTCACCACTGCCCGGGCGGCGGCGTAGGCGGCTGCCAGGGACACCAGGTCCTTCACCAGGTACGGGGCCGAGGCGGTGAGGAAGGCTGTCCACAGGGGCAGGGACTGCACCAGGGCGAACTGAACCACTCCCCAGCCGTGGCACACCACAAGGCCGCACAGCCCCAGCAAAAGGGCGGGGAGCTTCCCCCGGCGGGACCCCAGGCCGCAGAGCAGGGCCATGGGCAGGAACCCCCACAAAAAGCCGCCGGTGACGTTTAGCAGGGAGGCGGCGCCCCCGGCAAAGCCGGAAAACACCGGCAGGCCCACCGCCCCCAGGGCCAGGTACACCCCCACCGCCACAGGGCCCAGGGCCGGCCCCAGCACGTAGCCGCACAACGCCACGGCGAAGGTCTGCAGGGTGATGGGGATGCCCCAGGGCATGGGGAGGGCGATCTGGGAGAGCACCGCCAGCAGGGCGGCGAACACCGCGGCCGCCAGGTCCCTGTGCAGCCTCGATCTCCAAACAAGTCTCATAGGTCCTCCCCCCGCATCCTGGCCAAAAAGTCCTTTTTGATGTTCACCTCTCCCGCGGAGAAAACTTTGGTCTCTCCCCCGGGCAGCCGCACCAGGAGCCTGGCCTGGTCGTCCACCCCGGTGACCAGCCCCTCCCGCAAATCCTCCCCCTCCTGGAAGGTGATCTCCACCCCGGTGAGCAGGGACCGGCGCTGGTACTCTTTCATGTAGCTGCGCTGGGGCAAGTCCTGATAGTACCGGAAAAACCCGGAGAGGATAGCCGCGGCCAGCTCCGTCTTGGTGCCGGGGGCCGGGGCCTGGGGAAAGAGGGCCCCCGCCACCGGGGCGATGTCCGGCCCGAAGCCCCCGGAAGGCAGGGTCAGGTTCACCCCGATGCCCAGCACGGCGTAGTGCGGGCCCCCGGTCTCAAAGTCGATGGAGGCCTCGGTCAGGATGCCGCAGACCTTGCGGTACTGGTAGTACACGTCGTTGACCCACTTGATCTTGGCCTCTCCCCCCTCTTTCCCGGTGACTTGGTCCACCGCTTCCGCCACCGCCACCGCCGCCGCCGTGGTGATGGACAAAGCCTCCTGGGCGGAGAATTTAGGCCGCAGCAGGATGCTGAGATACAGCCCCGTGCCCTTGGGGGAGTAGAAGGACCGGCCCAGCCGGCCTTTCCCGGCGGTCTGGTGCTGGGCGATGACCACCATGCCCTCCCGGCCCCCCTGTTCCGCCAGGTGTTTGACCAGGGTGTTGGTGGAGTCCACGCTGTCCCGGACCTCCAGGGCGATGGAGCTTCCCAGCTCCCCCAGCTGCCGCCGGATGTTCTCCGGGCTGAGCACATCGCTGCCGGAGACCAGCCGGTAGCCCCGGTTGGTCCCCGCCTCAATCTCATATCCCATGGACTTCAATTTGTTCACCGCCCGCCAGACCCCATTCCGGCTGACGCCCAGCCGCTGGGCCAGCTCCTGGCCGGACAAGTCCCCCTGGGTGTGTTCCAGGCAGTCCAGCACCTGTTCCCACAGTTTCACGGCGCCTCCCCCTTTCTCTCTCCCAAAGCCTACCACGGCGCGGGGGGATTGTCAACACGCCCGCTCCCGCCTTGGTGACAATAGAGGCAGCAAAAAGCCGCCCGGTCGTCCAGGCGGCTTTCGAAGTCAATGAGATCAGAATTCCAGGGTCAGGCCGTCGTAGCTGACCAGCAGGCCCAGCTCTTTGGCCCGGGCGGCCTGTTCCTCGTAGGTGCCGCCCCCGTTGTGGGAGAAGTGGTTGCACACGAACAGGGTGTCCCCGTCCCCCCGGCCCAGCTCCACCAGCCGGTCCCGGACCTGGGCGTCCACCGTAAAGCCCATGTGGTTCTGGCGGTTCTCGTCCCAGCCGTGGGTGCAGTCCAGGCTCACCAGGCCCAGGCGCAGGTCCTTCCGGGAGGCCAGGTACTCCCACACCGGGTCCAGGAAATACCCGGTGTCGTGGGCGTAGAGCAAGGCCTTGTCCCCCTTCTCGATCAGGTAGAACAGCGCCTTCTCCGTGTAGCAGTGGTCCGCCGGCAGGGGGGTCACCTGGTAGTCTCCGGCGGTAAAGGTCTCGAAGGCCTTGGCCACCTTCCGGGGCACGGTCTCCAGGATCTGAGGCTCCTCCCGGGCCATGCCCTCCTCCAGCATCTGAATCACCCTCTCGTTGCCGTGGAGGGTCAGGGTGTAGCTGGGGTCGTGGTGGCCGTAGGGGGGCACCACGCTCTGCACGTCGTCGGGGTACCAGTGGTCCATGTGGGAGTGGGTCACCAGCAGGTCGGTGACTTTGAGAAAGTCAAAGGGAGTGCGCAGCCAGTGCAGGTAGGTATCCGGGGGGAAATCGATGAGCAGGCTCTCGTCCACCAACGCCTGAGAGCGGGTGCGCACGCTTTTGCCCCCGGCCTCCCGGGCCCGACGGCACACCTCGCAGGTGCAAAAGGGAGCGGGCAGCCCCTCGGAAGCGGCGGTGCCCAAATAGGTGATCTTCATGGATAAAACCTCTTTCCGAAAAACATCGGTCAAATTCGCCGCGGTCCCCGCGTCCCGGGGAGTGGGCCCAGCGTCACGCTGAGATGCTTGCCGGTCTCCCCTTTCGCAGGGGAAACCATCGCGGGCAGCGTGCTGGCAGGGCCCCGGGCAAAGCGCCTGAAAGGCCGTCCCCCGGGAAGTGGGCCCAGCGTCACGCCGGCTTAAAGCTGTCCTTGAGCTTTACAGAACGGTTGAACACCAGGTGTCCCGGCTGGGAGTCCTTGTTGTCGGCGCAGAAGTAGCCCTGCCGCAGGAACTGGAAGCTCTCCCCGGGCTTTGCCTCTCCCAGGGACTTCTCCACCTTGCAGCCGGTGAGGACCTTCAGGGAGTCGGGGTTCAGGTAGTCCAGGAAGTTGCCCTCCTCGGGGTTTGCCACGGTGAACAGGTTGTCGTACAGCCGCACTTCCGCGTCCAGGGCGTCGGCGGCGTTGACCCAGTGGATGGTGGCCCCCTTCACCTTCCGGCCGTCGGCGGGGTTGCCCCCGGAGCTCTCCGGGTCGTAGGTGGCCAGGATCTCCACCACCCGGCCGGTCTCGTCCTTCACGCAGCCGGTGCAGCGGATGAGGTAAGCCCCCTTCAGACGGCACTCGGGGCCGTCGGGATAGAGCCGCTTGTACTTGGGCACGGGGGTCTCCAAAAAGTCCTCCCGCTCCACATACAGGTGCTTGGAGAAGGTCACCTGCCGCTCCCCGTCCTCGGGCTTGTTGGGGTTATTTTCCACCGAGAAGGTCTCGGTCTTGTCCTCGGGGTAGTTCTCGATGGTGAGCATCACCGGGTCCAGCACGGCCATGGCCCGGCGGGCGTTGAGGTTCAGGTCTTCCCGCAGGCAGTACTCCAGGAAGGCGTACTCCACGGTGGAGTTCACCTTGGACACGCCGTTTCTCTCGCTGAAGTTCCGGATGGAGGCGGGGGTGTAGCCCCGGCGGCGCAGGCCGCAGATGGTGGGCATCCGGGGGTCGTCCCAGCCGGCCACGTAGCCGCCCTCCACCAGGGCCCGGAGCTTCCGCTTGCTCATCACCGTGTTGTTGATGCCAAGCCGGGCAAACTCAATCTGCCGGGGCTTACTGGGCAGGGTGACGTTCTGGATGACCCAGTCGTAGAAGGGCCGGTGGTCCTCAAACTCCAGGGAGCACAGGGAGTGGGTGATGCACTCCATGGCGTCCTCGAAGGGGTGGGCGTAGTCGTACATGGGGTAGATGCACCACTTGTCCCCGGTGCGGTGGTGGCTGGTGTGGTTGATCCGGTAGATCACCGGGTCTCTCATATTGAAGTTGCCGGAGGCCAGGTCGATCTTGGCCCGCAGGGTGTACCGGCCGTTCTCGAACTCCCCGGCCCGCATCCGGCGGAACAGGTCCAGGCTCTCCTCTTTGGGGCGGTCCCGGTAGGGGCTCTGGGCGGGGTGGGTCAGGTCTCCCCGCATCTCCTTCATCTGCTCGGGGGTCAGCTCGCACACGTAAGCCAAGCCCTTTTCGATCAGCTCCTCGGCGCCCTGGTACATGGCCTCAAAGTAGTCGGAGGCGTAGTAGAACCGGTCGTCCCAGTCGTAGCCCAGCCAGTGGATATCCTCTTTAATGGCGTCCACGTACTCCACGTCTTCCTTCACCGGGTTGGTGTCGTCCATGCGCAGGTTGCAGATGCCCCCAAAGCGCTCCGCGGTGCCAAAGTCGATGTAGATGGCCTTGGCGTGGCCGATGTGCAGGTAGCCGTTGGGCTCGGGTGGGAAACGGGTGTGGACCTGCAGCCCCTCGGTGCGGCCGCCGGGAGCCATGTCCTCTTTGACGAAGTCGTCGATGAAGTTGGTGGACGGGATGGCGTCGTAGTTGATCTTGTCACTCATTGTTTTCACGGTTCCTTTCTAAGGGATTACGTTGCAAGGCCGCACCGTACAGGGCACGCCTGGGGCTTCGTATATGCCTCGCTTCCAGCTTTTCCCCCATACAGCCCAAAACCTCCTTGAAAAGCGCCGGCTTTCCTGCGTCGTTTTTAGACTGCCTGGGGAAAAATTGGCCGCGCGATCCAGATACGTTCCCCGCACGCCTGCGGCCTTGTGATTACCAAATCAAACCGCCAGCTTCTGCAGGCCAAGCCGCAGCCGGCGCAGGGCCTCCTCCCGGCCCAGGAGAGTCAGAATCTCCATGGCGCCGCCGGGGGTGACCAGGGTGCCCGCCGCGGCGATGCGCACCGGCCACAGCAGGGTGCCGTTCTTCACGCCCAGCTCTCCCGCCAGGGCGATCATGGCGTCGTGAATGGCGGTGACGTTCCACTGGGGCAAGGCCTCCAGCACGGGGATAGCCGCCTGCAGCATCTGGGGAGAGTTTTCCAAATTGGTCTTGCTCTTCTTGTTCACGAAGAAGTCCGCCGGGTAGTCGGGCAGCTCCTTCAAAAAGTGGAGCAGCCCGGGGATCTCGTTAAACTTGGTGATTCGGGCGGGAAGGATGGAGTAGAGCACCTCCCAGGGCTTTTCCTGCTCCCCGAACACCTCTTTGTAATAGGGCATGGCGTGGGCGGTAAAGGCGGGCTCCTCCATGGCCTTGATGTACTCGGCGTTGAACCAGTTGAGCTTGTCGTAGTCGAACACGGCGGGAGACTTGCTGATGCCGTCGATGGAGAAGGCTTTTACCAGCTCCTCCAGGGAGAAGATCTCCTGGTTGTCCTTGGGGGCCCAGCCCAGCAGGGCGATGTAGTTGACGATCACCTCCGGCAGGTAGCCCTCCTGGACCAAGCCCTCGAAGCTGGTGGAGCCGTGGCGCTTGGAGAGCTTGGAGACGGAGCCGTCCTCGTTCTTGCCCATGATTAGGGGCAGGTGGAC
>DXDU01000034.1 GCA_019115285.1 Candidatus Acutalibacter pullistercoris
CGCCCCATAAAAAAACCGGCCCGCCGCCCTTTTCCCAGGACGGCAGGCCGTTTTTGTTTTTCGCTCACTCCCGCTGTTTTCCCTTCCAGAAGGAAAGGCCGTTGACCGCGGCAACAGCGCACAGCAGCAGCGCTGCCGCCAGAAACCGGGGCCAGGCGGTGTCGTACAGTGTGGCGGCGTGTTCCAGCTGGGCGTGAACGCCCAAAATGGCCAGCTGCGCCAGCAGCGCCAAACCCCACAGAAGAAAACTCCCCGCAGCATAGCGGGAAGGCTTGCCCCCGCGGACGAGACACACCACCGGCAGTGCCAGGGCTCCCAGCCCCAAGACGATGCTCACCAATTCTTCCATAGGCAGTCCCCCTTTTCTCAGACACAGAGCACAGCTCTTACAACTCTATCATATCACAATAACAGAGAAACCGCAAGGCTGTTCGCCCCGCCCCCTGTCACTCCCCTGCCAGCAGGCGGCTCAGGGCCTGGCCCAGCACCACGCCTGCCGCGCAGAGGGCCAGGCTCAGGAGGGCGTAGGCCCCTGCCTTGGCCCAGCTGCCCTGCTGGCACAGCGTCACCGCCTCCAGGGAGAAGGTGGAGAAGGTGGTAAATCCCCCGCAGACCCCTGTCTGCCAGAAGAGCTTGCCGCCCTCTCCCAACCGCTTTTGGGAGAGCAGCCCGCTGAGAAACCCTATGGCCACCGCCCCCAGAAAGTTTGTAAGCAGCGTCCCCCAGGGAAAGCACTCCCGCCAGGGGAGCAGGCTCAGGCCGTAGCGGGCCCCAGCCCCCAGGGCCCCGCCCAAGGCCGCCAGGAGCAGACCCCTCACAGCTGCAGGCCCTCGTAATTCTCCTGCAGAATGCGGCAGGAGGCGGCGAATTTCTCCCGCTCCTCCTGGGTCAAGTTCAGCTCCAGCACCCGGTCCACCCCGTTGCGGTTGACGATACAGGGCACCCCGGCGTACACGTCCTTTTGGCCGTACTGCCCCCACAGCCTGGCGGAAACGGTGAGGACGCTGTTCTCGTTGGAGAGCACCGCCCGGACGATGCGCACCAGGCTCATGCCGATGCCGTAGTAGGTGGCCCGCTTGGCCTCGATGATCCGCTGGGCGGCGTCCCGCACCTCCACGCTGATCTTCTGCATCTCCTCCAGGCAGAACTTCCCCTGGGACTGTTCGCAGATGTCCATCACGGACTTGGTGGCCACCATGGCCTGGCTCCAGGGCACGAACTCGCTGTCCCCGTGCTCCCCCACCACGTAGGCGTGGACGTTTCTGGGGTCCACGGTGAAGTAGTCCCCCAGCAGGTACCGGAGCCTGGCGGTGTCCAGGGTGGTGCCGCTGCCGAACACCCGCTTGGGGTTAAAGCCGGAGAGCTCGTAGGTCACCCGGGTCATGATGTCCACCGGGTTGGTGGCCACCAGGAAGATCCCCCCAAAGCCCGAGTGGACCACCGGCTCGATGATGGACTGGAACACCGAGGCGTTGCGCTTGAGCAAATCCAGCCGGGACTCCCCCGGCTTCTGGCTCACCCCGGCGCAGATCACCACCACGTCGGCGTCGGAGCAGTCGTCGTACTCCCCGGCGTAGATTTTCATGCTGGAGGGGGCGAAGGCCACCCCGTGGTTCAAATCCATGGCCTCTCCCTGGGCCCGGCGTCGGTCCACGTCCACCAGCACCAGCTCGTCGCACAGCCCCTGGTTTAGGGCGGAGTAGGCAAAGCTCATGCCCACCATGCCCGTGCCCACCAGCACCACTTTCCGCTTGTTCAAATTCATGGCAGATCCTCCTTTTCGCTGTCCTGTTTAGTGTTCCAAAGGCGGCCGGTCCTATCCCCGGCGCCCTTTCCTGCCTTCATTCTACACGCTCCGCCCCCGGACTGCAAGGCAAAAGAAAACTTCTCCCCCGTCCACAATGCGACACAAGCCCGCCAACACCCCGGCGTATACTGTATGGCAAGCGCCGGGAGGGGAGGAATGGTCTTGACCATCTACGCCGACATGCTGGTGGCCGTCAACCTGTACATCGACTTTTTCCTGCTCTGGTGCGTGCGAAAAGTTCTGGGCCTGGGGGCAAGGACCCGCCGGCTGCTGCTGGGGGCGTTCCTGGGGGCGGTGTGGGCGCTGCTCTCCCTGCTGCCCCTGCCCGCTTGGGCCGCCCTGCCCTTGGGGCTCATTGGAGCTCTCCTGGCGGCCCTGGGGGCCTTTGCCCCGGGGGGCGCCAAGCTTTTGGGGAAGGCCGCTTTGTGCCTGTGGCTCTTTTCCTTTCTGCTGGCGGGGTTTTGCCTGTTTCTCCTCCAGGTCCTGTCCCCGGCGGGGCTTGCCGTGTCGGGGAACGTGATCTACCTGGACCTGTCCCCCCGGCTGCTGTTCCTGTTCACCTGCGGGGCCTACGGCCTGTTCTGGCTGTGGCACCGGCTCCTGCCCCGGGACAAGGGCCGGGGGCGGCTGCAGGCCTTTGTGGTGGAACAGGGCGGGAAGACCCAGACGCTGCTTGCCCGGGGAGACACAGGCAACAGCCTGCGGGAGCCCTTCTCCGGCCTGCCAGTGATCGTCTGCCGGCGGGAGAAGCTCCAGTCCCTGGCCCCCCGGGAGCTGCTGTCCTGGCAGGAGGGGGAGTTCCTCCCCGGGGCGGGGCTGCGGCTGGTGCCCTTCGAGAGCCTGGGGGGCAAGGGGCTGCTTCCCGCCTTCCGGCCGGAGCGGGTCACCCTGGGCAAGGGCGGCCCCCCGGTGGGGTGCTACCTGGCCCTGTCCCCCGTCCCCTTTGCCGCCCAGGGCTGGGACGCCCTCTACAATCCGGACCTTTTCCCCTGACCTCCCGGCCACTACTTTTGGAGGTGCGCCTATGTTCCCTGCCCTGCTCTCTTCCCTGCTCTTTTGGGCCCAAACCCTGTGCCGCTCCTTCCTGCTCTGGTGGGGGCGGGAGGCCTGCTGCTACATCAACGGCCCCCAGGCCCTGCCCCCGCCTCTCACCCGGGAGCAGGAGGCCCAGGTCTTCGAGAACATCCGCCTGGGCCTGCCCGGCGCCCGGGAGCCCCTGATCACCCACAACCTGCGGCTGGTGGTGTACATCGCCAAAAAGTTCGAAAGCCCCGGGGCCGGGGTGGAGGACCTGATCTCCATCGGCACCATCGGCCTGATCAAGGCCGTGAACACCTTCCAGGTGGAGCGGAAGATCAAGCTGGCCACCTACGCCTCCCGGTGCATCGAGAACGAGATCCTCATGCACCTGCGGAAAAGCTCCCAGCTCCGCCACGAGGTGTCTCTGGACGACCCCCTGAACGTGGACTGGGACGGCAACGAGCTGCTGCTCTCCGACCTTCTGGGCAGCGACCCGGACCAGGTGGACCGGGACCTGGAACAGGAGGCCGAGCGGGCCATGCTTCTTCAGGCTGTGGGGGAGCTGGAACCCCGGGAGCAGACCATCGTCACCCTGCGCTTCGGCCTGGGAGAGGCCAAGGAGCACACCCAGAAGGAGGTGGCTGACGCCCTGGGCATCTCCCAGTCCTACATCTCCCGGCTGGAAAAGCGTATCATCCACCGCCTCCGCCGGGTGCTGGAACAGGCCAGCTGACCGAAGAAGCGGCGCGCCCTTCCCCCGAAAGGCGCGCCGCTTTTTTCTGCCCCGCCAAAACCAAGGGAGAGAGCCGCCTGGCCCTCTCCCGGGAAATCGCCTTTATTCTCCCTGAGAAGGGCTTTCCTCCTTCTTCCAGCCCTGTCCGTGGGAGGGCCGTCTCACCGGTTCTTCCCCCACCCGGGGCAAAATCAAAGGAGAGGGCCGCCTGGCCCTCTCCCGGGAAACCGCTTTTTATTCTTCCTGAGAAGGGCTTTCCTCCTTCTCCTGGCCCTGTCCGTGGGAGGGCCGTCTCACCGGTTCTTCTCCCCGCCCGGGCCAAAA
>DXDU01000035.1 GCA_019115285.1 Candidatus Acutalibacter pullistercoris
CGCCGATGAGGCAGGGGTTGTTCTTGGTGCGGCGGGAGAGGATCTGCACCACCCGCTGGATCTCCTTCTCCCGGCCGATGATGTTGTCCAGCTCCCCGTTCCTGGCTTTTTCCGTCAGGTCGGTGCAGAAGTTCTGGATGTGCTTTCTCTTCTTTTTGGGCGGGGCCTCTTTCCTGTCCCGGACGCTGGAGCCGTAGCCCCCGTTCTCTCCGGGCTTGCCCCCCAGCATCTGGTCCACCGGCAAAGTGGCGGCCCCTCCCGGGGTGAACAGGTCGTCCCCCGAATCCTCCTCCGGCAGGGACAGGCCCATCATCTGAGCCATCTGCTCGGTGGCCTCCTTCAGCTCCTCGTCGCTCATGCCGGTCTGCTGTTTCAGGCTGTTCATCATGTTGTCCATCATATCGTTCACAGGCTGGATCCCCAGCTCTCTGGCGCACACAAAGCAATAGCCCTGAATCTGCTTGCTGTCCCTGGACTGGGACACAAACACCGTGGCGGGCCGTTTGTGGCAGCGCACGCACATCATCATGGGGCGTCCTCCTTTCTCTCTTTCCAAAAAACGCGGCTTCCCCAGTAAACCAGAAAATCATGGCCGGAATGTGAAGAAGCCGTAAACAAAGCGGGAACGGGCCTTAGCTTCTCCGCCGCTTCTCCCGCACGGTCTTGGCACGGATCTCATCTTTCAGGATCATCTGGTACTTCTCGTCGTCGGAACGCAGGATGGTGAGGAAGATCTGGAAATACCGCACCGCGGAGTAGATCATCATGGCGGCGGTGAGGATGAGCAGCACATAGGCCACGATCTCGAAGGTCCTGGGCTTTACCGGGAAGAACCCGTCCATCACCACAATCACCGACACAGAGACATAGAACATCACCGTGGCCACCTTGCCATACCATTTGGCGGCGCAGGGCCTCTTTCTCCGCTTCAGCAGCAGGAAGGCCCCGCAGCCCAGCATGGTCAGCTCCTTGACGACGAAAATGGCCAGCACAGGGCAGATCACCGGGAACTTCACCGCCAGGCACAGGGCCACCACGCCCTGGGTCAGCTTGTCGGCGAAGGGGTCCAGCATCTTCCCCAGCTCGGTCACCTGGTCGAACTTCCTGGCGATCATGCCGTCGAACAGGTCCGACAGGCCGGAGAGCACCAGCAGCCCGGCGGCGGTGTACAGGTCCCCCGCCAAAAAGCGCCAGGCGAAGAAGGGCACCACCAAAATGCGCAGCACCGAAAGGGCGTTGGGCACTGTCAGATTCTTATTTCTGGCTTTGGTCATTTCGGACATGTTCCCAATTCCTTTCTCGGGGGGTATGCACCCCTGGCAATTCGCGAGGCGTTCCCTGGCGGTTTGAGTAAGCCAGCCAGGCCGCGCTGTTCCATTCTACGGGATTTTAACTCAGTCGGGGCATGCGCCCCTGGCAGTTCGCGAGGCGACCTCTGGCGGTTTGAGAAAGCCAGCCGGCCCGCGGTGTTATCTGTTGGGAAAAGGCATCTCCTGGCCCTCTCAGCGGAACAGGAAGCCCAGGGGGTTCCACTCCACGATGGCCCCCGCCACGTAGGACTGGTCCAGGGCCTGTTGGACCTGGGCCTGGGTCATGCTGTCCAGCATGGGCAGGAACACCTGCACCGCCGCCAGCACCACCCACAGGGACACAACGGACAGCAGCAGCCCGAAGACTCCTCCCAGCAGGCCGTTGACCTGCCGGAGCAGGGGCAGCTGGAACATCCCCGCCAGCAGGTCCGCCAGCACCCGCACCAGCATCATGAACAGCAGGTACAGCACCAGCACCGCCAGCACTTTCAAAAAGCCCACAAACACCGGGGACAGGGCGTCCGCCACCAGCTCGGCGGCCTGGCCCGTTTGGGCGTCCAGCCCCTGGGTGATGGACTCGCCTGTGATGCCGGCGCTCTCCAGCACCCTCTGGACGAAGTCCGGCAGAGAGGCGAAGAAGCCGCTGGCGGCCACGCCCACGTCTCCCCCGCCCAGGGTGGAGATGGTCTCCTGGACCTTTTCCACCAGGGACTGGCGGAAGAAGCTGTCAAAGAGCCACTGGGCGGCCATGCCCCCCAGGGCGGCGGCGAACAGGGCGGCCAGAACCGCTCCCAAAAAGTGGGCCGCGGACCGGACAAACCCCCGGCGCACGCCGATGAGCACAAAGACCAGCACCACCAGCACCAGAATCCCGTCCAAGGCGTAGTTCATGGGCTCCCCTCCTCCGGCGGCCGTTTTCGCCGCCACTGATAACTATAACACAATCCCAGGGCTTTCACAAGCCCCGGGATCTGAGGCTTTTCCCTGTTCCAAAGGGCAGGATACCCCCTGCCCCTTGGGAAAAGGCTGTGGTTTTTCTTACGATCTTCTTACGATCCCTGGAACTTCCGGATCTCGCTGGCCCCCAGCACGTAGCCCTCGCTCTCGCTGGAGAGGGCCAGGCCCCTGGCGTCCAGGCCGGCCTGGGCCCGGCCCATCTCCGTGCCGGAGGAGTAGTCCACCAGCACCACCTGGCCGTCCACCAGCAGCCCGGCGGCGCCCCCGTAGACGGAGATAGCCTCAATCCTGTCCTCCAGTTCGGCGGCCACCGGGTCTCCCAGGCCGTGGAAAGTAAGCAGGGTGCTGGGCCCTGCGTGCTCGTAGGCGGACAGGGACAGAAACGCCCGGCTGTCCGACAGGCGGTAGGCGGTGAGCTGCCGCCCCTGGTAGCTGTACTCGCTAAACTCGTAGGCGCCGGAGTCCCCTCGCACCAGAGCGCTGTCCCCCACGGCGTAGATGGTGCCGTTCTCGCCCCAGTACACGCCAAGGAGCAGGTTATTCCCCGTCTCGTAGGTAGCCACAGGCTCGGGCTGATTGAAGTCGAACACCGTCAGCCGGGAGACCATCTCGCCCCCCTGGCTGTGGACCGTAGCCACCGCCCCGAAGGTGCCGTCGTAATTAAAGGCCACGGCGGTGATGTAGTCCTTGGCGAAGAGGTATTGATACTGCAGCTCCCCTTCCCCGTCCAGGTTCGGGTCGCTCTGGTACACGTGGAGCTCCGAAGCCCCGTCCGCGCCCTGGACCCCCAGGGCAAACTTGCCGTTCTGGGCGATGGCCCCCGCCAGAATGGCCCGCTCCTCCGCCCCCTGGACGGAGACCCCCGGGCCGGAGAGGGTCATGTAGCCGGTGCTGCCGTTGTTGTACAGCAGAAACCTGCTGCCCGACTGGCACAGCACAGGGTTGTGCAGGCTGTGGCGCAGGGCCAGCTCCTGGGCGCCGCTGGCGCTGAAGAGATTCAGGGTGGTGTCGCTGAGGGCCAGAGGCCCTCCGTTATACACCGTAAAGTTTCCCGACTGCACCTGGGAGCCGGTGAAGTTCACGGGGAACCCGTCCCCCACTTCCTCCCCGGTGAGCTGGAGTTTGGCCCAGTTCAGCAGGTTTTCCGGGTTCAGGTTGGCCCGGTTGAGCCACAGGGCCAGCACCAGGATCAGGGCCAGCAGGATCAGGGCCACTCGGTACACCGCCTGGGGGACTTTCCTCTGCTGCCGGCGCTTTTTCTCCCCCTCGGTCTCCTCCACCTCCAGGGTGGCCCGGGGCCGCTCCTCCCCTTCCTCCCGGGGAGGCTCCTGGGAGGGCTGGGGCTCCTCCTGTTCCGGGGTCTCCGCAGCAGGACGGACCCCGCCCCGGCGGTAGTCCTGCAGGCGGATGATCTTCCGCTCTTCCGGCGCCTGATGTTTGCCGCGCTTCGCCATGGCGCTCTCTCCTTTCCTGGGTCTCTCAGTAAAAGACCCGATTGAGGTACAGCCCGCAGGCCGGGGCGGTGGGACCCGCCGCTTTTCTGTCCTTGGCTTCCAGAATCCCTGGGATGTCCTCTGGGGAGAACTTGCCCTGCTGCACCCGCAGCAGCGTCCCCACCATGATCCGCACCATGTTGTAGAGGAAGCCGTCGGCCCCCACAGTGAACACCACCAGGTCCCCCCGGCGCTCCACCCGGGAGGTGAACACCCTGCGGGTCAGGTCTCCCCGCTCCCGCTTGTCCAGGGTGCAGAAGGAGGAGAAGTCGTGAGAGCCCAGGTAGTGCCGGGCCGCCTGGTCCAGCAGGGCCTCGTCGATGGGGTACCAGTAATGCAGGGCCCGCCCGGCCAGGAAGGGCTCCCGCACCGGGTGGTTCCAGATCTCGTAGCAGTACTCTTTCCCCTTGCAGGAGTACCTGGCGTGAAAGTCCTCCCCCACCCTCTGGCAGGAGCGCACCGCCATGTCCTGGGGCAGGTAGTGGTTCAAAGCCGCCACCAGCCGCTCCTCGGGGATGGGGCTCTCCGTCTTTAGGCTGACGCAGAACTCCCTGGCGTGCACCCCGGTGTCCGTCCGGGAGCAGGCCTTCAGGTCCTCCTGCCGGCCGGTCACTTTGCAAAGGGCCTCCTGGAACACCTGCTGCACCGTCACGGCGTTCTCCTGGATCTGCCAGCCGTGGTAGCGGGTCCCGTCATAGGCAAGTTTCAGCAGCAGATTGCGTTGCATAGGCGTCCTCCCAAGGGTGGTCCCTCACAGGCGAATGGCCGGCGGGAACAGGATATTCAGGGCCAGGTACCCTGCGAAAAACAGCAGCACCGTCCCCAATATGAGCCAGTCTGTCTGGCCCAGCTTCAAGATGTTCATTTGAGTGCGGCCCTCTCCCCCGTGGTAGCAGCGGCTCTCCATGGCGGTGGCCAGGTCGTAGGCCCGGCGGAAGGCCGAGACGAACAGGGGGATGAGCACCGGCACCAAGGCCTTGATCCGCTGCATGAGCCCGCCGCTCTCCATGTCGGCCCCCCGGGCCTTCTGGGCGGACATGATCTTGTCCGTCTCCTCCAGCAGGGTGGGCACAAACCGCAGGGCGATGGTCATCATCATGGCGAACTCGTGCACTGGCACATGGAGCTTCGCAAGGGGCCGCAGCAGCCGCTCGATGGCGTCTGTCAGCTGGGTGGGAGACGTGGTGAAGGTGAGGATGGAGGTGGTGAGGATCAGGATCACAATGCGCACCGACACGAAAATGCTGTTGAGAATGCCGTTTAGCGTGACCCGGAAGATCCCCCACTGCCACAGAGGCTCCCCCGTGCCGTAAAAGATGTTCAGCACCGAGGTGAAGATCACCAGGATGAGGATGGCCTTCAGGCTTTTCAAATACAGGCGGATGGGGATTTTCGACAGCACCATGGCCGCCGCCACCCCGGCCACCACCAGCCCCAGGGAAAAGAAGTTCTGGGAGGTGAAGATGAGCACGATGACGAAGATGGTCAGGCAGATCTTCATCCGGGGGTCCGCCCGGTGGAGCACCGATTTAGCCGGAAAATACTGGCCCAGGGTGATGTCCGAGATCATCGCTCCTCCTCCTTCCGCTTGAGATACGGGATCAGCTGCTTGAGGGCGTCGTCCACCGTCAGGGTGGCGGGGTCCACCGGGCAGCCCATGCCCCGCAGCTGCTGCATGATCTTGGTGATCTGAGGCACCCGCAGGCCCATGCGCTCCAGCTCCTCCCCCCGGGAGAACACCGCCTTGGTGTCGTCCAGCATGGCCTTGTGGCCGCCGTTCATCACCAGCAGCCGGTCGGCGGTGCGGCCGATGTCCTCCATGCTGTGAGAGACCAGGAGCACCGTGTTGTGCCGCTCCCTGTGGTACTGGGTGATCTGGGCCAGGAGCACGTCCCGGCCCCGGGGATCCAGGCCGGCGGTGGGCTCGTCTAAAATGAGCACGTCCGGGTCCATAGCGATGACCCCGGCGATGGCCGCCCGGCGCTTCTCGCCCCCGGACAGCTCGAAGGGGGATTTCTCCAGCAGCTCTTTCTTCAGCCCGGTGAAATGGGCGGCCCGCAGAGCCCGCTCCTTGGCCTGCTCTTCCGCAAGGCCCATGTTCTTGGGGCCGAACATGATGTCCTTTAAGACCGTCTCCTCAAAGAGCTGGTACTCCGGGTACTGGAACACCATGCCCACCTGGAACCGGACCTGCCGGATCTTTTTGGGCTCGGCCCAGATGTCCTGTCCCTTGAGGAGCACCTGGCCGGAGGTGGGGCGGATCAGGCCGTTGAACATTTGGATGAGAGTGGACTTGCCGCTGCCCGTGTGCCCGATAATCCCCACAAACTCCCCCTCCCGGATGGACAGGGAGACGTTCTCCACCGCCGTCTTCTGAAAGGGGGTGCCGGTGCCGTATTGATAGGTTAATTCCTTCGTCTCTAAGATGTTCAAGCTCTTCGCTGCTCCTTTCGGCAGGGGGGATAACTTCCTCAGCGGATCTCGCCCAGCAGATACCGGCGAAACATGGCGGCGCACTCCGCCTCCCCCAGAGGGAGGCTGGGCAGGGGGATCCCCGCGGCCTTTAAGCGGTAGCAAAGCTCCGTGGCCTGGGGCACATCCAGATCGTGGCGCTTGAGCACCTCCACCTGGGAGAACACCTCCCGGGGGGTGCCGTCCATCAGGATCTCCCCCTCGTCCATGACCACCACCCGCCCGGCCTGTACGGCCTCGTCCATGTAGTGGGTGATGAGCACGATGGTGATGCCCTTTTCCCGGTTGAGATACTGGATGGTGTCCATGACCTCTTTCCGGCCCCGGGGGTCCAGCATGGCGGTGGGCTCGTCCAGGACGATGCACTTGGTCTCCATGGCGATGACCCCGGCGATGGCCACCCGCTGCTTCTGCCCGCCGGAGAGCTTGTGGGGAGCGTGCTCCCGGTACTCGTACATGTCCACGGCCTTCAAGGCCGCGTCCACCCGGCGGCGGATCTCCTGGGGCGGCACCCCCAGGTTCTCCGGGCCGAAGGCCACGTCCTCCTCCACCACCCCGGCCACCAGCTGGTTGTCGGGGTTCTGCTGCACCAGGCCCACCTGGCGGCGCACCTGGAGCTGCAGCGACTCGTCAGACGTGTCCATGCCGTCCACCAGCACCTTCCCCGCCGTGGGCAGGAGCATGCCGTTGAAGAGCTTGGCCATGGTGGATTTCCCGCAGCCGTTGTGGCCCAGCAGCGCCACGAACTGCCCTTCCTCGATCTCCAGGTCGATGCCGTGGAGCACCTCTTTGGCGTCCACGTCGTTGGGGTCGTAGGTAAAGCGCACCTGTTGGGTCTGGATGAAAGCCATGGTCGTCACCTCGAAAGTAGAAATACACAGCCGCCCCAGGGCAGCCAAAAATCAGTGGTCTTTTGCGAAAGGGAAAGTCCTTGCGAACAGGGTCACCCCGCCCATCAATCGTGGAGTTCTCCCCGCACCAGGTTGGAGAAACCTTCCCCGAAACCCCCGGTGAGTGAGCAAAGCGAACGGATAGGGGTTTTTCCTGCCCAGCGCAGGCACGCGCCGGGCACACGAGAAACCAAAAACTTTTAGTCTCCCTCTACCGCCCCAGGTTCGGTCAACCCGCCCTTAAAATCCCGGAGCACGAAGTGCGGAGGGATTTTATTGGCCCGTCCGGCCACGGACCCAGATGGCGGTGCTGCCGCAGGGGAGGGTCAGGCCTGTGGACGTCACCGGGAGGCCGATCTCGTCGGCGGAGACCTCTCCCCCAAACCGGGGCTTGAGCAGCAATCCCAGCAGGTAGGCCATCACCGAGGGGGAAAGCCCTGTGGTGTAGGAGTTGAGCAGGAAGAACAAAGGCTGCTGGCTGAGAATGGGCACACACTGCTCCACCAGGCCGTAGAGCTGCTCCTCCAGCTTCCACACCTCTCCCCCCGGCCCCCGGCCGTAGGAGGGCGGGTCCATGATGATCCCGTCGTAGACGTTGCCCCGGCGCTGTTCCCGCTGGACGAACTTCAAGCAGTCGTCCACCAGCCAGCGCACCGGCCTGTCCGCCAGGGAGCTGGCCTGGGCGTTCTCTTTGGCCCACTGCACCATGCCTTTGCTGGCGTCCACGTGGGTGACGGAGGCACCCGCCGCCAGGCAGGCCAGGGTGGCGGCTCCGGTGTAGCCAAACAAGTTCAGCACCTTTACAGGGCGCCCCGCCTGGCGGATGAGCTCCCGGGTGTAGGCCCAGTTCACCGCCTGCTCCGGGAAAATCCCCGTGTGCTTAAAGCCCATGGGCTTGAGCCGGAAGGTCAGGTCCTCCCAGCGGATCTTCCACACGTCGGGCATCTTCTGGTAGGTCTCCCACCGGCCCCCGCCGGTCTTGGACCGGTGGTACCTGGCGTGGGCCTTCCCCCACCGGGGATCCTTCCGCTCCCCGGACCAGATGATCTGGGGGTCGGGGCGGATGAGGAGGATGTCTCCCCAGCGCTCCAGGCGCTCCCCGTCACAGGTGTCGATCAGTTCATAGTCTTTCCACTGCGCCGGGCGCATGTCGTTCCCACCTTTCTCCCTCTGTCCTGGGCGGTTACTCTTCCTCCAGCTTCAGCTGCTCCTCCCGCAGCTTTCCCGGCACGGGAAAGCCCAAGTGCAGGTAGGCGGAAGCCGTGGCGCAGCGGCCCCGGGGGGTCCTGCTCAAAAAGCCGATCTGCATCAGGTAGGGCTCGTTTACGTCCTCGATGGTCACCGCCTCTTCCCCGATGGCCGCCGCCAATGTCTCCAGCCCCACCGGGCCGCCGCCGTAATTCTGTATGATGGCGGTGAGCATGCTCCGGTCGCTGGCGTCCAACCCCAGCTCGTCGATCTCCATCCGGTCCAGGGCGATCTTGGCGGTGTTCAGGGTGATTCGCCCGCCGCTCATCACCTCGGCGAAGTCCCGCACCCGCTTTAAGAGCCGGTTGGCGATACGGGGGGTCCCCCGGGAGCGGGAGGCAATCTCCAAAGCGGCGTCGGCATCGATGTCAGCTCTCAAGATCTGGGCGCTGCGGGTGACGATCTTTCCCAGCTCCTGGGGGGAGTAGAGCTCCAGGCGCAGCACCACCCCGAACCGGTCCCGCAGGGGGGCGGAGAGCTGCCCGGCCCTGGTGGTGGCCCCCACCAGGGTAAACCGGGGCAGGGGCAGGTGATAGGACGCCGCCATCTGCCCTTTGCCGGTGATGATGTCCAGGGCGAAGTCCTCCATGGCCGGGTAGAGGATCTCCTCCACCGTCCGGGGCAGCCGGTGGACCTCGTCGATAAACAGCACGTCCCCGGAGTTCAAGTTGGTGAGCAGGGCCGCCAGGTCCCCGGGCTTCTCTATGGCCGGGCCGCTGGTAATCCGCAGGTTCACCCCCAGCTCGTTTGCCACAATCCCCGCCAGGGTGGTCTTGCCCAGGCCCGGCGGGCCGTAGAGCAGCACGTGGTCCAGAGATTCCTTCCGGCTCTTGGCCGCCTCGATGTAGATCTTCAGGTTCTCCTTCACCTTGTCCTGGCCGATGTACTCCGAGAAGGTGCGGGGGCGCAGGGGGTTCTCCACCGCCTGGTCCTCTGGCAGGTAGCCTGTGTCCGTCAGCCGGTCTTCCAGGTCCAGGTCGTCCCGCTGGTCCCAGTCGATGCCGTATTCCGTCCCGCCGGATCGCTCGATCATACTGCCGCCTCCTCTCTCATCTCATCTGTCCAAAGCTCTTCAACGCCAGGCGGATCAGTTCCTCCACAGGGAGGGTGGGATCCAGCCTTCCCACGGCGGCCGCCGCCTCCGAGGGGGAATACCCAAGAGCGGACAGTGCCTCCACCGCCTGGGCGGCGCTGCCGGGACCGGCGGCCCTGGCCGGCGCCGGCCCCTCCACCACAAAGGGCTCCGCGGAGAAGCTCTGCACCTTGTCTTTCAGCTCCAGCACAATGCGCTGGGCAAGCTTGGCCCCCACGCCGTTGGCCCGGGTGAAGCGCTTGGCGTCTCCCGCGGCGGCGGCCAGGGCCACGTCCCCGGGGGTGAGCTCCGACAAAATGGCTATGCCCACCTTGGGCCCCACCCCGGAAATGGCGGTGAGCAGCTTAAAGCAGGTCAGCTCCCCCTGGGTGGCAAAGCCGAACAGGTCCAGGGCGTCTTCCCGGACGTTTAAGTGTGTGTACAGGGTGGCGGTCTCCCCCAGCCGGGGCAGGGCCCGCAGGGTCCCCATGGAGGTAAAGCACTTGAAGGCCACCCCGCCCACATCGATGACGGCCACACCGGGCTCGGTGTGGGCCAATTTTCCTGTCAGACTGTAAAGCATAGCTCCTCCTTCCGGTCACAGGCCCAGCAGGCCCCGGCGCAGGGCGGACCCCGCCGCCTGTCCGTGGCAGATGGCCAGGGCCAGGGCGTCGGCGGCGTCGTCGGGCTTCGGGATCTTGGGCAGATCCAGCAGCCGCCGGGTCATCTCCTGGACCTGGGGCTTCAAGGCCTTGCCGTATCCAGTCACCGCCTGTTTGACCTGCATGGGGGTGTATTCGAACAGGGGCACCTCCGCCTGGGAGAGGGCCAGCAGGATCACGCCCCTGGCCTCCGCCACGCCGATGCCCGTGGTCTTGTTGTTGCGAAAGTACAGCTTCTCCACCACGGCGGCCTGGGGCCGCAGCTCCCGGAGGATCTGGGTCACGCCCTCGTAGATCTCCCGCAGCCTGGCGGCGAAGTCCGGGTTGGGGCAGGTGGTCACCGCGCCGTACTCCAGCAGCCGGTACCGGCCCTGCCGGGCCTCCACCGCCCCGTAGCCCACAATGGCGTAGCCGGGGTCTATCCCCAAAATGCGCACAGGCCCACCTCCGTTTTTCCCAATTCGTCCTATTATACCACAAAGCCCCCCCAAGGTAAAGAGCCGCCCCTCGCCCTGGTGACGATGGGCAAAGCCTCTGTCGGCCGCCCCGCGCGGGCGCGCCCCAACGCTTACAGCTGCAGCTGCTCTCCGGCGTCCCCGGCTTCGGGCAGGGCCCCCAGGGCGGGGAGGTTCTTCTTGTAGCGGTTGGGGTTCTGCACCATGCCCTCCTGGAAGAACTTGGCGCCTATGACCCGCTGGCCCTTTTTCAGGTTCATGGCCTGCACCCCCTGGGTGTTCTTGGTGGCCTTGGGGGCGATGACCCCTGTGTGGAACAGCAGCATCCGCCCGGAGCTGGCGGTGAGCATCACTTCCCGGTCCTCGGGCAGGTACAGCACCGCCGCCAGGGGGGACTTGTCGCTGTAGGCATTTAAGAGCTTCTTCCGGTTCGTCTTGGTCTGGTAGGCGGAGAGCTCCACCTTGGCGGCCTTGCCGTTTTCAAACACGAACAGCAAAAAGCCCGAAAAGTCCTTGGCGTCCACCAGGTACAGGGCGTTCTCCCCCTCCTCCATCTGGAGCTTGGCGGGGATGTAGTCCCCCAGGACGCTGGCCTTGGTGTCCTCGAACTCCCAGGCCTTTGCCTTGTACACCTGGCATTTGTCCGAGAAGAACAGCAGCTCGTCCCCGTTCTGGGCGTCCATCTCCTGGGCGATCTGGTCCCCCTCCTTCAGCTTCTGCTCCCCGCTCATCCGCAGGGACTGGGGGGTGATCTTCTTGAAGTACCCCTCCTGGGTGAAGAACAGCCGCACCGGGTAATCGGGCACCTCCTCCACCACAGCCTCCTCCTGGATCTCGTCGGCGAAGAGGATTCTGGTGCGCCGGGGCTGGCCGTACTTCTGGGCCACCGCCTCCAGCTCCTTGATGATCAGGTTCTTCACCTTGGACTTGGAGCCCAGGATGCTCTCCAGCTCGGCGATAGCCCGCTCCAGGTCTTCCAGCTCGGCGGTGCGCTTTAGGATGTACTCCCGGTTCAGGTGCCGCAGCTTGATCTCCGCCACGTACTCCGCCTGCACCTCGTCGATGCCAAAGCCGATCATCAGGTTGGGCACCACCTCCGCCTCTTCCTCCGTCTCCCGGACAATGCGGATGGCCTTGTCGATGTCCAGCAGAATGGCTTGCAGGCCCTGGAGCAGGTGGAGCTTTTCCTTTTTCTTCTGCAGGTCGAAGTAGGTCCGTCGCCGGACGCACTCGATGCGGAAGGCGGTCCACTCCTCCAGCAGCTCCCGCACCCCCAGGACCTTGGGGGCCCCGGCGATGAGGACGTTGAAGTTGCAGGCGAAGCTGTCCTCTAAGGTGGTGAGCTTGAAGAGCTTCTGCATCAGCTTTTCCGGGTCGGTGCCCCGCTTTAAGTCGATGGTGATCTTCAAGCCCTCCAGGTCGGTCTCGTCCCGGATGTCCGCGATCTCCTTGACCTTGTTCTGCCGCACCAGGTCCACCACTTTTTCCACGATGATCTCCACCGAGGTGGAGGGGGGAATCTGGGTGATGTCGATGCAGCCGGCGGCCTTGTCGTAAGTCCAGCGGCTGCGCACCCGGAAGCTGCCACGGCCGGTGTTGTAGATCTTCTCCATCTGGGCCCGGTCGAAGATCAGCTGTCCTCCGCCGGGGAAGTCCGGGGCCTGGAGGGTCTCGAATACGTCCGCCTGGGGGTCCCGGATCAGGGCGATGGCGGTGCGGCACACCTCCTGCAGGTTAAAGGGGCAGATGTTGCTGGCCATGCCCACAGCGATGCCCGTGTTGGCGTTGACCAGGATGGTGGGGAAGGTGGCGGGCAGCAGGGTGGGCTCCTGCATGGTGCTGTCGAAGTTGTCCACAAAGTCCACGGTGTCCTTGTCGATGTCCTGGAACAGCTCCCGGCACAGGGGGTCCAGCTTGGCCTCGGTGTAACGGGAGGCCGCCCAGGCCATGTCCCGGGAGTAGAACTTGCCGAAGTTCCCCTTGGAGTCCACATAGGGGTGCAAAAGGGCCTCGTACCCCCGGGACAAGCGCACCATGGTGTCGTAGATGGCGGCGTCCCCGTGGGGGTTGAGCTTCATAGTCTGGCCCACGATGTTGGAGCTCTTGGTCCTGCCGGAAGTGAGCAGCCCCATGGTGTACATGGTGTAAAGCAGCTTCCGGTGAGAGGGCTTGAAGCCGTCGATCTCCGGGATGGCCCGGGACAGGATGACGCTCATGGCGTAGGGCATGTAGTTTTTCCGCAGGGTCTCCCCCACTTCCTCCTCCACCACCGTGCCTGCCCCGGCGATGTAGCCCCGGGTCTTGGGGGCCGGGGCGGCCCGCTTTTCCTTTTTCTTGGGCATAGCTATCTCCTCTTTTCCGTTGCGGGGGCGTCAGCTCACGTCCAGCTCGTCGGCGTACTCGGCGCCGTGCTGGGCGATGTACTCCTTGCGCCCTTCCAGATCGTCCCCCAGCAGCATATCGAACATCCTGGCCGCCTCCTCCGCGTCCCCGGGCAGCACCTTGATGAGCCGCCGGGTCTTGGGGTTCATGGTGGTCAGGTTCATCATGTCGGGCTCGTTCTCGCCCAGACCTTTGGACCGCTGGATGGTGTACTTCTTCCCCTCCAGCTTCTTTAAAAACTCCGCTTTCTCCCGCTCGTCGTAGGCGAAGTACGTCTCGTCCTTGGAGGTGATCTCATACAGGGGGGATTCCACGATGTACACCTTCCCCGCCTCGATGAGGGCTGGGGCCAGGCGGTAGACCATGGTCAGCAGCAGGGTGCGGATCTGGAAGCCGTCCACGTCGGCGTCGGTGCAGAAGATCACCTTGCTCCACCTAAGGTTTCCCAGGTCGAAGGTGCCCAGGTTCTTGTTGTTCTTGGCCTTTACCTGCACCCCGCAGCCCAGCACCTTGATGAGGTCGGTGATGATCTCGGACTTGAAGATCTTGTCGTAGTCGGCCTTCAGGCAGTTTAAGATCTTGCCCCGGATGGGCATCACCGCCTGGAAGTTGGAGTCCCTGGCCTGCTTGACGGCGCCCAAGGCGGACTTGCCCTCCACGATAAACAGCTCCCGCTCCTTCACGTCTTTGGAGCGGCAGTCCACCAGCTCCGCCACCCGGCTGGTGATGTCCATCTTCCCGGTGAGCTTCGTCTTGATGTTGAGCCTTGTCTTCTCCGCGTCCTCCCGGCTGCGCTTGTTGATGAGCACCTGCCCGGCGATGCGCTCCGCGTCCATGGGGTTCTCGATGAAGTAGATCTCCAGGTTGTGCCGGAGCATCTCCACCATGGCCTCTTGAATGCCCTTGTTGGTGATGGCCTTTTTCGTCTGGTTCTCGTAAGAGGTCTGGGTGGAGAAGGAGGAGATGACGATGACCAGGCAGTCCTCCACGTCCTGGAAGGTGATCTTGCTCTCGTTCTTGTTGTACTTGTTGTTCTGCTTGAGCCAGGCGTCAATCTGGTAGACGAAGGCGTTGCGCACCGCCTTGTCCGGGGCGCCGCCGTGCTCTAGCCAGGAGGAGTTGTGGTAGTACTCCGCCACGTGCACCCGGTTGGAGAAGGCCGCCGCCACGTGGATCTTCACGTTGTAGAGGGCCATGTCCGCCCGGTCCCGGACCTTCTTCTCGCTCTGCCAGTACTGCACCTGGGTCAGGCCGTCCTCCCCCAGGATCTCCCTGGCGTGGTCCACGATGCCGTTCTCATAGCAGAAGTCCGTGGTCTCGAACTTCCCCGGCGCCACCTCGTTTTTCAGGTGGAAGGTGATCCCGGCGTTGACCACCGCCTGGCGCTTTAAGGTGTCCAGGTAGTACTCCAGGGACACGTCGATGTCGGTGAACACCTGCAGGTCCGGCTTCCACCGGATCTTGGAGCCCGTGTCCTTTTTGCCGTAAGTTTCCTTGTGCAGGCCGCCCACGTTCTCCCCGCGCTCGAAGTGGAGGGTGTACCGCTGCCCGTCCCGGCGGATGTCCACGTCCATGTACTCCGAGGCGTACTGGGTGGCGCACAGCCCCAGGCCGTTGAGGCCCAGGGAGTACTCGTAGCTCTCCCCTGTGTCGTTGTTGTACTTGCCGCCGGCGTACATCTCGCAGAACACCAGCTCCCAGTTGTAGCGCTCCTCTTTGTTGTTGTAGTCCACGGGGATGCCCCGGCCGTGGTCCTCCACCTCCACCGAGTGGTCCAAAAACCTGGTGACGGTGATCTCCCGGCCAAAGCCCTGGCGGGCCTCGTCGATGGAGTTGGAGAGGATCTCGAAAATGGAGTGCTGGCAGCCGTCGATGCCGTCGGAGCCGAAGATCACCGCGGGCCGCAGCCGGACCCGGTCGGCGCCCTTCAGGCTCTGGATACTGTCGTTGCCATAGGCTTGCTTTTTAGGCATAGGGTGTGCTTCCCTCCTCTGAAATATGGGCCCGGGCCGGGGAAAACTCCCTGCCCTAAGACCCCAAAAAGGAAGGGAATGTGACCATTCCCTTCCTCTCGTTTGCCTGTTACTTCTGGTCGGGCTCCTGAGAAGCCTCCTGCTGGGGGGCTTCCATCTGGGGGGCGGCCTCCATGCCGCTGGGCAGGAGCTTCCCGGCCATGATGTCCAAGAACTCCTGGCCGTCCACTTTCTCCCGCTCGAACAGCACCCCGGCCACCCGGTGCAGGTCGTCCATGTGGTCCTCCAGGATCTGCCTGGTGTGGTCGTAGGCCTGGTGCATGATCCGCTGAATCTCCTCGTCAATCTCGGAGGCGGTCTGCTCGGAGTAGTTGCTCACATGGCCCATCTCCTTGCCCAGGAAGGGGTTGGAGTCGTCGGTGCCGTAGGTGATGGGGCCCAGCTTGTCGCTCATGCCGTACTTCATCACCATGGAGCGGACGATCTTGGTGGCCCGCTCGATGTCGTTAGAAGCGCCGGTGGAGATGTCGTCCAGCACCAGGGCTTCCGCCACCCGGCCGCCCAGCAGCACCACCAGCTCCTCCAGCATCTCCTTGCGGCCCCGGTAGGACCGGTCCTCCGTAGGCAGGTGCATGGTGTAGCCTCCCGCCATCCCCCGGGGGATGATGGAGATCTGGTGCACAGGGTCCTGGGTCTTGCAGTAGAAGCTGGCCACGGCGTGGCCGGCCTCGTGGTACGCGGTGAGTTTCTTCTCGTTCTCGCTCATCACCCGGCTCTTCTTCTCGGTGCCCACCACCACTTTGATGGTGGCCTCCTCGATCTCCTCCATGGTGATGGACCGGCGGTTCTTCCGGGCGGCCAGCAGGGCGGCCTCGTTCAAGAGGTTCTCCAGGTCGGCGCCGGTAAAGCCCGCGGTGGACTTGGCGATGGTGGAGAGCACCACGTCGGGGGCCAGGGGCTTGCCCTTGGCGTGGACCCGCAGGATCTCCTCTCTCCCCTTGATGTCCGGGTAGCCCA
>DXDU01000036.1 GCA_019115285.1 Candidatus Acutalibacter pullistercoris
CCGCCCTGGTCTTCGGCCAGATGAACGAGTCCCCCGGCGTGCGCATGCGGGTGGCCCTGGCGGGGCTGACCATGGCCGAGTACTTCAGAGATGAAGAGCACAAGGACGTGCTGCTGTTCATCGACAACATCTTCCGCTTCGTCCAGGCGGGCAGCGAGGTCTCCACCCTTTTGGGGCGGATGCCCTCCGCTGTGGGCTACCAGCCCACCCTGGCCAACGAGATGGGCGAGCTGCAGGAGCGCATCACCTCCACTCAGCAGGGCTCTGTCACCTCCGTCCAGGCGGTGTACGTCCCCGCCGACGACCTGACCGACCCCGCCACCTCCACCACCTTCACCCATCTGGACGCCACCACGGTGCTCAGCCGGCGCATCGCCGAGCAGGGCATCTACCCCGCGGTGGACCCCCTCCAGTCCAGCTCCCGCCTGCTGGAGCCTGACAAGGTGGGACAGGAGCACTACGACACCGCCCGGCGGGTCCAGGAGATCTTGCAGAAGTACAGCGAGCTCCAGGACATCATCGCCATTCTGGGCATGGACGAGCTCAGCGACGAGGACCGGCTCACTGTGCTCCGGGCCCGGAAGATTCAGCGCTTCCTGGCCCAGCCCATCCACGTGGCGGAGAAGTTCACCAACATCCCCGGCGTCTACGTGCCCTTGAAGGACACCCTGAAGAGCTTCCAGGCCATTATCAACGGCGACATGGACGACTACCCGGAGATGGCTTTCTTCAACGTGGGCACCATGGAGGACGTGGTGAAAAAAGCCGAGAGCATGGGAGGCGGAAAGTAATGGAACCCTTCCCCGTACAGATCCTGGCGGCGGACCACCCCTTCTACGAAGGCCCCTGCCTGTCCCTGGTGCTGCCCACCATCACCGGGATGTACGGCATCCGGGCCCGCCACCGGAATATGATCACCGCCGTGGTCCCCGGGGTCATGCGGTACCTGCTCCCCGGCGAGGAGGAGCAGGTGGCCTCTGTGTCCTCTGGGATGGTGAAGATCGAAAACGGCGAAGTGATGGTGCTGGTGGACGCCGCCGAGCGCCCCGAGGAGATTGACCTGAACCGGGCCCGCCGGGAGGCGGACGCCGCCAAGGAGGCTCTGCTGCAAAAGCGCAGCATCCGGGAATACCGCATGGCCCAGATCTCCCTGGCCCGGGCCGTCAGCCGGATGCGGGTCAAAAGCCGCCACGGCAACCAAGGCTGAGATACAAAAAAGCTCCCCCACCCGGGGGAGCTTTTTTTCTGTTCCCATGTCACTCCAGCACCTGCACCTGGCAGCTGCGCAGCACTTCCAAGGCGTGGCGGTGGGCCTCCGGGGTGACCCCGGCGCAGCAGGAGGCGTCCACGGTGATAGGGACCTCCGGCAGATAAGCCTTGAGGAGCAGGGCGTTGGACACCACGCAGATGTCGGTGCACAGCCCGATGAGGACGATCTCCTCCAGGGGGCCTTCGTAGGTGTCCCAGGCCTTCAGCACCTCCGCCAGCCCCTTGCTGCCAAAGGTGGGCTTCTCGATGGGGGTGGTGGCGCGAACCGCCTCCACCCGGGGCTCCAGCTGCCAGCCCCAGGTCCCCTTCACGCAGTGCTCCACTGGCAAAAGCCTGCCCTCCTGGGTCTTTAAGTAGTCGGGGCTGTGGGTGTCCTGGGTAAAGAGCACCTTCCCGTCGAAGTGCCGGATCTTCTCCACCGCCCGGTCCACCATGGCCTGGGCCTCTTTCGTCCCCAGGCTGCCGGTGATAAAATCGTTTTGCAGGTCCACTGCCACCAGTACCCGCTTGCTCATCGCTCTGTCTCTCCTTTCCCGGCCGCCCAGGCCTTCAGCAGGGCGGCAAGTTCCTCCACGGTGGCCGCCCGGTACGCGGGGCGGCACCGGTCCATCTCTCCCGGCGGGGCGTAGCCGTAGTCCACTCCCACGGTGACAAGGCCAAGGGCCCGGCCGGCTTCCACGTCGAACTTCCTGTCGCCGATCATCACCGCCCAGTCCCCGGGCGGGTCCCCCAGGCCCTGCAGGGCGGCTTCGATCACCTCTCCCTTGTCGGTGCGCTCCCCGGAGAGCTCCGCGCCCACCACCAGGGAGAAGTACTGCCGCACCCCCCTGGTCTCCAGGATCTTCTCGGCAAAGACCTGGGGCTTGGAGGTGGCCAGGCACACCTGCCCGATCTGGGCCAGGTCCCGGAGCAGCTCCGAAATGCCGGGGTAGAGGTGATTTTCTAGCACCCCGGTGACGCTGTAGCGCTCCCGGTACTTGGCGATGGCCCGCAAAGCCTCCTCCTGGCTCATGCCGTACAGCTCCCGGAAGGACTGGTCCAGTGGGGGCCCCACAAAGAGCCGGAGCTTCTCCTCCGGCTGGTTGGGGAAGCCGAAGGCATCCAGGGCGTATTGGGCGGACTTTAAAATACCCTCCCCGTTGTCGGCCACGGTGCCGTCCAGGTCAAACAAAAAGCATGGTCTCATCCCAGTTTCTCCTTTGAAAAAAGGGGGCTTGCGCCCCCTCTTTTACCGTCTTCTCCCGGCGCCGCCCCCATGGGAGCGCCCGCCCCCGTGGAAGCCTCCGGAACGCCGTCCGCCGCCGAAGCCGCCGGACCGGCCCCCGCCGGTAAAGCCTCCCGGCCGGCCGCCAAAGCCGCCGGACCTGCCGCCGAAACCTCCGAAGCCCCCAAAGCCTCCTCTGGGGGGGCGAGGGGTGGGCGGAGGAGGCGGGGGCGGCGCGCCCCACACGTTCCTTCTCCGCCGGGAGTTCCCCAGCAGGTGGCCTACGAACAGCCCGGACCAGAAGCCGCCGCCACCGCCGCCTCCCCGGGGAGGACGGCCGCCCCGGCCGCCTTTGAAGATGGCCGCCAGGATCATCACGATGAACAGCACCGCCACCACGGCGATCACATAGCCCATAATGCGCCCCAGGAAGTTCCCGGCCCGCTGCAAAAAGCTGGGGGAGGCGCTTTCGTAGTAGTCGTCCCCGTAGGCCGTGTCGCCGTAGTCCTGTTCGGTGTACTGGTCGGTGTAGCTCTCGTAGTAGAGCTCCACCTCGTCGTACAGGGCGTCAAAGAGCTTTCGGGTGCCGGCGTCGTAGTCCCCGGCGGCGAAGTCCGGCTCCAGGTACTCATCCAGCAGCCCCTGGAGCTTGGCCCCGTCGAACATGTCCTCCACCCCGGCCCCGGACTGGAGGTAGTAGTTCTCCTCGGCGATGGCCAGCACCAGCAGGAAGCCGTTGTCCCGCTCCTGAGAGCCCACCCCCCAGGTGTTGAACAGGTCGTAGGTGTAGTCCTCTATGTCCTTCCCGTCTAAAAAGTCCACCGCCGCCACGGCGATCTGGGCGCCGGTGTCCTCGAACAGGGTCTTGTTCCGGCGGATGATCTCCTGCTCTGTGTCGCTGGAGAGCACCCCGGCGCTGTCCAGCACGTACTGGAAGTCGTCGGTCACCGCCAAAGCCGGCAGGCTGGGGCCCGCTGTCACCAGGCAGCAAAGCAGCAGCGCCGCCAGCAGCCTCCCCCAGGAAAATGCCTTCTGTCTCATTCTCTGCTCCTTTCCCCTCCCGGGTTCACTCCTCCTGGGCGAAGACCCCCATGGGGGACACGCCCCCCAGCTTTCCCAGCAGGTTCACCGGGAAGGCGGAGAGCTTTTCGTTGTACGCTCTGGCCTCATCGTTGTAGCTGGCCCGGTCGATCTTGTCCTGCTCCGACTCCATCTGGGCCAGCAGCTGGCCGGGGTACTTCTGGTCCCGCTCCTCCAGCGCCACCTGAGAGAGCCTGTCGTACAGGGCCTGGAAGGCATTGCCCATCTCCCGGTTGGCCTCCGCCTCTTCCTGGAGGTCCGGGTCGTAGCAGCCGTTGGAGACGTTGACCCAGTACTCCAAATCGGCCATCAGGCCGGTGAGCTCCGGGTCCTCCGCCGTGTACTTTTCCGCCACGGTGATCAGGTTGCTGCTGGCGGCCTCCCGGGCGTCTATGCTGTCGTACAGGGAGTAGTCGCCGTCATCGTAGTAATAGTTCCCCCGCACCTCTTCCCGCAGCCGGGTAAAGGAGGTGTGCACCCCCAAAGGCAGGGCCAAGAGGATGAGCAGGACCATGACCACGACCCCTGCCACTGTGCTTTTTTTCTTCATGGAACAGGGCCTCCTTCCCTGGGGCTATCGTCTCCCTCAGCCCCGGATGTCCAGCAGCTTCTGCTTCAGCTCGTTCTCCAGCCGGCCCAGCTCCTGCTCGGCGGCCCGGCGCTTCTGCCGGCCCTCGTCCTGGATCTTCACCACTTCGTCCAGGGTCTGGATCAGGGACTGGTTGGTCTGGCGCAGGGTCTCCATGTCCACAATGCCCCGCTCGCTCTCTTTGGCGGTCTCGATGGTGCTCATCTTCAGGCGCTCGGCGTTTTTCCGCAGCAGGTCGTTTGTCAGGTTAGAGACCTCCCGCTGGGCCTTCACCGCCTGCTCGGAGTGGGCCAGCCCCAGCGCCAGCACCATCTGGCTCTTCCACAGGGGGATGGTGTTCACCAGGGTGGACTGGATCTTGTCGGTCATCAGCTTGTCGTTGTTCTGCACCAGGCGGATCTGGGGGCTCATCTGCACCGAGACCATCCGGGTCAGCTCCAGGTCGTGGAGCTTCTTCTCGAAGTTGTCGCACATCTGGGCGTAGTCGTTGGCGGCCTGGGCGTCCTCCGCCAGGTTGGAGGCCTTGGCCTTGTTCTCCAGCTCCACCAGGGTGGTGGCCCGCTCCTGCTGCAGCTTCTTCTTGCCGGCGATGATGTACATGGAGAGCTCTTTGTGGTAATTCAGGTTCATCTCGTAGAGCTTGTCCAGCATGACCACGTCCTTCATCAGCTGGACCTGGTGCTTCTCCAAAGCCCCGGCGATCTTGTTCACGTTCTGCTCGGCGGTGTCGTACTTGGCCTTCATGGCGGTGATCTTGTTGCCGGTGCTCTTAAACCAGCCGAAGATCCCCTTGCGCTCCTCCTCCTCGATGTCGAAGCCCTTGAGCTCCACCACCAGGTCGGAGATCTGGTCGCCGATCTCCCCTAAGTCTTTGGTGCGCACCTTGTCCAGGGCCGTGTCGGAGAAGCCGGCGATCTTCTTCTGGGCGGCGGCGCCGTACTGCATCACCAGGCTGCTGTTGGACAGGTCGATCTTCTGGGCGAAGTCGTCCACCACTTTCCGCTCTTCCGGGGAAAGGGAGCTCTCGTCGAGGGCCACCGAGTCCTCTTCCTTCGGCTGGGTCCCCTCCAGGCCGAGGGCCGGGGTCTCCGTCCCCTCCAGGGTCAGGGCGGGCATTTGTGCGGTCTCCCCTTCCAGGGTCAGCTTGATCTCATCGGGCATGGTTTCATCCTCCTTGGGTTCTGTTCTCTATAGGTCCATCGCCCAGGCGCTGGGCGGGGGTGTCATTTTTTCTCTGCCTTCTCCTCTTCCACAAAGCCCTCGGACTTGAGCATGGTCTCGAAGACGGTGATGTCCGCGGAGATGTCCAGGGCCTCGTCGCCAAACAGGGAGTCCAGCTGCTTCTCGAAGGCATCCGCCACGGTGTGCATCATCCCGGCGATGTTGAACATAGTGGAGGTGATGGTCTCTCCCCGGGCGGACTGCCGGGAGAGCCGCTGGTAGCTGTTCAAAAGCTTTAAGGTGGTGGGCAGGTAGTAGTTCATGAACTTCCGGATCTGGGGGGCCTTCTCCGGGTGCTCGGCGATAAACCGGAAGATGTCGGCGCTGGCCTTCTCCATCCTGGTGATGTCCTCTGAAAGGGTCTCGTCGGGGATGGCGTCGTCGGCGGCCCGGAGCTTCTTTAGGTACTCCTGGCCCTCCCGGATGATCTTGTCCACCTCCGGGTCCCCGGTGGAGGAGGCCTTTTCCTCCTTCTCCTCCTGGGGCTTGGGCTCTTCCTTGGGCTTCTCCGGCTCTATGGGGACGAACTTCTTCTTCCCCTTGAACACGGCCCCGGAGAGGAAGAACACCGCCGCCAGCACCAGGATGAAGATCACAAAGTGAGAGGGCTGGCTCAAAGGCCCCACCAGGGCGTACACCAGCGCCGCCCCCCCGGTGATGTAGTACTTGGCCGGGCTGCCGGTGTGCACCAGCTTCATGGGCACCTGGGGCTGGGCCTGGGGGCCCTGGTTCTGGGCCCGGTTCCCCTGGGGAGCAGCCCCCTGGGGCCTGGCCGCCTGCTGGGGGGCTGCCCCCTGGGCATAGCGGTACTGGTAGCTGTATTGGGAGCTTTGGGCCTGCTGCCCCTGGCGCTGCGCCCCCTGGGTCTGGGACCCTTGGGTCTGGCGGGGCTGGGCGTAGTTCTGCCGGGGCTGAGAGGCCTGGCTGTAAGTCTGCCGGGGCTGCCCCTGGGCCGTCCACTGGGCGTTGTACGCCCCGTTTTTCTGCTGCCACTTCCCGGCGGGGTTCTGCCCGGTGATGGCGCTGTCTATGCCCTGAGCCGCCTTGTGCAGGCCGTCGGCCAGTTTGCCGCCCAGCCCCCCGGCGCTTTTCAGGGTTTGATATACCTGGGAAGACCGGAGCTCCCGTTCCAGGAGCCGGTCGTTTTTGTTTGTCATGGCCATCCTTCTTCCCTGTGGCTCTTCCCCTACGGGGAAGAGTATACTGCCTTATGTTACATTGTACCGTGAACCGCCCCCTGGTGTCAACCGACAAATGGCCTTACAGGGGCTGGGGGTTGCCCACCTGGGGGAACAGGGCCTTCACCTGCTCCCCTGTGGCGATGCCCGGGGAAAAGGCAGTGGCGGCCCCTGCCGCCATGCCCCAGCGCAGGCCCCCCTCCAGGGTGCCGTGGAGCTGCCAGCCGTAGAGGAACCCGGCCACCAGGGAGTCCCCCGCCCCCACGGTGGAGACGGCCTGTCCCCGCACCCCGTGGCAGAAGAGGCTGCGCCCGCCCTCTTCCAGCAGCAAGGCGCCCCCGGCCCCCAGGGACACCACCACGTTCCTGGCCCCCAGGCGCTGCAGCTCCCGGGCCTGCTCCTTGATTTCCGGCAGCCCGGTGAGCTTTACGGAGAACAGCTCCTCCAGCTCCTCTAAATTGGGTTTTACGAGAAAGGGCCGGCAGGGCAGGGCGGCCAGCAGCGCCTCCCCCGTGGTGTCCACCGCCACCTCCACCCCCTTTCGCACCAGGGGCTTCATAAGCCGGGCGTACAGGTCCTGGGGCAGGGAGGCCGGCAGGCTCCCCGCCAGCACCGCCCCGTCCCCGGGGCCCAGGGCGGAAAGCTTTCTCTCCAGCCGCTCCACGGCCTCCTCCGGGATCTGGGGCCCCTCCCCGTTGAGCTGGGTCTCCTCCCCTCCGGGCGGGCAGATCTTCAGGTTGATCCGGGAGTCCCCCTGGGGCAGCCACACAAAGTCCCCCGGGCAGCCCCGCTCCTCCAAGAGCCTGGCGATCTCCCGGCCGGTAAAGCCCCCGGCCAGGGCCAGGGCCTTCGTCTCCACCCCCAGGGAATGGAGGAGCAGGGACACGTTGATCCCCTTCCCTCCCGGCTGGCACATCCCCGCCCCATAGCGGTTGATCTCCCCCGGGCGAAACTGCCGGGGCCGCACCAGAATGTCCAGGGCGGGATTGCATGTCACCGTTGCTATCATAGGCTCACGTCCTTACAAGATTCTTACCGCATTCTATCATTTTAAAAAACTTTTTGCAATCGGCCCCGGGCAGGTATTTTCCGGGCGGATCGGGCCATGCTGAAAGAGAAGCCCTCCGGCCCTTTTCCGGAGGCATGGCCCAAACCAGGGGCCGGAAAGGAGCAGCCCATGAAAAAACTTGTGTTGGCGGCGGGCCTGTGCGCCCTGCTGGCCCTCACCGGCTGCGGGGAGGACGCCAAAGACGCCCTGTCCGACGCCGGGAGCCAGGCGGGCAGCGCCGTCTCGGAGACCATCTCCCGGGTGGAGGAAGCCGGGGAGGACGCCAAGGACCAGGCGGAGGACGCCCTCTCCCAGGCGCCCACCCCCCAGCCCAGGGACAAATGACCAGAAAGCCGCCGGCCCTCCGGCGGTTTTTTCTTTTGGGGAAACCCCGTTGAATCCTGTATTTTCTTGTGCTATACTGGGGGGCAGTACGGGCGGGCGGGACGCGCCCCCCACAAAAGGAGAGAGAGTTGTGATCCGCTGCGCCATTTTCGACGCCGATGGCACCCTGCTGGACTCCATGCCCATGTGGAACGCCATCACTTACGAATACGCCGGGCGAAAGGGCATCTCCGTCCCCCCGGACCTGCACCTGACCATGAACCGCCTGGACATGCTGGGCTGCGCCGCCCTGTACCAGGAGCTAGGGGTCTCCGAAAGCCTTTCTGACATCGTCCGGGAGCTGGGGGAGCTGGCCCTGGAGGGCTATCGGGACAAGGTCCAGGAAAAGCCCAACGCCCGCCGGTTTTTGGCCCTGCTCCGGGAAAACCGCATCCCTGTGGCGGTGGCCACCGCCTCGGACCGGCAGGGGGTGGAGAGCGCCCTCTCCCGGCTGGGGATGCTCCCCTATGTGGGGTGCTTCCTCACCTGCGGGGAGGTGGGCAAGAGCAAAGACCACCCCGACGTGTTCCTGCGCTGCGCGGAGAAGTTCGGGGCCTCCCCCCAAGAGAGCGTGGTCTTCGAGGACTCCCCCCACGCGGTGAAAACCGCCAAGGACGCGGGCTTCTCCGTGGTGGCGGTGGAGGACCTGCTCCCCGGCCAGCAGCCGGAGGAGCGCCGGCAGGAGCTCTCCGCCCTGGCGGACTTTTACCTGGCCGACTTTGAGGAGCTCATCGGCAGGCTGCTCCCGGCGGAGGACCTGTCCCAGGAGCTTTACGATCTGGTCCGCTCCCCCGGGGAGGAGGGCTGAGCCGCCTGCCACTTTTTCGAGAAGGAGTTCTCTGCGTCATGCGCGTACTAAAAAAGTTCATCGGTTCCAAGGCCTTTTACGCCTCGGTGGTGGCCCTCATCCTGCCCATGATGGTGCAGCAGGGCATCACCCAGTTCGTCAACCTGCTGGATAACGTGATGGTGGGCCGGCTGGGCACCCAGCCCATGTCCGGCGTGGCCATCGTCAACCAGATCGTCTTCATCTTCAACCTCACCATTTTCGGGGGCCTTTCCGGGGCCTCCATCTTCGGGGCCCAGTTCTTCGGCAAGGGGGACAGGGAGGGGGTGCGCAGCACCTTCCGGTTCCGGCTGCTCTTCGGGGCGGTGGTGGTGGTGCTGGGCATGGCGGTGTTCCTCACCTGGGGAGAGGACCTGTTCTCCCTGTACTTAGACGAAAACGCCTCCACCCCGGCGGAGCTTGCCGCCACCCTGAACTACGCCAAAGAGTACACCGCCATCATCATCTGGGGCTTCTTCCCCTTTATGATCGTGCAGTGCTACTCCAGCGTGCTGCGGGACGCGGGCGAGACGGTGGGGCCCATGGTCTCCAGCATGATCGCCATCTTCGTCAACCTCATCGGCAACTACCTGTTGATCTACGGCAGCTTCGGCTTCCCCAAGCTGGGGGTGGCCGGCGCGGCCCTGGCCACCGTCATCGCCCGGTGGTCGGAGATGACCTACCTGGTGTTCTACGCCCACCGGAGAAAGAAGAAGTTCACCTTCCTCCAGGGGGCCTACCGCAGCTTCCGCATCCCCCTGCCTCTGGTGCGGCAGATTGCCGTCACCGGCACGCCCCTGCTCCTCAACGAGGTGTTCTGGTCCATCGGCACCGCCATGGTGTCCATGTGCTACGCCACCCGGGGCCTGACCGCCGTGGCCGCCACCAACATCAACTCCACGGTGTGGAACTTGTTCGCCATCGTCATGGCGGCCATGGGCAACGCCATCGGCATCCTCTCCGGCCAGCTGCTGGGGGCCGGGGACATCCAGGGCGCCAAGGACACCGTGCGCAAGCTCTTGTTCTTCAGCGTGGCGGTGAACCTACTCATCGGCGGGGCCATCGTGGCCGTGTCCCCCCTCATCCCCTTCATCTACAACACAGAGGCGGTGGTGCGCCAGACCGCCACCCACCTTTTGATGATCTCCGGCTCTTTCCTGCCCCTGTCCGCCTTTACCCAGGGCTCTTACTTCACCATCCGCTCCGGGGGCAAGACCTTCATCACCTTCCTTTTCGACTGCGTGTACACCTGGGTGGTGTGCCTGCCCATCGTCTTCCTGCTCAGCTCCTTCACCTCCCTGCCCTTGGAGTGGGTGTTCCTGTGCGTGCAGGCGGCGGACATCTTAAAGGCCGTCATCGGGGCCGTCATGCTCAAGTCCGGCATCTGGGCGAACAATATGGTCAGCGGGGACAGCCCCGCCCAAACACAGGAGGTATGACCTTATGTTGGAACAGCTCACCCGCCCCCAGCGCGACGCCGGGGCCTACACCTACCGCTACGAGATGCACTGCCACTGCAACTGGTGCAGCGCCTGCGCCCACAGCTCCCCCCAGGCCATGGCCCAGGCCTATTACCAGGCGGGCTACGCCGGCATGGTCCTGACGGACCACTTCCTCTCCGGCAACAGCGCCATCGACCGCTCCCTGCCCTGGAAGGACAAGGTGGAGGCCTACTGGCGTGCCTATGAGGCCGCCAGGGACTGGGCCCAGGGCCGCAGCCGGGACTTTGCTGTCCTCTTCGGCCTGGAGCACCAGTACGGCGGCGGGAAGGAAGTGCTCACCTACGGCATCGATCTGGACTTCCTCCTGGCCCACCCGGACCTGGACCAGTACTCTCTGGCGGACTACACCGACGCGGTGCGCAGGGCGGGAGGGCTCATCTCCATGGCCCACCCCTACCGCCACGCCGACTACATCGACGACACCATCCTCCCCCAGCCTCAGTATCTGGACGGGGCGGAGATCTACAACTACGGCAACACCCCGGAGGAGAACCGCCAGGCCTGCGAGCTTGCCCGGGAGCATCACCTGATCCCCACCTCTGGAGGGGACGTGCACAGGGAGGACGAGGAGAACCTGGCCAAGGCGGGCATCGCCCTTTCCTCCCCCATCGCCACAGGGGAGGAACTGGTGCAGGTCCTCCGCTCCCTGGACTATCGGATCATCGCGGACGGACAGGTCCGCTGACCACATTTCTTTTTGGAAGGAGAGATCGCTCATGTCAGAACAGAAAGAGCTCCCCGGGGGCTGGCTGCCGGTGCGCTCCCGGCTGGAAGTGGTGGAGGCCGCCACCGGAGACCGCCAGGTCCTGCAGGAGTTCGACGGGATCATCGAGGCCCCCAACTGGCTTCCTGACGGGAACACCCTGCTGTACAACTCCCAGGGCCGGCTGTGGCTGTTCGACCTGGAGAGCCGGGAGAGCCGCCTGGTGGACACCGGCGACGCCACCCGCTGCAACAACGACCACGTGCTCTCCCCCGACGGGGTCCACGTGGGCCTGAGCAGCGCCGGGCCGGAAGGCCATTCCCTGGTGTACGTGGCCTCCCTCTCCGGGGGCGGGGCCCGGCAGGTCACCCCCATCGGCCCCAGCTACCTCCACGGCTGGTCCCCCGACGGGAAGACCCTGGCCTACTGCGCGGAGCGTCACGGGGAGTTTGACATCTACACCATCCCCGCGGCAGGCGGCGAGGAGACCCGCCTCACCGACGCCCCCGGCCTCAACGACGGCCCGGAGTACTCCCCCGACGGGAAGCACATCTGGTTTAACTCCGTGCGCTCCGGCCTGATGCAGGTGTGGCGCATGAACGCCGACGGCTCCCAGCAGACCAGGATCACCCAGGACGAGGAGAGCAACTGCTGGTTCCCCCACCTGTCCCCCGACGGGAAACAGGTGGCCTACATCGCCTACAAGAGGGGGGACGTTGCCCCCGGGGACCATCCTCCCTGCAAGGACGTGGAGATCCGCCTGATGGACCCCGACGGCCGGAACACCCGGGTGCTGGTGTCCCTCTTCGGCGGCCAGGGCACCCTGAACGTGAACAGCTGGTCCCCCGACGGAACGCGCCTGGCCTTCGTCAGCTACCAGCTTCTGGAAGCCTGAGCAGCCGTTCCGGCCCCGCCCCGCCTGCCGGACGGTAAGCTTAGTTAAGCCCACCCCCTGGCCTCGCCTGCCGGCTCGGGCGCTGGTCGCCGGTGGCGACCGTTCAGCGCCGACCGAAGCGGGAGCTGAGACCGGTTCGCGGCAGAGCGCCACTGGCGCTCGCTCACCCCCTCCCATGCACTCACTATGCAAAGGAGGATAGCCTTCCGGCATGGGAGGGGGAGAAAGTACTATAGTCTAATTAGGGGGGAGCTGACGCTCCCCCTTTGTGAACCCCCTTGAAGGACAGCCCTCTCCGTCATCGCTGTAAGCGATGACGGAGAGGGCCGCCCTTAAAAAAGGGGGGTTCTCAAAGGGGGCGCTAGCCCCCTTTGGAATGAGATTATAGATTAACATCCCCCTCCCGTACAGATAAGCCGACGATTACCGCTCGGTACATTTACGGGAGGGGGGTAGGGGGGTGGGCTTCGAAACGCTGACCCACCCAGCAGGCGAGATGGGGGTGGGCTTGCGTATAACTTGCCACCCAGGTGGGCAGTGGGTCGGGGCGGTGGCCTACCGCCCTGGGGGCGCGTGCGGCCGCCGCCCCTGGCTCGCTTCTTTCGCGGCTGCGCCGCTCTTAAGGCCGCAGGGGCTTTGCCCCCGTACCCCCACAAGCTTTTTGTAAAAAGCTTGACCAAAAACTTTTAGTTTCCCTCTACCGCACCAGGTGCGGTCAACCCGCCCCAAAATCCCGGAGCGCCCTTTGCGGAGGGATTTTCCTGGCCCGTCCGGCCACGGACCCCGCGCGCTCGCGGCTTGGACTTGATTTTTTCCCCAGGCTGTGGGAAAATAGGAGGGAAACTTTTTTGGGGGGTATCATCACCATGGAATCTCTGCGCGAACTGTACCGCATCGGCCGGGGGCCGTCCAGCTCACACACCATGGGGCCGTCTCAGGCGGCGGCCCTGTTCCGGGGGGAGTTCCCCCAGGCCGACCGGTTCCAGGCGGCGCTCCACGGCTCCCTGGCCAAAACCGGCAAGGGCCATCTCACCGACGTGGCCATTCTGGACGCCTTTGCCCCCCTGCCCTGCCGGATCTTCTGGGACATGGACACCCCGGACGACGCCCTGCCCCATCCCAACACCATGGAGCTGGAGGCCTTCCAGGGGGACCGTTCCCTGGGGAAGTGGCGGGTGTTCAGCGTGGGGGGCGGCAAGATCGAGATTGAGGGCAGGCCCGCCGTGGCCCCCCAGAACGTCTACCCCCTGTCCACCTTCCGGGAGATCAAAGACTACTGCGAGAAGAACCGCAAGTTCCTGTGGCAGTACGTGGAGGAGTTCGAGGGCCCGGAGATCTGGGACTACCTGCGGGACGTGTGGAAGCAGATGAAGGCCACCGTCTACACCGGCCTCAACACCGAGGGGGTGCTCCACGGGGGCCTGGGGGTGCAGCGCAAGGCCAAGTTCCTGGTGCGCCAGCGCCACATCGACGAGAGCGCCGAGACCCGGGAGAACCGGAAAGTCTGCGCCTACGCCTTCGCCGTCAGCGAGGAGAACGCCGGCGGCGGGATGGTGGTCACCGCCCCCACCTGCGGCGCCTCTGGGGTGCTGCCGGCGGTGCTCCTGTTCAAGCAGGAGCAGCACGGCTTCTCCGACACCGACGTGTACCACGCCCTGGCCACCGCCGGGGTCATCGGCAATGTGATCAAGACAAACGCCTCCATCTCCGGCGCCGAGTGCGGCTGCCAGGCGGAGATCGGCAGCGCCTGCTCCATGGCGGCGGCGGGCCTGGCGGAGCTCTATCACATGGAGCTGGACCAAATCGAGTACGCCGCCGAGGTGGCCATGGAGCACCACCTGGGCCTCACCTGCGACCCCATCGGCGGGCTGGTGCAGATCCCCTGCATCGAGCGCAACGCCGTGGCGGCCATGCGGGCCATCAACGCCCTGAGCCTGGCAAACTTCCTCACCTACACCAGGAAGATCTCCTTCGACGTGGTGGTGAAGACCATGTACGAGACCGGCCGGGACCTGTTTTCCAAGTACCGGGAGACCAGCGAGGGGGGCCTTGCCAAGCTCTACACCCCCTAAACTCCTGTTGACAGGGCCCCTCCCCCTTGTGTATAATAAAGAGAGCAGCGCGCCTGACCCCAGGCGCCACAGCGAGGTGTTGCGCAGTTGGTAGCGCGCGTGGTTTGGGACCACGAGGCCGCAGGTTCGAGTCCTGTCACCTCGACCACGTCGGAGCAAAGTCCGCTTTGCTCCGACGTCTTTTTTTGCCTGCGGCACAAAAATCCGCCGGGTGCGTCGCTCCCTTGCTCCTCCTCCCCGCAAAAAGTCACGCTGCGCCTTCGCTGTTCGCTTATAAATGCGCTCACGACGCTTCGGCTTGCTACCAACTTTTTGCGGAAAATGGCCTCTCTTTTTAAAACGCTGCACCCAATTCGCGAGCATCGCCACGGCGGTGGTCGCGAACTTTTTTGCCCGCGCTGGGCCTTCACAGGAGAATTGCGGTTTTGCGGAGCAAAAGTGGAGTTCTGCCATGTCCCGAGCCCCCCTTGCCCACACAAGAGGCAGTCCCCATCCCCTTCGCCCTATAAAGATATATTTTATTTCAGCTAATTCTTGACTTTCCCGCCCGCTTTTGTATAATGAAGACAAAGGTGGATTTCCGGCGTAGCCGGAAGC
>DXDU01000037.1 GCA_019115285.1 Candidatus Acutalibacter pullistercoris
TCCTCCAGGCACACCCCCTGCTCGTAGATCTCTTTTGCGGCCTCTTTGCCTACATAGCGGTAGTGCCAGACCTCCTCGGCGGTGCCGGTCAGGTCGGTCTTGTCCCCGGGATACCGCCAGATGAACCCGTATTCCCAGCTGTGCTCCTGCAGCCAGAAGAACACGTCGTAGGTGGCGCCGCCCAGGTCTACCGCCAGGCCAAGCTGATGCTCGCTGGTGCCGGGAACAGCCACCCACTGCTGGGCCAATTCACGGGCTTCTTCCTCCGAGCAGCCCTCCGCCAGATTGCCGTCTATCTCCTCCTGGAACAGCCGCTCCTGTTCCTCCTGGGTGCGGTAGCCGGAGAGCACCTGGGGCAGCTCTCCCAGGTTTCCCTCTCTGGCGGCCTCCAGCATTTCCATCAAAGGCTGGTAAATGCGCTCGCCCACTTGCTGGCCGCCGGTCACCTCCACCAGGTTCACCGTATAGTTTTCCGGCAGGGGGTTCCAGCGGTTCACCAGCAGCAGATTCCACTCCCCGTCCGGCTGCTTCACGGGAGCGGAGGCTGAACCGCTTTCCGAGCTGGACGTTGGCTCGGCTTCCGCCGCTATTCCCAGTTGGGGCTGGCTTCCTGGCTCTTGGGATGTGGGCGCTTTCCAGGTGAGGGCGGCGTAAGCCATCACCAGCACAAAGGCGATAAAGAGCAGGACCATCACCCACAGGAACAGGGAAAAGCCGTGGCCTTTGGGGGCGGGCTGTTCCCATTGGATATCCGCATGTTTCATTTTCATGGCAAATCTTCCTTTCTCGAAACAATATAACAGGGGACCCCTTTCTGGTTTTTATCCTACCAGAAAGGGATCCCCTGTTTTTTAAGACCTGCCTAGGGTTTTCCTAAGATTTTATAAAGATTTTTTCGTGGGCAGCTCCACGGTAAAGGTGGTCACTCCTTGTTCGCTGTGGGCGGAGATGCTCCCCCCGTGGAGGGTGACGATCTCTTTGGCAATGGCGAGCCCCAGACCCGCGCCGCCGGTGGCGGTGGAGCGGGCCTCGTCCAGGCGGAAGAACTTCTCAAAGAGGGCGTCCAGCTGGTGGGCGGGAATGGTCTTTCCCTGATTTTGCACGAAAAACCGCGCCTGTTCATCTGCCTGTTCCGCCCACAGGCGAATCGGGGTCCCCGGGGTGCTGTAAGATACGGCGTTCTTCAGCAGGTTGTTGAACACCCGGGCCAACTTCCCGGCATCGCCCTCCACGGTCAGCTCCTGGGGGACATCCAGCTTTATGGTGTTGCCGTGGGCTTGGAGCAGGGGATAGAACTCGTCGGTGAGTTGCACCAACAGGTAGCTCACATCCACCGGCTCCTTTTCCAGGGTGAGCTGCTGGAGGTTATACCGGGTGATGTCGAAAAACTCGTTGATGAGCCCCTCCAGCCGCTGGGACTTCTCCAGGGCGATGTGGGTGTACTTTTCCCGCTGAGGCTGGGGCATATCCGGCACCTCGTCCAGCAGGCTCAGGTAGCCGATGACCGAGGTGAGGGGGGTTTTCAGGTCGTGGGCCAGGTAGGTGATCAGGTCGTTTTTCCGGGCGGTCTCCTGCTGGAGGGCCTGTTCCCGGCGCTGGAGCTTGCTTTTCCACTCCGCCACCTGGGCGGCGATCTCCTGCTGCTGGGGCGGGAAGACCTGGCTGGCGTCCCCATCGGAATCCAGGGCCTGGCGCAGCCGTTCGGCGATGTCCCGGACGTCCTCCTGCTCTTTCTTCCGGCGGGCCAGCTGGCGGGTGAGGAACACCGCCCCGGCCCACAGCAGGCCGTTGACCACCAGCACTCCCAGCAGGAAGGGCTTGACCCAGTGCCAGTTGATGTGCTGTACGATGCCGTAAGTCCCGGCCGAGGGGACATATTCCTCCCAGGTGAGCATGAAGGTGCTCTCCACCCAGTCCACAAACACCCCGTTGAACACCGTGTCCAACAGGAAGTAGAGTACCAGGCTCACTATCAGGAGAGACAGGCAGCCCGCGGCCAAAGGCCCGTACTTACGCGTCCATTTCATAGCCAACCCCCCACACGGTTTTGATGTATTTGGGGTGCTCGAAGGAATCCCCCAGCTTTTCCCGAAGATGCCGGATGTGCACAGTGATGGTGTTGTTGTCCTTGGTGTAGTAGTCCTCCCCCCAAACACGGCGGAACAGCTCCTCCGAGGAGACCACCTTCCCCTTGTTTTCGCAGAGGGCGGCCAGCAGGGAGAATTCGGTGGGCGTCAGGGACAGGGGCGCGCCGTTGAGGGAGGCCTGATGGGTCTCCACGTCGATGACCAGGCCACCGCAGGTGAGAGGTTCTTTCTGTAAAAATTCCCCATTGTAGCGCTTATACCGCCGCAGCTGGGCTTTCACCCGGGCCACCAGCTCCAGGGGAAGGAAAGGCTTGGTGACGTAGTCGTCCGCCCCCAGGGACAGGCCGTTGATCTTGTCCAGCTCCTCCCCTTTGGCGGTGAGCATAATCACCGGGTACTGGTACCTCTCCCGGATGCGCCTACACAGCTCAAAGCCGCTGATCTCCGGCAGCATCACGTCTAAAATGGCCAAATCCACCGGTCCGGCCTGGATCTGCTCCAGGGCCTCCTGCCCGTTGTAGCAAACCAGTGTCTCATAGCCCTCGTTTTTCAGATACAGGGCCACCAGGTCGGCGATCTCCCGCTCATCGTCCACCACCAAGATCTTCTCCGCCATGTTATCCCCTCCTTTGCTGCTCTCAGTATAGCACACTTCCCATCGGATTTCTTTAAGGAAATCCTAAGAACAGGGGGGCAGTCCTCACACCCCCACCCTCCCCTGCATCTGCTCACTCACCTCCCGTTTCTCCTCATCGGCAAATCAGTCCCTCGCCGCATCCCCGTGGCGATGATGAGTTTGAAATACGTCTCGTACTTAATGCTCTCCTCCTCTAAGGCGGCAATGAGTTTCCGATTTGTCTCTTCGTCAGCGATATTGCGTTTTTTCTTCTTTTTGCCGGCGCACTTGTAAGTGCGCCCGTACTTGTAGGTGCGCCAGGCCGGGTTCTGCGCCAAAAAAGCAGCGTGACGCTGCACCCAATTCGCGATCATCGCCTCGGCGGTGGTCGCGAACTTTTTTGCCCGCGCTGGACCTTTGCAGTAGAATTGCGGTTTTGCGAAGCAAAAGTGGAGTTCCTTAAACTCCCGAGCCCCGCTTGCCCACACAAGAGGCAGTCCCCATCCCCTTCGCCCTATAAAGATATATTTTATTTCAGCTAATTCTTGACTTTCCCGCCCGCTTTTGTATAATGAAGACAAAGGTGGATTTCCGGCGTAGCCGGAAGC
>DXDU01000005.1 GCA_019115285.1 Candidatus Acutalibacter pullistercoris
GCCTGTCCCCCCAACCGGGCCGTTCCCCCAGCCGCCGCCCCAATGGTGGGGAGAGACCCACCGAGGGGAGGGATCTTCAGAAAAACGACAGAGTGGAAGCGACAGAAAATCACCGCGGGCCCCAGGTATAATGGGCCCACGGGAAGCATAGAGAAGCTTCCCCTCTATTCTTCAGGATGAGGCGGTGTTTTTGTTGGACGGAACCAGGATCAGGCAATGGATGGAACAGGCGGGGGCCTGCCTGCGGTCCCCCTACGTCAGGCGGGGGGCCGTGGCGGCCGGGAGCTTTCTGGGCGGGGTGCTGTGCGCCCGGGGGCTGGTGTTTGGCAGGTACGCCCCCTTTGGGGTGGCCATGGCGGCAGCGGCCCCCCGGGGCGGCATGTGGGCGGCGGTGCTGGGGGCAATGCTGGGGTACATCGCCCCCTCCCCCGTGTACGTGCCCCTGCGGTACGCCGCGGCCTTGCTGGCGGTGGCGGCCATCCGGTGGTCCCTGTCAGAGCTGCCCGGGGTGAACAGCCACCCCCTGTTCGCCCCGGCGGCGGCCTTTCTCCCCCTGCTCCTCACCGGGATGACCATGGTGTTTCTAAACGGCTCTATGGCCTATTCCGCGGCGCTGTACGTGGCGGAGTCCTTTCTGGCTGCGGGCTGCGGGTACTTTCTCCAGCGCACGGCCTCCCTGCTCCTGGGGCCCCAGGGGGACGGGGCCCAGCGGGGCGGCCGGGGGCTGCTCCAACCGCCCCTGGAGGGGGCCGACGTGGCGGCTCTCACCGTCACCGCCGGGATCCTGGTGCTGTCCTTCTCCCAGCTCACCTTCTGGGGGGTCTCCCTGGGGCGGATCGCTCTGGTGCTCATGGTGCTGTACTGCGCCAGGCTGGGGGGCATCAGCGGCGGGGCGGTGTCCGGGGTGGCCGCCGGGGTGATCTTAGGGCTGTCCACCGCAGGGCTCTCCTACCTCTCCGGGGCCTACGGCTTGGGCGGGCTGATGGCCGGGGTTTTCGCCCCCATGGGCAAGCTGGCGGCTGCCCTGGCCTTTATCGTGTCCCACGGGGTGGCCTCCCTGCAGGTGGGCTCCGGGGACACCCAGGTGCTCACCGGGGCCATCGAGGTGGCCGCTGCCACCCTGCTGTACATGGCCCTGCCCAGCAGCAGGCGTTTGACAGAGCTCTTCGGCTTTCGGAAGGACACCCTCTCCGGCAGCGCCCTGCGGGGGAACATCATCCTCCGGCTGCGGTACGCCGCCCAGGCCCTCACCAACGTCTACGACTCCGTGGAGGAGATCTCCCAGAAGCTGTCCCAGGTGTGCGCCCCCACCATGCAGGGGGTGTACGACCGCTCGGTGGAGACGGTGTGCGCCGGCTGCGGCGTAAGCACCCTGTGCTGGCGGAAGAAAAAGGAGGCCACCCTGGAGAACTTTTCCCAGCTCACCCCTGCCCTGCAGGAGAAAGGCCAGGTGGAGAATGAGGACTTTACGGAGGAGTTTTCCAAGCGCTGCGGCAGGCTGGGGGAGCTGCGGGACGAGATCAACAAAAACTACGCCCGGTACCAGATGAAGGAAAGCGCCGAACTGCAGGCCGCGGAGATCCGCCAGGTGGTGGAGGCCCACTTCAAGACCACGGCTGGGATCTTGGACGAGATGGCCGGGGAGTTCTCCCTGTACCAGCAGTTCGACGAGGAGGCCGCCCAGCGGGTGGCGGACCTGCTCCGGGACCACGGCATCACCCCCTTGGAGGTGTGCTGCCGGGTGGACAAGTTCGGCCGGATGACAGTGGAGGCGGAGATCGGCCGGGAGCGCCAAAGCCGCCTGAACCGGGGCGTCTTTACCAGGGAGGTCTCCCAGGCCTGCGGCAGGACCTTCTCCCCTCCCTGCGTCAGCACCGCCCAGGACAGGTGCCGCATCCAGATGTGCCAGCGCCCCGCTCTTGAGGTGGGCCGGGGGTTCTCCCAGGCGGCGGCCCAGAACGGCGCCTTCTGCGGGGACTGCGCCAGTGTCTTCTCCGACGGCTGCGGCAGGCTGCTGGCGGTGCTCTCCGACGGCATGGGCACCGGCGGCCGTGCGGCGGTGGACGGCGCCATGACCTGCGCCATGGCGGAAAGCCTGCTGAAAGCCGGCATAGGCTTCGACAGCATGCTGGAGACGGTGAACGCCGCCCTGATGGCTAAGTCGGGGGACGAGTCCCTGGCCACCCTGGACCTTACTTGCATCGACCTGTTCACCGGGGAGGCGGAGTTTCGCAAGGCCGGGGCGGCCTGCACCCTGGTGCGCCGGGGCCGCCACGCCGAGGTCATCGAGGCCTCCAGCGTGCCGGTGGGCATTATGCCCGGGGTGACCTTCGCCTGTTACCGCCGGCAGCTGGCCCCAGGGGACGTGGTGGTGCTGGTCTCAGACGGGGTGGTGGCCACGGGCCACGAGTGGGTCCTGGACCTGGTGCGCGACTGGGACGCGGAGGAAAACCCCAACACTCTGGCCCAGCGCATCACCGCGGAGGCAAAGAAGCGCCGCAGCGACGGCAGGGAAGACGACATCACGGCCCTGGTCCTCACCCTGGCGTAGGAGGCAGCTCCGGCGGCCGCCCACCCGTCCCGCCCCCCCCCCTTGGGGCGGGACGGGCTCGCGCCCAGGCCCCTTTCTCACCCGGGAAAGGGGCCTGGGCGCGTGTTTTTTCCCCCGGAAAAAATGGGCGGCCGCCTCCCGCAATCCTCCCCCCCCGCTCCCCTTCCCTGCCGAAATGCGAAAACCAGTTGAAATACACCGGATTTTCCTCTATAATAGACGGGATGACGCAGGCGGGGCCGTCCCCTCCTGCCGCAAAGGAGCTAATGACTATGTATCTCATATTGAAAAAAGAGGCGCTGAACCCCACCGTCACCCGGATGGTCATCGACGCCCCCCTCATCGCCAAAAAGGCGGAGCCGGGCCAGTTCATCATCCTCCGGGTCCACGAGGACGGGGAGCGTATCCCCCTGACCATCGCCGACTTTGACCGGGAGCAGGGCACCGTCACCATCATCTTCCAGATCGTGGGGGCCACCACCGAGCTGCTCAACCACCTGGAGGAGGGCGACAGCCTTCACGACTTCGTGGGCCCCCTGGGCCGCCCCTCCGAGACGGAGGGCCTGAAAAAGGTGGCCGTCATCGGCGGCGGCGTGGGCTGCGCTATCGCCTACCCCGTGGCGAAGAAACTCCACCAGCAGGGCGCCCAGGTCCACGCCATCGTGGGCTTTCGGAACAAGGACCTGGTCATCCTGGAGGAGGAGTTCCGTGCGGTGAGCGACCGCTTCGTCCCCATGAGTGACGACGGCTCCTGGGGGGAGAAGGGCCTTGTCACCAACGCCCTGGAACAGCTCATCGCCGCTGGGGAGCAGTACGATGAGGTCATCGCCATCGGCCCCCTGGTGATGATGAAGTTCGTCACCCAGCTGACCCGGCAGCACAACATCAAGACCGTGGTGAGCATGAACCCCATCATGATCGACGGCACCGGCATGTGCGGCGGCTGCCGCCTGTCCGTGGGCGGGAAGACCAAGTTCGCCTGCGTGGACGGCCCCGACTTCGACGGCTTTGAGGTGGACTTCGACGAGGCCATGGAGCGCAACGCCATGTACCGGGACTTCGAGCGACACGCTTACGAGAAAGCCTGCAATCTGTTCCGCAAGGAGGTACAGTGACATGCCTAACATGAGCCTGAAAAAGAACGAGATGCCCTCCCAGGCCCCTGAAGTCCGGAACAAGAACTTTCTGGAGGTGGCCCTGGGCTACACCCAGGAGCAGGCCTTAGACGAGGCGAAGCGGTGTCTCAACTGCAAGAACAAGCCCTGCGTCTCCGGCTGCCCGGTGAATATCCACATCCCCGACTTCATCCAGAAGGTGGCCCAAGGCGACTTTGAGGGCGCCTACCAGGTCATCACCCAGTCCTCCTCCCTCCCCGCCGTGTGCGGCCGTGTGTGCCCCCAGGAGAGCCAGTGCGAGCAGAAGTGCGTCCGGGGCATTAAGGGGGAGCCTGTGGCCATTGGCCGCTTAGAGCGCTTTGTAGCCGACTGGCACAACGCCCACACCTGCGAAGCCCCCCAGCGCCCCGCCCCCAACGGCCATAAGGTGGCCGTGGTGGGCTCCGGCCCGGCAGGGCTCACCTGCGCCGGGGACCTGGCCAAGAAGGGCTATGAGGTCACCGTGTTTGAGGCGCTACACACCGCCGGAGGCGTGCTGGTCTACGGCATCCCCGAGTTCCGCCTGCCCAAAGCCATCGTCCAGAAGGAGATCGACGGCCTGAAGGCATTGGGCGTCAAGGTGGAGACCAACATGGTCATCGGCCGGGTGCTCTCGGTGGACGAGCTGCTGGAACAGGGCTTTGAGGCCGTGTTCATCGGCTCGGGCGCTGGGCTGCCCCGGTTTATGAACATCCCCGGGGAGAACCTGAAGGGCGTCTACTCCGCCAACGAGTTCCTCACCCGTGTGAACCTGATGAAGGCCTACCTCCCCGGCAGCGACACCCCCATCCAGCACGCCAGGAGAGTGGCGGTGGTGGGCGGCGGCAACGTGGCCATGGACGCCGCCCGGTGCGCCAAGCGCCTGGGGGCAGAGGAGGTGTTCATCGTCTACCGCCGCAGTGAGAAGGAGCTCCCCGCCCGAGCGGAGGAGGTGGAGCACGCCAAGGAGGAGGGCATCGTCTTCCACCTGCTGAACAACCCCACCAAGATCCTGGGGGACGATCAGGGCAACGTCACCGGCATGGAGTGCGTGCGCATGGAGTTGGGCGAGCCCGACGCCTCCGGCCGCCGCCGCCCGGTGGAAGTCCCCGGCAGCGAGTTTGTGCTGGAGGTGGACAGCGTCATCATGGCCATCGGCACCTCCCCCAACCCCCTGATCAAGTCCACCACCCAGGGCCTGGAGACCCAGAAGTGGGGCGGCATCGTGGTGGAGGAGGCCACCGGCCTCACCAGCCGGGAGCGGGTGTACGCCGGCGGTGACGCCGTCACCGGCGCCGCCACCGTGATCCTGGCCATGGGCGCGGGCAAAACCGCCGCCCAAGCCATCCATAAAGCCCTCTCCGGCGAAGAATCTTAAAGCAAAAAAGGCTGCCTTCCGGCAGCCTTTTTTGCTTCTCCCCTATTTCCTCTTCACTCTTCACTACTCCCTCTTCCCTGTCCATATCCCTTCTCTCTCCAAACTCCAAAAAAGGACTGCCCCCGGGCAGCCCTTTTTCCATGTCCCCTCTTTCCACATTCCTAATTTCAAACCAAAAAAGGACCGCCCTCGGCAGCCCTTTTTTGTCCATTCCTTCTTCCCTATTCCCTCTTACTTCTTACCTGCACTTCTTCTCTGCACTTCCTCCCCGTCCACCAGGGCGGTGAGGGCGGCGGAATCGTCGAACAAGTCTAAGATCTCCCGGCAAAGCTCCACCCGGAAGGGCGCGGCCTCTCCCGGGTCCAGCTCCAGCCGGGTGAGACCCGCCAGCCGGCAGTTCACCGACCGGTCCCCCGGGTCCTTGAGGAATACAGGGATCGCGTGGCCGCCCCGGCGGGAACCAGTGTTGCGCAGCACCCCTTCCACGGCGCCGCCTTCGAAGCGCAGGTCCTCCAGGGCAAAGCTGGTGTAGGAGAGCCCGTGGGCGAAGGGGTACAGGGGCTCCCCCTGGAAGTACTTGTACGTCCTGTCCTTCATGGAGTAATCCGTAAAGGGGGGCAGGTCCCGGTCGGAGCGGTAGAAGGTCACCGGCAGCCTGCCGCTGGGGCACACCTCCCCGTAGAGCAGGTCCGCCAAGGCCTTGCCTCCCTCCGCGCCGGGGTAGAACACCTGCAGCACCGCCCCGCAGAGCTCGTCCGCCCGGCACAGGTTCAGGCAGCTGCCGCTGACGTTGACGAACACCATGGGCTTGCCCACCTTGGCCACCTCCTCCAGCAGCTTCTGCTGGGAGGACGGCAGGTCGATGGTGGCCTTGTCGCCGCTCATGTCCCCGTTGTAGGCGTCTCCCTCTTCCCCTTCCATCTGGGGGTTCAATCCCATGCAGAGGATCACCACGTCGCTTTTTTGGGCGGCCAGCACCGCCTCCCGCAGGGGGTGCTCCTCCCACCGGCCCACCTGGTCCTGGGTCAGGTGGCAGCCCCGGGCGTAGCGCACCTTACCCTGGGCGGCCTCCTGAATCCCCCGGAGCAGGGTGGTGTACTGAGAGGGCGTGCCGTTGTAGTTCCCCAGCAGCACAGACTTGTCGTCGGCGTTGGGCCCGATCACCGCCACATTCAGCTGTCTGTCCAAGGGGAGCAGGCCGTCGTTTTTCAACAGCACCATGCTCTCCTGGGCCATCTTCCGGCTCAGGGCCAGGTGCTCCGGGCACTCCACCACATCGTCGGACAGGTCGTTGTAGGGGCAGTCCTCGTCGAACATGCCCAGCCGGAACCGGGCCTCGAACAGCCGCTCCACGCAGGCGGTGATGGTCTCCTCGGAGATCAGGTCCAGGGCCACGGCGGTCTTCAGCCACTTGTAGGCGTCGCCGCAGTTGAGGGCGCAGCCGTTGTTCACCGCCAGGGCGGCGCTCTCCGCCTCGTTCTCCGTCACGTGGTGCTCCCGGTTGATGTCGCAGATGGCCCCGCAGTCAGAGACCACATACCCCTGAAATCCGAACACCCCGTAGAGGATGTCCTGGAGCAAGGTCTTGCTGCCGCAGGCGGGCTCCCCGTTGACCCGGTTGTAGGCACCCATCACCGCGGAGGGGCCGGCGTGGTCGATGCAGTACCGGAAGGCCCACAAATACGTCTCGAACAGGTCTTCCTCCCCCACCTTGGCGTCGAAGCTGTGGCGCAGGCGCTCCGGCCCGCTGTGGACGGCGTAGTGCTTCAAGGTGGCGTCCACCTTCCGGTACACCGGGTCGTCCCCCTGCAGTCCCTGGACGAAGGCCGTGCCCATCCTGCCGGTGAGGTAGGGGTCCTCCCCGTAAGTCTCGTGGCCCCGGCCCCACCGGGGGTCCCGGAAGATGTTGATGTTGGGGGACCAGGCGGTGATGCCCTGGTAGATCTGGGTCTCCCCGAAGGTCCTGTACTGGTTGTACTTGGCCCGCATCTCGTCGGAGATGGCGGCGGCGGTGCCCTTCACCCCGTCCACGTCGAAGGTGGCCGCCAGCCCGATGGCCTGGGGGAACACCGTGGCCGCCCCGGACCGGGCCACCCCGTGGAGGGCCTCGTTCCACCAGTTGTAGGCGGGCACCCCCAGCCGTGGGATGGCCGGGGCGTCGTACTTCATCTGGGCGCACTTCTCCGCCAGAGTCATCTGGGCCACCAGGTCGTGGGCCCGTTCCCTGGCCGTTCTCTTGTCGCCAGTCATAGCGTCGCTTCCTTTCCCTGGGGACTTCTCCCCTTGCTGCCTTTATCATACTCTCATTTGGAACAGGGCGCAAGGTGTTTTCCCGGCTAGTCTCCCTCCCAGCCAAACGCCGCCAGGGGAAGCCTCCACGCCCCCGCTTCGCCTGCCCGCTTGCCCGCTTCCTCCTGGGTGAGTCTATTTTCCCCCTCACGCCTCCCAATTTTGGGGAACAGAAAAAGCCTCCCCAGGAAGCTCCTTCCCCTCTCCCTCCCCGGCGAGGGGAAGATTCTCGTCCCCGCTTTGCCCCCCTTCTCCCGGGGCGGGACAGCTCCCCCCACGCCTCCGGTTTTGGGGAACAGAAAAGCCTCCCCGCGGAGACGCCTTCCCCGCCCCCTCCCCGGCGTGGGGAAGTTTCCCATCCCCGCTTTGCCCCCCACTCCCGGAGCGGGACAGCTCCCCCACACATCCGGTTTTGGGAATAGAAAAGCCTCCCCGGGGAGACGCCTTCCCCGCGCCCCCTCCCCGACGTGGGAAAGTTTCCTCGTCCCCGCTTTGTCCCGTCTTCACGGAGCGGGACAGCTCCCCCACACCTCCGGTTTTGGGGAACAGAAAAAACCTCCCCGCAGGGAGGCTCGTTCCTGGTGTTGTGGGTCAGCGGCCCTGGGCGGCCCGGCGGGCCTCCCCTCGGTTGATGGCGCAGATGATGCCCTTGATGGAGGCGATGCTGATGTTGTGGTCCTCCCCCACGCCGAAGACCACCTGGTCCCCGTGGCGCAGCTGGATGTAGGACACGGCCTTGGAGTCGGCGCCCCCGGAGACAGCGTGCTCGCTGTAGGAGACAAACTCGTACTCCGTCAGCCCGATGGTGCGCAGGGCGTTGAAAAAGGCGTCGATAGGGCCGTTGCCCTTGCCGGACACGGCCTTTGTCTGGTGGGCGTAGCGCACGGTGCCCTCAAAGTCCACCAGCACCTGGCCCTCTCCCCCGTTTTCCTCGAAAATCTTATAGGTCAGCAGGTGGTAGGGCTGGGTGACTTCCAGATACTCCCGCCGGAACAGGGAGAAGATCTCCCCGGGGCGCAGCTCCCGGCCGGCGCTGTCGCAGGCGGCCTTTACCAGGCTGCCGAACTCGGCGTGCATGGCCTTGGGCAGCAGGTAGCCAAAGGTCTGCCGCATGACGAAAGCCGCCCCGCCCTTGCCCGACTGGCTGTTGATGCGGATGATGGGCTCGTACTGCCGGCCCAGGTCCGCCGGGTCGATGGGCAGGTAGGGCACCTCCCAGTAGGGGGAGCTCTTCTGGGCCATGTAGTTGACCCCCTTGTTGATGGCATCCTGGTGGGAGCCGGAAAAGGCGGTGAACACCAGCTCCCCGGCGTAGGGGTGGCGCTTGTCCACCTGCATGGAGGTGCACTCCTCGTACACGTGCTTCACGTGGTTCATGTGGGAGAAATCCAGCCCCGGGTCCACCCCCTGGGAGTAGAGGTTCATGGCCAGGGTCATCAGGTCCACGTTGCCGGTGCGCTCCCCGTTGCCGAAGAGGGTGCCCTCCACCCGGGTGGCCCCGGCCATCTGGCCCAGCTCGGCGGCGGCCACGGCGGTGCCCCGGTCGTTGTGGGGGTGCAGGCTGATCAGGGCGCAGTCCCGGTGGCGCAAATGACGGCACAGGTACTCCACCTGGTCGGCGTAGGTGTTGGGCGTGGAGAGCTCCACTGTATTGGGCAGGTTGATAATGGCCTTCCGCTCTGGGGTGGCCCCCAGCTCCTCCAGGACCCTGTCGCAGATGCGCACGGCGTTTTCCGGCTCTGTTCCAGAAAAGCTCTCGGGGGAGTACTCGTAGCGGATGTCCACGTCCTCTTTTGCCATGTGCTCCTCGGTGAGGCGGCGGATGAGCCGGGCCCCGTCCACGGCGATCTGGATCACCCCTTCCATGTCCGTGTGGAACACCACCCGCCGCTGCAGGGTGGAGGTGGAGTTGTAGAAGTGGATGATGACCTTCTTCGCCCCCCGGATGGCCTCGAAGGTCCGGCGGATCAGGTGCTCCCTGGCCTGGACCAGCACCTGCACCGTCACGTCCTCCGGGATCAGGTCCCGCTCGATCAAAGCCCGCAGGATCTCGTACTCCGTCTCGGAGGAGGCGGGAAAGCCCACCTCGATCTCCTTAAACCCGATCTCGCACAGCATCTGGAAGAACTCCAGCTTCTGCTCCAAGTTCATGGGGTTGACCAAAGCCTGGTTCCCGTCCCGCAAGTCCACGCTGCACCAGGCGGGGGCCTTTGTCAGCCGCTTTCCCGGCCAGGTCCTGTCCGGCAGGTCTATGGGGAGAAAGGGCTTATATTTCCGGTACCCCTGTCTCATGGCGATCCTCCTTTTCCACATGCAAAACGCCCCAGGCTCGACTTCCGTCGCGCCCGGGGCGAAATACTCTTTCGCGGTACCACCCGTGTTCAGCGGGGAGACCCCGCCCTCTTTGGCCCCTTGACTAAAAACAAAAGGCCCGGCGGATAACGGCCGCCTGCCGCCCTGCCCTACTTCCTTCAGGCCGGGGACTCGGGGATGAGCTATCCCGCCGGGGGCCCGCCTGCTTCCACCGCCCGCAGGCTCTCTCTGCGGCGCCCCGCCGTCTTTTTCCCGTCACAGTCTTTCCCTGTTTGAATAAAAATTATAGGCCGGGCAAGGCTCTTTGTCAAGCCTCACTTTCCCCCTCCCGGCCGTAGGCCCGCTGGGCGGCCTCCCGGGCCAGGTCGATAACCACATGGTCCGGGGACTGCCTGTCCTCGCCCCCGGGGATCTGGGCGAAGACCTCCATCACCCCAGAGCGCATCCACAGCCCCGGGGTGATCCGCACAGAGTACCCCTCCCCGGGCTGGCACATCCACTGGTGGGCCGGGGCCTGGGGCAGGCCGTAGGCCGCCAGCAGAGAGGTCATCACTCCAGCGGAGGTGACCAGCACGGCGCTGGTCTGGCCCAGGGTCATCAGGTTCTTCACCAAGAGCTCGAAGCCCTGGCACACCCGCTGCAAGAACACCGGGCCGCTCTCTCCCCCGGGCGGGGCCGCCTGGGCCCCGCCGGCCATCCACTGGGCGAACCTGGGGTCCCCTTCCAGCTCTTTGGCGGTTTTGCCCTCAAACTCCCCGAAGTCACACTCCGCCAGCTCCAGCACCACCTCCGGGTCGGCCTGGGGGTAGAGGATCTTCAAAGTGTCCACGCACCGGGTGGAGGGGCTGGCGAAGAAGGCCTGGGCCTGGGGGTATTCCAGCTCCCCCTTGCGCTGGGCAAGCTTTGCGATGGACTCCAGCGCTAAGGGAGACTCCGTCCGGCCGATGTACCGGCCCTCTAAGTTCCCCTCGCAGGGCATGTTGCGGATCAGGTGGATCACGTAAGATTTCATAAGCGCTCCTGTTCCAGGGCGGCAGCCCTTTTGTTTTTCAGGATTTTTTCACATTTTCCCTTCATTTCCCCCAAAGCGCTTTACAAGCGCGGTGCCTTGCCGTACAATAGACCAGGCGGGGAAAGGGCCGCCCCAGGCAGCCTTTCCCCTATTGTATGCGCTCCCCGGGAAAAAATCAATACCGGCCCAGGGCCCGGCGGCCTTTTCCCGGGAAAAGTACGGCCCCTTGTGATTTTTCCCAAGAATGGGGAGAAATGGAAAAAAGCCTGTCTTTTTCCCGAAAGATGTGGTAGAATAAGAAGTTAGACGGGCGCGGCGCGGTTTCCCGGGGGAAACAGGGCCGGCGCTCACCAGGATACGAGAGATATAGAAACGAGGGCAAAGCATTATGTGTGGATTCGTAGGATTTATCGGCGGCGGCGACACCCAGCGGGACCAGGGCGTCCTCCAGTCCATGACCGACGCCATCCGCCACCGGGGACCTGACGACGCGGACTACTATGCCGACGGGGAAATCAGCCTGGGCTTCCGGCGGCTCTCCATCATCGACTTGGAGGGCGGGCGCCAGCCCATTTTGAACGAGGACGGCACCAAGGTCCTCATGTTCAACGGGGAAATCTACAACTACCGCCCCCTGCGGGAGGAGCTGCTCCAGAAGGGCCACAAGTTCACCACCAAGACGGACTCTGAGGTGCTGCTCCACGGCTATGAGGAGTACGGCCCGGACCTGCTCAACAAGCTGCGGGGCATGTTCGCCTTTATCATCTGGGACAAGGAGAAGAAAGAACTTTTCGGCGCCAGGGACTTCTTCGGCATCAAGCCCTTCTACTACGCCCAGATGGGGGACACCCTGCTGTTCGGCTCGGAGATCAAGAGTTTCCTCCACCACCCCCACTTCAAAAAGGAGTTAAACGAGAAAGCCCTGGAGAGCTACCTTTCTTTCCAGTACTCCCCCGGGCCGGAGACCTTCTTTAAAAACGTGTACAAAATGCCTCCCGCCCACTACTTCACCTACAAGGACGGGAAGATGAGCATCACCCGGTACTGGCTGCCCACCTTCAACGCCGAGGAGGACAAGCCCCTGGAGTACTGGGTGGACGAGATTGAGAAGACCTTCGACGACAGCGTGGAGGCCCACAAGATCTCCGACGTGGAGGTGGGGTCCTTCCTCAGCTCCGGGGTGGACTCCAGCTACGTGGCCTGCTCCGCCCATGTGGACAAGACCTTCACCGTGGGCTTCGACAACGGCACCAAGTATAACGAGATCAGCTACGCCCAGGAGCTTTCGGAGCAGATCCCTGTCAAGAACATCAGCAAGATCATCACCCCCGAGGAGTTCTGGGGAAACTTCGGGAAGATCCAGTACCACATGGACGAGCCTTTGGCGGACCCTGCCGCCGTGGCCCTGTACTTCGTGTGCAACACCGCCTCCCAGCATCTGAAGGTGGTGCTCTCCGGCGAAGGGGCCGACGAGATCTTCGGCGGGTACAACATCTACAAAGAGCCCCTGGAGATGCAGTGGTACGACAAGATCCCCTTCCCCATCCGCAAACTCATCGGCAAAGTGGCCGGGGCCCTGCCCGCTCACCGGGGACTCAACTTCCTGGTGCGCCGCGGCAAGCGCCTGGAGGAGCGGTTTATCGGCAACGCCTATATGTTCACCGAGAAGGAGCGCAAAGCGATTTTGAAACACCCCGCCGGCGCCCCCGCCCCGGAGGAGCTGACAAAGCCCTACTACGACATGGTCAAAGATAAGGACGCCGTCACCAAGATGCAGTTCGTGGACCTGAACATGTGGATGGTGGGAGACATCCTGCTGAAGGCCGACAAGATGAGCATGGCAAACTCTTTGGAGCTGCGGGTGCCCTTCCTGGACAAGAAGATCATGGCCCTGGCCGGGCGCATCCCCACCAAGTATCGGGTCAACGACGAAAACACCAAGTACGCCATGCGCAAGGCCGCCCTGCGCCGGATGCCCAAGAAATGGGCCGCCAAGAAAAAGCTGGGCTTCCCCGTGCCCACCCGGGTGTGGCTGAAGGAAGACAAGTACTACAACATCGTGAAACGCGAGTTTGAAAGCGAGAACGCCCAGAAGTTCTTCCACACCGGGGAGCTTGTAAAGCTGCTGGACGACCACAAAAACGGCAAGGCCGACAACAGCCGCCGGGTGTGGACGGTGTACACCTTCCTCATCTGGTACCGGCAGTTCTTCGGGGAGAACGCCCCCAAGGCGGCGTGACTCTCTCTCAAGTCCCCATCCCAAAGCCCGATCTGCATTGACGACACCTTAAAGCGAGGTCCTAGAGAATGAGTGAGAATATCCAGTTTCAGCCCGTGCTGCTGGGCAGCGACATCAACGTCTACGGCATGGCCCGGTCCTTCCACCAGGAGTACGGCGTCACCTCCGTGGCCATCGGCAAGGGGATTTTAGGCCCCTGCACCGCCAGCAAGATTGTCCATGTGGCGGTGGTGGAGCCCCGCCTGGAGGAGGACGAGGTCTTCGTCTCCACCCTGCTGAACTTCGCCAAACAGTACCAGGGCAGCGGCAAAAAACTGCTGCTGGTGCCCTGCGGCGACAACTACATCAAGCTCTTGGTGCGCAACCAGGCGAAGCTCCGGGGGGTGTACACCTTCGAGTGCATCGACGAGGAGCTGCTCATGCGCCTGTCCATCAAGGAGAGCTTCTACCAGGTCTGCACCGAGCACGGCTTCGCCTTCCCCAAGACGGCCACCTGCTCTTACCAGAACTACAAATACGTGCAGCTGCCCTTCGACTTCCCCGTGATCATCAAGCCCTCCAACTCCGTGGCCTACTGGAACTGCTCCTTCCCCCACAAGAAAAAGGTCTTCGTGGCGGAGAGTAAGGAGGAGTTCACCGCCATTCTGGACGCCATCTACTCCTCCTCTTACAAGGACCACCTGATCCTGCAGGAGTACATCCCCGGGGACGACAGCAACATGCGGGTGATGAACTGCTACTGCGGCCGGGACAAGAAGGTAAAGCTCATCGCCCTGGGCAACGCCCTGCTGGAGGAGCACTCCCCCGAGGGCATTGGCAGCTACGCCGCCATCATCAACGGCTACGACGAGAAGCTCAATGAGATGATGAAGAACTTCCTGGAGGGCATCGGCTACGTGGGCTTCGCCAACTTCGACATGAAGTACGACCAGAGAGACGGCACCTACAAGCTCTTCGAGATGAACCTGCGCCAGGGCCGGAGCAGCTACTTCGTCACCGCCGCGGGATACAACCTGGCCAAGTGGCTGGTAGACGACGTGATCTACCACAAGGACATGCCCTGCACCGTGGCGAAAAACAAGGTGCTGTGGACCATCATCCCCGAGAAGATCATCTTCCAGTACGTCAAGAGCGAGAGCGCCAAGGCCGAGGCCAAGGCCCTGATCAAAGCCGGGAAGGTGTGCCACTCTTACTACTACGAGGGGGACAAGTCCCTGAAGCGGTGGATTCACTACCAGAAGAACCAGTTCCACTACTTCGAGAAGTACAAGCGCTATTTTGGAAACAAGGGCCTGCGGGACTAACTCCCAACGCCCCCGCCCAGATGGACCAGGGCACGGCCCCTCAGGAGGAACACCATGAAAACACTAGGCATCATCGGAGGGCTGGGGCCCATGGCCTCCGCCTACCTGCTCCGGTTGATCATCGAAATGACAGACGCGAAGACCGACCAGGAACACCTGGACGTGATCCTCTTCGACAGGCCCCAGGTGCCGGACCGCACCGCCTATATCCTGGACAGGACCAAGCCCTCTCCCCTGCCCTCCATGCGGGACACCGCCCAGACCTTAGAGCGCCTGGGCGCCGGGACGATCTGCGCCCCCTGCGTCACCTCCCACTACTTCTACAAAGAGCTGCAGGAGAGCGTGTCCGTCCCCTTCCTCCACATGGTGGAGGAGACCGGCCGGGAGCTGCTGTCCATGGGCCGGAAGACCGTGGGGATCCTGGCCACCACCGGCACGGTGTCCTCCGGCCTGTTCCAGACCGCTTTTGAGAAGCTGGGCCTTTCCGCCCTGGTCCCCAGTGAACAGGGTCAGGCCCTTGTCATGGCCATGATCTATGAGGAGATCAAGGCGGGCAAGGCGGTGGACCAGGAGAAGCTGCGGGCGGTGTCGAAGGAGCTGTTCGGCCGGGGCTGCGACAGCCTGGTGCTGGGCTGCACCGAGCTCTCCCTCATCAAGCGGGACCTGCCCCTGGGCCACGGCTACCTGGATGCCCTGGAGGTCCTCTCCAAGCGCTGCGTAGAGGCCTGCGGCGCCCCCTTAAAGCCGGCGTACCGCCAGCTGCTCACCTGACAAATCTTTTCCAAGGAGGAACTGCCCATGTGCGGTTTTGTGGGATTTTTAAACACACCTGCGGCGGCCGACCCCAACACGGTGGTCAAGGCCATGGCCGACCGGATCATCCACCGGGGGCCGGACGACGCCGACTACTATGTGGACGAAGACATTTCCCTGGGCTTTCGGCGGCTTTCCATCATCGACCTGGAAGGCGGGCGCCAGCCCATTTTAAACGAGGACGGCACCAAGGTCCTCACCTTTAACGGGGAGATCTACAACTTCCAGTCCCTGCGGGAGGACCTTTTGAAGAAGGGCCACGTGTTCAAGACCCGCACCGACTCGGAGACCATCCTCCACGGCTACGAGGAATACGGCAAGGAGATCCTCCAGAAGCTTCGGGGCATGTTCGCCTTTGTCATCTGGGACAAGGAGAAGAAAGAGCTCTTCGGCGCCCGGGACATCTTCGGCATCAAGCCCTTTTACTACTACAAGAAAAACGGGGAGCTCCTCTTCGGCAGCGAGATCAAGAGCTTCCTCTCCCACCCCGGCTTCGAGAAGGAACTGGACGAGGAGAAGATCCCCGAGTACCTCTCCTACGAATATATCCCCTACGAGAACACCATTTTCAAAAATGTGTTCAAGCTCCCCGGGGGCTACTGCTTCACCTACAAGGACGGCCAGCTCTCCGTGGAGCGCTACTACCAGGTGCGCTACAAGATCGAGGAGGACAAGCCCTTAGAGTACTGGGAGGAGCAGATTCAGAAGGAGTTTACCGAGAGCGTGGCCATGCACCAGATCGCCGACGTGGAGGTGGGCTGCTTCCTCAGTTCCGGGGTGGACTCCAGCTACGTGGTGAAGGAGATCAGCAAGGGCACCAAGAAAGTGAAGACCTTCTCCGTGGGCTACACCGAGGAGAAGTACAGCGAGCTCCCCTACGCCCAGGAGCTGTCCAAGGCCATCGGCGTGCCCAACATCTCCAACAAGGTCTCCGCCGACGAGTTCTTCGACGCCGTGCCCCTCATCCAGTACATGCTCGACGAGCCCCTGCCCAACCCCTCGGAGATCCCCCTGTACTTCCTGGCGAAGAACGCCCGGCAGTACGTGAAGGTGGTGCTCTCCGGCGAGGGGGCTGACGAGCTCTTCGGGGGCTACCCCATGTACCTGCAGGGAGGGCACTTCGCCCAGTACACCAGAAAGGTGCCCCGCCCGGTGCGGAAGCTGGCCGGGGCCGTGGCCAAGCGGCTGCCGGAATTTAAAGGCAAGCACTTTATTGTCCGGGGCAGCATGGAGCCCTACCAGCGGTTTATGCGGGCAAACTACGTGTTTACCGATCCCAACGAGCGCCAGAAGTACCTGAAAAAGCCCATCACCTCCAAGCGCCCCGAGGAGTACAGCAAGCGCTACTTCGACGAGGTGAAGGACCTGGACGAGCCCACCCAGCTGCAGTACGTGGACATGTACACCTGGATGATCTACGACATTCTGCTCAAAGCCGACCGCATGAGCATGGCTAACTCCCTGGAGCTGCGGGTGCCCTTCCTGGACCGGAAGATGTTGGAACTCTCCTGCCGCATCCCCAGCCGCTACCGGGCCGACTGCCAGACGGAGACCACCAAGAAAGCCCTGCGGGCCGCCGCCAGCAAAGAGCTGCCGGAGAAGACCGCCAAAATGAAGAAGCTGGGCTTCCCCGTGCCCCTGTCCGACTGGCTGATGCAGGATAAGTACTACAACAAGGTGAAAGAGGCCTTCCAGAGCGACATCGCCGGGAAGTTCTTCGTCCAAAGCGAGCTGATGAAGCTCCTGGACGACCACAAGTCCGGCAAGGCCAAGAATATGCAGAAGATCTGGTCCTTCTATTCCTTCATCGTCTGGTACGACCAGTTCTTCGTGAAAAACTGAATCACAGGACCCCAAAGAAAAAGGCCGCCCAACAGGGCGGTCTTTTTTCGTTGCGCCCTGCGGGCGCTCTTTTCTTTCTTGCAAGAAAGAAGCAAAGAACTTTTCCGTGGCAGCGGCCGAAATCCGATAAAGTGAGTAAGCTCAGTGCTCGTAGGAGGCCTGCGTGTAGCAGCAGTCCCCTATCCCCCGCGCTTCATGTCCCGAAGCATACAGGCGATGGGCGCAGCCAGCACGCACAGGCCGCCCAGCACCAGCGCCCCCAGGAGCACACCCTCCACCGGCAGGGCCGCGCCCCAGGCGGTGAGGAGGATACAGGCCTCCAGCACCAGGCACACCACCGCCACCACGGTAGAGAGCACCCGGGCCACCCCAGTCAGGGCCGGGGCCTTTTTCACCTGGGCCCCCAGCACGGTCCGGACGGTCATGGTCACCGCCAGCTGAATGACGGGCACCAGCAGCAGGCACAGCTTCGGCATGGTGGCCACCACTTGACCGTTGTTCCACTGCCGGGGGACGTCTCCCGGCAGGAACGGCAGGGCGGCCAGCCCCAGCACAAAGCCCACTGCGGCAAGGGCCAACTCAAGCCAGCATCTCTGGAAGAACGGCTTCAACAAAGACCACCTCACAGCAGGACAATGCCGGCCTCTTTGCAAAGGCGCTGGGTCTCCTCGTCCCACAGGGAGGCCTGGACCTCGCCCACGTGGGCCTTGCCCAAAAGCAGCATACACAGCCGGCTCTGGCCAATGCCCCCGCCGATGGTCAAGGGCAGCTCGCCCTGCAAGAGCATCTGGTGGAAGGGCAGCTTCCGGCGCTCCTCGCAGCCCGCCAGGGTGAGCTGCCGGTCCAGGCTCTCCGGGTCCACCCGGATGCCCATGGAGCTGATCTCCAGCGCGCACTGCAAAGGCTCGTGCCAGAAGAGCAGGTCACCGTTTAACTCCCAGTCGTCGTAGTCGGGGGCCCGGCCGTCGTGGGGCTTGCCGCTTTTCAGCTTCCCGCCGATCTGCTGGATGAACACGGTCTTGTGCTCTTTTACAATGAGCTGTTCCCGCTCCTTGGGGGTCTTGTCCGGGTACAGGTCCTCCAGCTCCTGGGACTTGATGAAGAACACCTGCCGGCACAGCTCGGTGGAGAGGTCGGAGAACTGCCACTTCAGCTCGTCTAAGGTGCCGCAAATGGCGCTGACAATGCGCTCTACCGTGTCTTTTAAAGTGGCCTCGTTCCGGGTGCTCTCGTCGATAACTTTCTCCCAATCCCACTGGTCCACGTAGATGGAGTGGAGGTTGTCCAGCTCCTCGTCCCGCCGGATGGCATTCATGTCCGCCACCAGGCCCTTGCCTACAAAGAAGTCGTAGTTCTTCAGGGCCAGGCGCTTCCACTTGGCCAGGGAGTGCACCACCTGGGCGTCCTTCCCTACGGCGGGCACGTCGAAGCTGACGGGCCGTTCCACGCCGTTTAAGTCGTCATTCAGGCCGGTGGCCGGGTCCACGAACAAGGGCGCGGTGACACGCTTTAACCGTAGGGCGGCGCACAGCTTCACCTGGAAGATATTTTTGATGAGCCCAATGGCCTTCTGGGTCTCGTACAGGCCCAGGGCGGGCTGGTAGTGTTCTGGGATGATGGTCATGGCAGTTCCCCCTCGCTTCAAAATACCCCTCTATTATACCAGATTTTCCGAAACTTGCAAGAATTTCTGCAAGTGAGCCGGGCGGGAGTTGCAAAATCACTCCTCATCTTCCTCTGGGTGGCCCTTGTCCCAGGCGCGCTTTGCCAGGTACACCCCTAAAACGCTGGCCATCAGGCACCCGGAGAGCCCCAGGGTGGCGGTCATGGTGAGCTGGCCCTCCTCCACCAAAGCGCCCCGCCCCACCGCCAGGGAGGCTAGCTCCATGAGTACGATAAAGACACCGCACAGGCCCATGGCGAAGAAGAAAGTCTTCTGGCTGCGGCCCATGGGGTCGATGCCCCGGAGGATGAACTCCCACCAGCACAGGGCCACCGCCCCCCACAGGATGAGGATCTGCTCCCCCGGCCCCTGGGCCCAGGTGACACCCAGGGCCTTGCAGATTCCCTGTGCCGCCATGGCCGCCAGCAAAAACACGAACCCGTGCTTGAACACGTTCCCCCGCAGCCACAGCTGCCGCTCATCCAGACTTGTCTTGTTCAGCATACCGCTCACTCCTCCCAGAATAGCTCGTCCAAGGTTTTGCCCAGGGCCTTGCAGATCTCCACGCACAGCTTGATGGTGGGGTTGTAGTCCCCCCGCTCGATGGCCAGGATGGTCTGCCGGGTGACGCCCACCCTCTCCCCCAGCTCCTGCTGGGTGAGCCCCAGGGCCGCCCGGGCGGCTTTCAGTTTCAGGTTCTTTCCCATGGGATCACCTCTTGGCCCTATTGTATGCTATCCTGTACGAAATGTCAACTATATTTTACTTAACGGAGAGAAAAAGGAGCGGGCCACGGCCCGCTCCCTGTGTGACTGTACTCAGCCTTTCTTCCGGCTGGTGATCTTGGTCAGGGCGTACACCAGCAGGGCGATGATGACGATCACCACGAAGATGCCCAGCATGCCCTTGCCCATAATGCTCAGGGCTTCCATGACCACGTCCATGTTGATATTCATATGCTTTCCTCCAAACCGTTCACGTCAAGGTGTGTGCGCTTACATGAAGAAGCCCAGGATGATGCCGCCGGCCACCGCGGAGGCGATCTGGCCGGAGACGTTGGCGCCTACGGCGTGCATCAGCAGGTGGTTCTGGTTGTTCTCGGCAATGCCCATCTTCTCCACGATACGGGCGGACATGGGGAACGCGGAGATGCCCGCGGCGCCCACCATGGGGTTGATCTTGGTGCGGCTGAAGATGTTGAGGATCTTGGCGAAGACCACGCCGGCCACGGTGTCGAAGATAAAGGCCACCAGGCCCAGGGCCATAATCATAATGGTCTGCAGGGTGACGAACTGGTCGGCCCGCATGGAGAAGGCGATGGTGATGCCCAGTAGCAGGGTGATCAGGTTGGCCAGGTCGTTCTGGGCGGTCTCAGACAGCCGGTTGAGCACGCCGCACTCCCGGATCAGGTTGCCGAACATGAGGAAGCCCACCAGAGAGACAGAGGCGGGAGCCACCAGCCCGGCCACAATGGTGACCATGATGGGGAACAGGATGCGGGTGGTCTTGGTCACGGCGTTGGGGCGGTACTCCATGCGGATGGCCCGCTCCTTCTTGGTGGTGACCAGCTTGATGGCCGCGGGCTGGATGATGGGCACCAATGCCATGTACGAGTAGGCCGCCACGGCGATGGGCCCAATGTAGTTGGATTTGAGCACCTGGCTGACCAGAATGGAAGTGGGGCCGTCGGCGGCGCCGATGATGCCGATGGAGGCGGCGTCGGTGATCTGGAAGCCCAGCAGGGCCGCCAGGACAATGGTGAGGAAAATGCCGAACTGGGCCGCCGCGCCGAAGAGGAACATCTTCGG
>DXDU01000038.1 GCA_019115285.1 Candidatus Acutalibacter pullistercoris
CCGGCAAAGTCGGCCCACAGCACCTCCTGGTGGCGCAACTCGTCATAAGACGCGGCCATCAGGGCCTCGTAGTCCGAGCCGGAGAGCTGATAGACAATCCGGGAGTCCCCCACCCGGGCGTAGGCGGTGATCTCTTCCTCTGTATCCTCCGCCTCTTCCGTGTTTTCCGCATCTGCCTCGCCCTGGGCCAGCTCCTCGGGATCCCGGCTGATGTGGAGCACAAAGGTGCCGGAGGTCTCCGCCCCGTCCTCGTCCTCGCCGGTGTAGTCCACCGTCACCGTCAGCTGGGGCTCGTCCAGGCCGCAGTCGGCCAGCTCCTCGTCAGTGGCGTTGTAGGTCACATAGTCGCCCAGCTCCAGGGACTGGAGGGTGCGCAGGTACCCCTCCACCAGGCTGGTGTCCAGGGGCAGGCTCTCCCCGTCCTGCTGGGTGAAGTAGACGTCGTCCTCGCTGTAGGACAGGCCGCTGTCCTCCTGCCAGGTAACGGCATAGTCCTGCTCCCCGGCAAAGGTCAGGCCGGTGACCTGAGTCCAGTCCGGTACCTGGTCGTTGGCGATGAGGCCGCTGAGATCGGTATCATACACGTCCAGGGGGTCGCTGACCGCCAGGTACACGTTGCCGTCCCCGGTGGAGACATACCGCTGCTCGTCCATGTTGCTGTAGTTGCCCAGCTCGATGGTATAGCTCTCCTCCTCCGTGGACAGCTGGATGGTGCAGGTGGGGTCGTCCAGGCCGTACTGGGCGTAGTCCTCCACGTCGGTGATGACAAAGGCCGCGCCGAAGGCCTCAAACTGCCCCAGCAGCTCCTGGATCTTCTCCCCGTCCACCGGGAAGGCCTCGTCATCGTCGTAGAGCCAGCCGTCGCCGTCCCGGTGGAAGGCCAGGGTCTCCCCCTCGTATTCCCAGGACAGGGACTGGACGGCATCCGGGTCGATTTCCAGCACCGTCTCCCCGCTCTCGGCGATCTCCTCCTGCCGCTGCTCCAGGTGGAGCACCGCGAAGGCGGCGATGCAGGCCGCGGCCAGCACCCCCAGCAGGATATACAGCCGCTTAGCACGGTTCATTCTGATTCCTCCTTCTCCTCAGGATCACGGCGATGCCCACGCCCAGGAAGAGCAGGGGGCACACCCCGATCATCACGGTCTGCAGCAGGGCGGACGTGGAGGCGCTGATGGTCAGATAGTTGTAGTTCAGCGACTTGCTGCGGATGGCCATGGCCTCCCGCTCGCCGATCAGGTCGGACAGGGCGTTCATAGCCAGATCCCCGTTGGAGCCGGAGGAGTAGGCGTTGTACACGTCCTCCAGGAACACGGAGGAGGTGAACCACACCATCTGCCCGCCGCCGTCGTCCTCCACGGACACCGCCACCGCGAAGGGGCCGTCGATGTCCCCCTCCTCCTTCTCGTAGGTGGACAGGTCATAGCCGGCCGCCTTGCTGAAGGCGGCGTCGGAGGTGGTGAGCAGCTCGGTCACCGTGCCGCCGGAGCCCTCCCCCGTCACCGTCAGGCCCAGGGAGATGGGCAGGATGGGGAAGTAGTTCTCCTCGATGAGGGAGTCGGTGATGTCGTGGCTGGCCATGTCGGGCAGGAGCACATAGGGGGCCTGGAAGGCGTAGTGCTCCCGGTCGGCCTCCACCACGATGCCCTCGTGGGCCTCTACGCCGTAGTCGGACAGGAGGCTGTACAGGTTCTCCAGGATGCCGTCCTCCACGGGGCCGGCCATGACCAGCAGCCTGCCGCCGCCGGACACGTAGTCGGCCAGCATGTCCCGCTCCTCGGTGGAGATGTCGCTGGAGGGGGCGTAGATGAGGATGCAGTCGGCCTCCTCCGGGATGGCGTCCACGGTGAGCAGGGACAGGGCGTTGGTCTCGATGTTGGCCTTCTCGATCTGGTCGGCGAAGGTGGCGGGCAGCTCCGCCTCCCCGTGGCCCTCCAAGACATAGAGCTGGGGCAGATCCTCGGTGACCACGTAGTCGATGGCGGAGGTGATGGCCCCCTCCCCGTCAAAATCGGTGGTGTAGGAGTAGGAGTACATGTCCGCGCTCTGCACGTAGATGTCGTTGTAGCTGATATACCGGCTGCGGTCGCCGCACTCCACCACCAGGCTGTTGTTGGGCACGTCCTCGTCGGTGTACTGTTCGGCAAAGGTGGGATATACATCCGGGTTGCGCTTCACCACCTGGATGTGGTCGGAGAGGCTCTCGTACTTGCCCAGCAGGTTCTCGATCACGTCGTCCTCCTGCCCGGACTGGACGATCCAGTAGATGGTCACGTCCTCGGTCAGGCCGTTCACCACCACCTTGGTGTTGCTGGTGATGGAGTAGAGCTTGGAGGCGCTGATGTCAAACCGGGTATAGCCGGTGGGCAGGGCGGAGGCAAAGACGTTCACCGCGATGAGAATGGCCAGCACCACCGCAACAACCGCCAGGGAGTAGGCCCCGCCCTTCAGGGCGTTGCGCCCCCGGCGCTCCCCGCCGCCGGCGGGCTTTAAGCTCAGCTTTTTCATCAGTTGTACCTCCGTTTCTCCATGGACTGGACGGACAGGAGCAGGAAAAAGCCGATCACGCTCAGGTAGTACACGATGGCTGTCACGTCAAAGACGCCGTTGACAAAGGTGTTGAACCGCTCGAACAGGGACAGCTGCTCCATGACGGCGGGCAGCAGCCCCTCAAACATAGAGCTGTCCACCAGGAAGGCGGCGGCCAGGGCCAGCACCAGGGCCAGGGCCACGCCGTAGGCCAGGCCCTCGTTCCGGGTGAGATAGCGGATCAGGAAGCCCAGGAGGATCGCCAGCACGTCCAGGGCGATGAGGGAGCCGAAGGCCGTGGAGGAGATGTACTCCGACAGGCTGACGCTGTAGTAGTTGAACAGGATCACCGCGATGGTGATGCCGGCGGCGAAGCCCTGGTTCTCCGTCAGGGAGGACAGGAACACCCCCACCGCCATCAGGGCCGCCCCCATGACAAAGAAGGCGAAGATGGAGCCGTAGGAGGTGGGCAGGTAGACCTCGCCGAACTGGGCGAAGATCAGGGGGTACACGCAGATCACCGCCAGGGGGATCAGGTACACCGCCAGCAGGGCCAGGTACTTGCCCAGCACCACCTGGGTGGTGGTGATGGGCAGGGAGTAGAGCAGCTGGTCGGTCTTCTGCCGCCGCTCCTCGGCCAGCACCCGCATGGTGAGGATGGGCACGATGACCACAAAGACCAGGCTGCTGAAGCTGAGGACATACTCGAAGTTGCTCACCGCCGCCTGAAGGTTGTAGAGCATGGCGCCCACACCCACCACGGCCAGCAGGAAGGCCCCGAACACGTAGGCCGTCAGGGAGTGGAAATACCCCCGCAGCTCATGCTTGCATACCGCGATCACGGTTCCTCCTCCCCCTTTCCTTCCGCAGTTTCCGCGCTTTCTGTCGCTTCCGCGGGCTCTGTCTCAGCCTGGTGCTCCGGCTGCTCCGCCCCGTCCGGCTCCGTCGCCGGGGGCTCCTGGTGCTCGGTCAGCTCCAGGAACACGTCCTCCAGGCTGGCCTTCTTCAGGGACAGCTCCAGCAGGGCCTTCCCCGCCCCGGCGAAGGCGAAGAAGATCTCCCGGGACACCTGGTGGAGCTCGGTGCAGTCCGTCTTGAGGCGCAGCGCCGTCAGGCCGTCAGCCCGCTCCTCCGCTGCGCAGTCGGTGAGCTCCGCCACCCCGGCCAGCAGGGCGCTGGCCTCCGCCGGCGGCACGTCGGTGACCACGGTGATCTCGTTGGAGCCAAGCAACCGCTTCTCCAGGTTCTCCGGCCGGTCAAAGGCCACCAGCTTTCCCCGGGAAATGATCAGGATCTGGTCGCAGAGGTTCTGCACCTCCGACAGGATGTGGGAGCTGAAGATCACCGTGTGGCTCTGCCCCAGCTCCTTCACCAGGGTGCGGATCTCGATGATCTGCAGAGGATCCAGGCCCACGGTGGGCTCGTCCAGGATGATCACCTCCGGATTGCCCAGCAGGGCCTGGGCGATGCCCACCCGCTGCCTGTAGCCCTTGGACAGGGC
>DXDU01000001.1 GCA_019115285.1 Candidatus Acutalibacter pullistercoris
CAGGGTGGTGCGCCCGGTGCCGAACCGCCGGATCACCCGGGTGCTCAGCAGGCTGGAGATCACCGTGCCGCAGGAGATGATCATGGAGATCACCCCGGCGAAGGACAGGGGCACTCCCAGGTCCAGATGGATGGCGGGCCAGGCCGACCCCAAGAGGGAGTCCGGCAGGCCCAGGCTGATAAACGAAACGTAGATAATGACAAGCAAAGCTGTGAGCATCGTGTTATTCCTCCCCATGGTCCCCGAACAGCTGCTGCTTTACCTCCCGCAGCACAGAGACCTTCATTCCCTCTTCGTAATCCTCTTCCGGGTCCTCCACCACTTCCAGCTCCAGGCCGTACTCCCGGTGGAAGCGCTGGTCCAGCCCCTTGGCAATCTCCTCCGCCGCCCCGGGCCAGAAGACCTCGCCGTACAGCACCGCCCGGTCCGGGCCGGCCATGCCGCAGGCAAACTGCAGGGCGTCGGTGACGGCCTCCCGCACCGAGTCCCGGTCCCTGTAGTCGATTTGCAGCCAGCTGGGCCCAGAGGGGACGCCGTGGAATTCCCCCACAAAGCTCCTGTGGCCCTCCCACAGCTCCTGGCCCACCACCAGCCCCATGCCGGGGCCGAAGCGGGTGGTGAAGTAAAACCCGGCGGTGAGCTCCTTCCTCTGCCGGGGGGGACGGCGCTGCACGTAGCCCAGGGTGGCGGCGTTTACATCGTTGAGCAGCCGCACCGGCACCCCCAGCTGGGCCGTGCACCGGCGGACCAGGCCGCCCCCGGTCAGGGCCGGGTGGTCGCAGTAGAGCACTTCTCCCCCCCACACATGGGCGGGCAGGCCGATGGTCAACGCCCTGATTCCGGTGGTCTTGCGAAAGGCCTGTTCCAGCATCTGGTCGAAGCTGTCCATCCTGATCTCGTCGAAGAACTGCTCCTCCCGGTACCACAGGTCGCCGAACAAGTCGTACACCCGCAGGCACACGTAGGTCTTCCCCTTGCGCTGGTAGGTGAACAGCACCGCCCCCTTGTGCTGCTCCCCCCGGTAGCGGTACCGGGCGGAGGGCCGCCCCCCCTCGGAAGGGGCGCTGCCCACCTGCTCCACTTCCCCCCCGGCCATCAGGGCGGCGATGACCGTGCTCACTGTCATCTGGCTCAGGCCCGTCTCCAGGGCCAGCCGCTGCCGGGTGGTCTCCCGAAGGCGCAAAAGGGCCTGGCGCACCCGGTTCTCATTGTACGCCCGGACCAGGGCGTTGTTGGCTGTCCGCATGCAGATCACTTCCAAACTCACTTTTTAAAAGTGTTTTGCAAAGTGGATCGTACCACAGCCAGCCCTGGTTTGTCAAGACTGGCTGGGAAAGTTTTTCAGTTTTCCACCTGGGCGGTGTACAGGTGGTAGTAGAGCCCCTGGCGGTCCAGCAGCTGCTGGTGGGTGCCCATCTCCGCAATGCCCTTGTTGGAGATGTACAGAATCCTGTCGCAGTTTTTGATGGTGGACAGCCTGTGGGCGATGATGAAGGAGGTCCTGCCCCGGAGCAATGCCTGCAGGCCCTCCTGGAGCAGCCGCTCCGTCTTGGCGTCGATGGAGGAGGTGGCCTCGTCCAGCACCAGGATCTTGGGGTCGGAGAGCAGGGTGCGGGCAAAGGCCACCAGCTGCTTCTGCCCCTGGGAGAGCCGGGAGCCCCGCTCGTTGACGGCGGTGTAGTAGCCGTCCTCCATCTCCCGGATGAACTCGTCGGCCCGGACGGTCTTGGCCGCGGCGATGACTTCCTCGTCGGTGGCGTCTAACCGGCCGTAGCGGATGTTGTCCATGATGGTGCCGGAGAAGATGAAGCTGTCCTGGAGCATGATGCCCATCTGGGACCGGAGGGAGTGGAGGGTCACTTCCGCGATGTCGTGGCCGTCCAGCAGCAGCCGCCCCCGGTCGATGTTGTAGAACCGGGAGAGCAGATTCACCACGGTGGTCTTCCCCGCGCCGGTGGGGCCCACCAGGGCGATGGACTCCCCGGGCCGCACGTCTAAGTTAAAGTGCTCCAGGATGTTCACCTTGCCGTCGTAGGAGAAGGTCACGTCGTCGAAGGTGACCCGCCCGGTGATGGGCGGCAGTTCCGTAGCGCCGGGGGCGTCGTCCACGGTGACGGGCTCGTCGATCATCTCGAAGATGCGCTCTAAGTAGGCCACGGCGTTGATGAAGGTGTTATAGAGGTTCGAGAGGTTCAGAATGGGCTGCCAGAACCGCCAGGCGTAAGAGCTGATGGCGATCAGGGTGCCGATCTGCATGGCAGGCCCCAGCATCCACAGGCCGATGAGGTACATGGCCCCCACCACCCAGGTGGAGATGTTGTCCACCGAGTACCACACCAGGTTGGAGGTGTACTGGGCCTTCATCCAGGTCTTGTAGCACTTCTGGTTCAGGCTGTCGTAGATCTCCCGGTTCTCCTCCTCCCGGGTAAAGGCCTGGGTGATCTTCATGCCGTCCAGGCTCTCGTGGAGGTAGGCGTTCAGGTTGGAGCTCTTGTTGGACACGTCCTGCCAGGCCCGGCGCTGGGCGGGCTTGATGAGCAACACGATCACCAGGAACAGGGGAATGCCCGCCATGACGATCAGGCTCAGGCGCACGTCGCACAGCAGCATGAACAGGGCGATGAGCAGGAGGTTGAAGATCTCCAGCACAAAGTTGATGATGCCGTTGGACAGGGCGTCGGAGACGGAGTTTACATAATTTATGACCCGGGTGAGGATCTTCCCGTGGGGCCGGTCGTCGTAGAACTGGAAGGGCAGCTTCTGCAGGTGCTCGAACAGGTCTTTCCGGATGTCGTAGATGATCTCCTGGCCCACCACGATCATGTATTTCGACCGGGCCCGGGCGAACAGCACCGAGGCGGCGATAGACGCCGCCATGATCACCGCCAGCAGCACCAGCTCCCCGTAGTTCTTGTTGGGGACGGACACGTCCACCGCCCGCTGGATGAGCAGGGGCCCCACCAGGGAGCAGGCGGCGGAAATGGCGGAGTACAAAAGGGACAGGAGCATCTTTTTCTTGTGCCGGCCGATGTACACCCCGGCCCGGAGCAGGTGCTTGATGTTAAAGGGGGTCTCCAGGGTCTCGTCCACGTCGAACTTGTTCCGCGCCATTTACACCACCTCCTTTTCCTCTTCCTGGCCGTTCTGCAGCAGGAAGACCTCCCGGTAGTAGCCGGGCTTCTGGGACAGCTCCTGGTGGGTGCCCACGTCCACCACCCGGCCCTTGTCCAATATGACGATCTTATCGGCCCGCTTGGTGGTGGAGATGCGCTGGGCCACAATGAGCTTGGTGCAGGGGAAATCCAGGTGGGCCAGCTGGTCCTGGATGTACTTCTCGGTCTCCAGGTCCACGGCGGAGGTGGTGTCGTCCAGGATCAGAATCGAGGGACGCACCGCCAAAGCCCGGGCCAGGGCGATGCGCTGCTTCTGCCCGCCGGAAAGGCCTGTCCCCCGCTCCCCGATGAGGGTGTCGTAGCCCTCGGGGAGCTTCTCCACAAAGTCCACGTCCGCCATTTTGGCGTAGCGTTTCACCTCTTCCTCCGAGAGGGAGGTGTCCCCATAGGCGATGTTCCCGTCCACCGTGTCGGAGAAGAGGAACACGTCCTGGGTGGCGATGCCGATGGACCGGCGCAGGCCCTCCAGATCATAGAGCCCCACCGGGGTGCCGTCGATGGACAGAGTCCCCGCCGACACGTCGGAGAACCGGGGGATCAGGTTCACCAGAGAGGTCTTTCCCGCCCCGGTGGGCCCCATGATGGCCACCGTCTCCCCGGGTTCCACGTGCAGGTCGATGCCGGAGAGGACCTGGGCGCCGTGGAGCTTCAGAGACACGTTGTGGAAGTCGATCTCCCCCCGGAGCCGTTCCTTCACGTGCTTGGCGTCGGGCCGGGTGGAGATGGTGGACTTGGCGTAGTACAGCTCGATGATCTTATTGGCGCTGGCGAAAAAGCGCTGCAGGTCGTTGAGGTGCATTCCCAGCATGCGCATGGGGTTTGTCAAGGTCCAGGTCAGGGAGTTGAACAGGGTGAAGGTGCCGATGGAGATCCGCCCGGCGATGAGGAACCCGCCCCCCACCAGCAGCACCGCGATGGACAACGCCTGGGACAGGCCGTCGATGTAGGGGCTGTACTTCAGCCACAGCAGGGAGGCCTTGGTGTTGGCGGCCTTGTAGTCCTGGTTCTTCCCGTCGAACTTCTCCATCTCGTAGTCCTCCCGGGCGAAGGCCTTCACCACCCGGTTGCCGGAGATGTTCTCCTGCGCGCAGGTGTTCAGCTGGGACAGCCGCTCCCGCAGGTCCACGTACAGGGGATGGACCTGCCGGGAGAAGAGAAAGGTGAGCAGAAAGATCACCGGGGTCACCGCCAGCATGGACAGGGCGAAGACCCAGTCCGTGGCAAGGAACACGATAGACGTGGTGAGGAACAGCACGGTGCAGTCGATGAGCTGCCGGATGACCCAACACACCGCGTGGCGCACCATGTCCATGTCGCCGGTGAGGCGGGTCATCAGGTCGCCGGTGCGGTTCCTGCCGAAAAAGGCCTGGTCCTGCTCCTGCATGTTCTTGTACAGGTCCCGCCGGAGCTTGTAGATAAGCTTCTGGGAACAGGTCTCGTAAGTCATGATGGACAGGTACTGGAAACTGGTGCGGAACAGGGTAAAGCCAATGAGCACCGCCACCAGGAAGATCAGGTGCTGCACCACCTGCTCCGTCACCACCCCAGAATCGGTGAGGGGCTGGAACACCGTGTCCATGATGTTGGCGGTGATCACCGAGTTGCCCAGGGCCAGAATGGAGAGCACCGCCGTGGAGCACAGGGCGAACACGTACCGCTTCCGGTAACCCTCCAGCTGTTTCCACACCCATTTGAGCTGAAACATAGGACTCCTCCTCCCTTGCCGTATTTTTTCGCTTTAGCACAAAAAAGCGTTCCAGACAAGGCTTTCCCTATTATAGCAACCGCTCCAAAAAAGGGAAGGGGTTTTTGTGGAAAAGTCCCCCGTCAGAGTGCCGATTTTTCCCCCTTCTCCCCCGCGCTTTTGTGCCAGGTCCACACACCCTGCCCCCACCAAAAAGGCGGGCCCGGCCGGCGCCCAGGGAGGGCGCCTTTCCCGGGCCCGCTTGCGCGGGCTTTCCCTACCGCTTCACTTCCTCCGCCGCTCTCCGCAGCCAGCCAAGCAGCTCCCCGTCCAGCTCCTGGGGAGTCCCCACCACCACGTGGTGCGTCCACCGGCCGGGGCGGGGCTCCACCCGCCCGGCGATTCTGGGGTGGTCCAGGGGCTCTCGCAAGCCGAAGGGCCCC
>DXDU01000039.1 GCA_019115285.1 Candidatus Acutalibacter pullistercoris
TGGGAACGAAAACAAAAAAGAAGCTTTCGGAGAGCGTGCTGGACAAGTTCTCCATGGATTTTCTCCGGAACCAGGTGCTGAAAAACGCCTACGGCAACGACGACACCGTCATCGCCAAGCTGGACCCCCGCATCTTGATTGTGTGGTACCTGTTCTTTGGCCTGGCGCCCTGGTTTGTAAATGACCTGTGGTTTTTGATGGCCAGCTTCCTCCTGGTGGTGGCCACCACCCTGCTGGCCAAGGTGGCAGGGCTGGTGCTGCTGGTGTTCGCCCTGGGGGTGTTCTCCCAGACGGGGTACCTGCTGCTGGTCTCCCTGCTGTTTGGTGGCAACGGGGACACGGTGGCCCCTCTGCTGGTGCTCACTCTGAAAGTGGCCACCTGCTCCCTGGCCTCAGTGACGGTGTTCTCCGGCTTGGACCCGGACAAGCTCTCCTGCGGGCTGATGTGGTTCGGCTGCCCGGAGCGCCTGTCCTTCTCCATCTCCTACGCCTACCGGGTGCTGCCCATGCTCATGGAGGAGTTTCAGAACATCCTGCTCTCCTTCCGGCTGCGGGGCAATCCCCCCATCCGGGAGGGATTTGCGGGCAGCGTGAAATACCTGTGGTATCAAATCAAGACCGTGATGCACGCCTTCTATCCCCTGATGCTCAACACCGCCAAACGCTCCCGCACCACGGTGGAGGCCTTGGAGATTCGGGGCTACCGCAACGCCGCCGTGGACAAAACGGTGAAGAAGATGAAGCTGGCCGCCTTGAAGGTCTCATACAACGACCTGCTGTTTCTGGCTGTCTCCCTGCTGTGGATCGCCCTGGCGGTGCTGGCGTCCACCCTGGCCTGATCTTGGAAAGAAAAGAGGAACTACCTTTGAAACTGGATTTTCACACCCACGGGAAGCTGGCAAAACGATTGCCCTTCTCCACCACCTACACCGACTGGCTCTTCGGCGAGGCCAAGGACGCTGGCCTTTCCGCCTTGTGCCTGACGGAGCACTTCAACACCCTGCAGTTCGACGAGCTGTACGCCTACCTAGCCAGGAAAAGCCGCCGGGAGGGAGACACCCTGGTGCTGCCAAACGGCCTGCGGGTCTTCCCCGGCATGGAGACGGATATCCAGGAGGGCGGGCACATCCTGTCCATCGGCCCCTTGGAGGCCATTTTAGAGCTGAACCAGCGCCTGGCCCCCTACAAACAACCGGGGAATTTCCTCCCCTTTGCAAAGCTACGGGACCTGTTTGACCAGTACTCCGTGCTGGTGGGCGGCGCCCACCCCTACCGGGAGGGGGGACACATCCCCCAGCTGCCGGAGGAGCAGCTGGCCCGCCTGGATTTTCTGGACTTAAACGGCAAGGACCTTGCCACGGACCGCCAACAGGCGGAACGCCTGACCAAGGCCCTGGGGGAGCGCCTGGGAAAACCGGTGGTCTCTGGCAGCGACACCCACCAAGCCGTGCAGTACGGCTGTGTGTGGACGGAGTTTGCGAAAGACTTCTCCACCGTGCGGGAGCTAAAGGAGGAGATGGAGGCTGGGCGGTATGCCATCACCGTGGCGGACAATGCGGCTGAAAAGGTGAAAACCGCCACCCTGCTGAAGCGGGCCCTCAAGGAGATTCACGCCCTGGGCGGGGACTATGTGGCGGTGCTCACGGGCCCGGAAAAGGACCGGGAGCACGGGCCCTCCTACGGGGAGCGGATCGCCGTCCGCCACAAGGCAGTGGTGGTGGACTACGCCCCCCAGGCTGGCAACATGGCGAAAGAACTGGAAACCGCCGCCGATGAGATGTCCCAAAAGGGTTGGGAACTGGCGTCCTCCTCTGTGACGCCGGGGGCCAAGGGCATCCTGCTGTTTCGCAAAAAGGGCGCCGAATAAAACTGCGCCCCATCACAAAAACTGTATTTTCCAAGAAAGAGAGGCTGCGCCGTGACCATCCAATACCCCGCCATGCCCGACCAACTGACGAAAAGCGAAACGGAGATTATAGACTACATCTCCGCCAACCCCAGGGAGTTTTTGCAGGGCTCCATTGGGGACGTGGGGAAAAAGCTGGGGGTCTCTGGCACCACACTGTCCCGGTTTGCCCGGCGGGTGGGCTGCGGGGACTACAAAGGCCTCAAGCGCCTGGTGGCCCGCCAGGAGGAGGCCGCCGGCCCCGCCGCCAAACTGCTGGCGGCCCAGCAGGGCTTTACGGCGGAACGCTGGCTTGTCCGGCAGCAGCTCTGCCTGCAAAAGACCTTAGAGGCCCTGGACCCCGCCGTCTTTCAGCAGGCAGTCAAGTCCCTGCTGGAGGCGCAGCGGGTGTTCATCCACGGCAAAAGCGCCTCGGCCTCCCTGGGGCAGCTGCTGCAGTTCCGGCTGCGGCGCCTGGGGCTCCCGGTGAGCCTGCTGCCCTCCGGCGGCTCGGAACTGCTGGAGGGCCTTGCCCAGGCGGGTGAGGGGGATCTGGTGGTGCTGTTCAGCTTCTCGAAAGTGTCCTGGGAGGGCCGGACCATCCTGGACTACCAAAAGCAGGCGGGGTACCGCACCCTGGCCTTTACCAGCCGCAGCTACCTGCCGGAGGACCAGCGGGCGGACATCAACCTGTTCGCCTACCGGGGCGAGGCCAAGGAGTACCACTCCATGGCGGCCCCTGCCGCCCTTCTGGACGCCCTGGTGGTGGCGGTGTCGGAGGAGCTGGGGGACCAGGCCGTGCAGCGGCTCTCCCGCCTCCACCAGATGAAAAAGGCCTACCGCACCTAGGGGAAAACTTTGCCCATTGAAAAGAAAACGAAAAAAGGAAGGCCCCCGTTACAGGGGCCTTCCTTTTGTTTTAAATTGCCAGCTTACAGACCAGGAAAGAGAAAATGTATAACTCCAGAGTAATATTCCCTTAGTAAATCAGTTTCCGACTCCAAATGATAGACCCACACGCATAAGAAAACGCAGAAAGGGCTGCCCCCACCGGGAGTCAGCCCTTTTCGCTGGAAACTGTCAGAAGAGAGTTTTTTCCGCCGCCTCTCTCCCATAGGATAAGTTTATATCTCTGCGATGGATGACTTCTATTGAGGAGCAGAATGCACATTCCTTCATTGGATGGTTGGGGGACTTTCCAGATTTGGGTGCATCATTCACGGTACAATAAAAGGATATCCCCAATGGGCACCCTCTCCCCCGTCTCAAACAACAACACCCGCTCCACCGGGTCCAGGCGCTTCAGGCGGCCGGTGAGGGTGGCATACTCTCCCCCCTCCTTCCGCTCATCGGGGAGAAAGTAGGTGACGGTGATCTCTGGGTGTTCCCCCTCGTGCTCAGCGAGCCGGGTGAGCTGCTCCTCCAGCCGGCGGATGTCGCTGTCCGTAAGGCCCCGCCGGCTGCCGGTGAGCCGCCCCGTCTCCTGGATGACCGCCCCAAAGCCCGTCAGGGCGGCGAAGGGGGAAAACTGGGCCGCCCGCTCCTCCATGGACATGCGGGGGTGCTTTTTCGAGGTGGGATGGGG
>DXDU01000040.1 GCA_019115285.1 Candidatus Acutalibacter pullistercoris
CCCTGGCTCGCTTCTTTCGCGGCTGCGCCGCTCTTAAGGTCGTGGGACTCTGTCCCTTCTCACCTGCCGGTTCGGTCAAGCGCTGAACGGTCGCCACCGGCGACCAGCGCCCCTGCAAGCTTTTTGTAAAAAGGCTGTTACGCCCCAGTGGGGCGTTGCCCAACAGCCGACCGAGCCGCCAGGCGAGAAGACCAAAAGCTTTTACTTCCCCTTACGGCAGCACGGTGAGGGTGCCTCTGGCCAGCTCTTTGCCGCCCTCTTCCAGGAAGAGGGTAAACTCCCCCGGTTCCACCGTCCGCTCCATGGCGGCGTTCCACAATGCCAGGTCCTCCCAGCCCAGGGACAGGGTCACTTCCCGCTCCTCCCCCGGCTGGAGGCAGACCTTCTGGAAGTCCTTCAGCTCCTTCACCCGCCGGACGGTGCTGGCGGCCACGTCGTGGACATAGAGCTGGGGCACCGCCCAGCCTGGCCGGTCCCCGGTGTTGCCCAGGGTGAAGCGCAGCTGGGCCCGCTCCCCTGCCCGCAGCGCCTTGCGGGAGAGGGGCTGGGGGAACAGGACCTGCCCGGCCTGAAAGCTCGTGTAGGAAAGGCCGTACCCAAAGGGGAACAGGGCGCTGGGCTCCTGGTCGCAGTAGCGCAGGGCGGCGTAGGAGGACTTGCTGTTGTAGTAACAGGGCAGCTGCCCCACGCTCCTGGGCAGGGAGGCCGGCAGCCGGCCGGAGGGATTGACCTCGCCCAAGAGCACCTCCGCCAGGGCCTGGCCGCCCCAGGGGCCGGGGTAGAAGGAGTACACCAGCGCCTGGGCCTTCTCCGCCAGCTGGGGAATGGCGTAGGGCCGCCCGGCGATGACCACCGCCGCCACCGGGGTGCCTGTGGCCAGCACCTGCCGGCACAGCTCCTCCTGGCAGCCGGGCAGCCGCAGGGTGGAGCAGTCCACCCCCTCGCCGCAGTCCATCTGCACCGGGCCGTCCAGAATGGCCGCGCCGTTGGTGTCGAAGGCCGCCCCGGCAAACCGGCTGGAGGACCCTCCCACCGCCAGGATCACCAGGTCGCTCTCCTTTGCCAGCTCCACCGCCTGGGGGATGCCGGAATCGTCGGCCCCGCACACAGGGCAGCCCAGGGCGTAGGGAATCTGCTCTCCCAAAAGGGCCTGCAGGCCCTCCAGCAGGGTGACCCCCGCCCCCTCCGGCTGCTGGGGGGTGTAGTCCCCCAGCTGGTTGTACAGCTCGTGGGCGTTAGGCCCGATCAGGGCGATCTTCTTCCCCTGGGCCTGCAGGGGGAGCAGCCCCTCGTTTTTCAGCAGCACCGCCCCCTGGCGGGCCAGCTCCAGGCTCTGGGGATAGGCCCCAACCTTGAAGATCTCCGGCTCCTTTTCGTCCAGGTAGGGGTGGTCGAACAGGCCCAGGGCGAACTTCTGCTCCAGCACCCGCAGGGCGGCCTGGTCCACCGCCTCCTGAGAGACCAGCCCCTGCTCCACCGCCTCTTCCAGGTGGGCGAAGGCCTGGTCCCACAGGCTGATGTCCACCCCGGAGGAAAGCCCCAACGCCCCCGAGGCCGGGGAGGAGCCGGTCAGGTTGTCCAGCCGGTCCAGGGCGCAGCCGTCGGCCATCACCGCGCCTGCAAAGCCCATCTCCTCCCGGAGGACGGTCTTGAGCAGCCAGGGGTTGCCGTGGCAGTACACCCCGTCGATCTCGTTGTACGCCGCCATGACGCCCTGCACCCCGGCGTCGCAGCAGGCCTGCATGGGGGGCAGGTGGATCTCCCGCAGCTCCCGCTCCCCGATCCGGGCGGCGCTGGCGTTGACGCCCCCGGTGGTCTCCCCCTGGGCGCAGAAGTGCTTGGCCACCACCGGGACCCCCGCCCCCTGGCAGCCCTCCACCGCGGCCTTGGCCAGCCTGGCGCAGAGCACCGGGTCCTCGCCGTAGCACTCTTCGCTCCGGCCCCAGCGGGGGTCCCGGAGCACGTCCAGCATGGACATGAGGGAGTAGTGCACCCCCAGCTCTTTCAGCTGCCTGCCGCAGACGCCGTAGGCCTCCCGGGTGAGGTCCGGGTTCCAGGCGGCCCCCACCCCCAGGTTCACCGGGAGCAGGTACCCGTCTAAGGCCTGGTGGCCGTGGGGGCACTCGCTGCTCATCAGCACCGGGATGCCGAACCGGGAGTGCTCCATCACGTACCGCTGCACCTGGTTGTAGGCCCGCTTGGCGTAGACCCCGTACAGGCCGTTAGAAAAGTCCTTCTGGGACCAGGGGTCCGCCCGGTACAGGCCGTAGAGGACCCCCAGGCCGCCCCAGCGCTCCACCTCGTCCTGCAGCTCCTGGGAGAGCAGGATCTCCTCCCCCTTCCTCTCGTAGCTGGAAAAGCCGTACAGCCGCTGGTTGAGCTGCCCTACCTTTTCCCGCAGCGTCAGCCGCGAAAGCAGGTCCTCCGCCCGCTCCCGGGGGGTTCTGTTCTTGTCTTGAAACGCCATCATATTCCCGCGCCTCCCTGTTTCTCGTTTTTCTTATCTTACCTGTTCCCCCGCCCCAGCGCAAGCCCCAGA
>DXDU01000041.1 GCA_019115285.1 Candidatus Acutalibacter pullistercoris
GGGCTTTGGGGCCGGGGCAACGGGGGCGGCCCTTGCTTGGGGCCTGTTCCTGCCTGTGCTGCGGGACGCTTTCCGCCCCCTTGCCTGGGTGGCCCGCTCCCTATTGGGCCAGTGGGAGCCGCGCCAAGCCAGATTTGTGGGCTGGGTGCAGGAGTCCGACGGGGACGGCGGGGTCCGTTCCTACCCCTTGTTCTCCCTGGGGCAAGGCCAGGACTTTTTCCCGGCCGTCACCCGGCAAAAGCATTTCGCACCGGGGGACATCCTCACCGTTTACAAGAGCCCCAAGGGCCGTTTCTCCCTGGAGCCGGAACCCCTGGATTACCTGCTCATCCCCATCGCGTTGCTGCCGGTTTTCTTTGTGGGGCTGTTTGTCCTCTGCCTTTTGGTGACGGGGGCCTATCTACTTGGGACGGGTGTTGCAGGGCTGGCAGCCTCCCTGTGACGGGGCTGTCGTTTGTCTCTAACCACTTTTCGCTGAGTTGAACTCACATGGACTAGTTGATCGTATATGGCAGCCAATTCAGCAGCGAGGCGGTGAAAGACCTCTCTCCCTATCAAAGCCTTTCATGTGGCCAAAGAAGATGTCATTCGACAGCTCAATCATTCTTCTATATTCTGCGAATCGCCCCCTACCGCACCACGGAGAACAGCATCCGGGGTCTGGTCATCACCATCATCGACAGCCTGAGCGCCCTGGCCCCGCCCCGGGATCAGGACTCCGCCCGCCCTGTAAAAAACTCCCCCAGAGGAACAGCCTCTGGGGGAGTTTTTACAGGGCGGGGCGTACCCTCTCCTGGGGAGAACAGCTAGGAGACTGGTGGCAGCTCCGTAGGGATGGGCTGCTGGAGAGATTCCGCAGAGGGGGCTGCGGTGGGGGAGCTCCTGCGGCTGCTGTTGCCGGGATTACAGTCCTTGGACCTGTATGCCTGGTCTACGCCTTTCTTCCATGCAGCCCGATATTTGCGAATACAGCATGCCGCTTGCCCTTTGGATCGACGATTTTTCAAACCTTTGCCTGGTGCTTTTCCGCCCAGCGCTTTTGCGGAGATTTAACCGGAATCTCGCAGAAACACAACCAATTCGCCTGTATACTGGGAAAAGCGTGAAATTTTGCCCATAGGAGGAAGTTCGGAGATGGGAAAGCGTATTCTTGTCATTTGCTGCACGCCCTATCAGCTTTTGACGGCGGCCCAGGTGCTGGCGTGCTACTATCCCGGGGAGGAGGCGGATTTGATTCTATCGGACCAGATGAGCGGCGCCCAAAAGCTTTGGGAGCAGGCCAAGGGCGTCTGGCCCTACGGGCAGGTGTATTATCTGGAGGAGCGTCGCCTGAACCGCCTGGCCCACGTGGAAAACGCCAAAAATATCCTGCTGGGGGCGGTGGCACCGGAAAAGCTGCTGGAGCGGTTCCTTCACCTGGAGGGCAGCTACGACGTGTTCCTGTTTTCCAACATCTCGCTGATGAACCAATACCTGATTTTGGCTTTGAAGCGCCGCAACCCCCGGCTGCAATGGCTGCTCTTCGAGGACGGCGCCGCCACCTACTCCCAGCAGGTGGGCGGGCTGGTGCACAGCACTTCACCCAAAGTGTGTGTGCAGCTCCACCAGGTGCAGAAGCTCCAGGGAATGTACCTATTCCACCCCGAAACCCTGGACTGGAAACCCGGCTGCCCTGTGCATCAGCTGCCTCAAGCTTACGCCCCGGCCACGTTGGAGCTGCTGAACCGCCTTTTCCGCTACGACAAGCTGGGGGACCGGTACGACTTCCCGGTGGTGTTCTTTGAGGAATCCTACCCCTGCGATGGGGTGGACATTGGGGACGTGGCATTGCTGGACCGGGTGGCGAAGCTGGTGGGGAAGGAAAACGTGCTGGTGAAAACCCACCCCCGCAACCAGGTGAACCGCTTTGCATTGGCGGGCTACCGCACCAACCAGGACCCCTCTGTCCCCTGGGAGCTTGTGGCGATGAACCACTCCTTCGCGGGCACGGTGTTTTTGACGGTGGGCTCCTCAGCGGCCACCAACCCCTGGTGCGTGCTGGGCATCCCTGCCAAGGCCGTGTTTTTGTGGGAGCTGGTGGAGGAACCCTCCAAGCTGCGGTGGGATGTACTGGAGCAGACAAAGCGCCTATGCCAGGCAAACCCGGAGCTTTTCTTCTGCCCCAAGACCTGGGAGGAATGTGAAAGCCTCCTTTCCCAGCTGGCGGTAGAACAGGCAGCGCCCGGCGCCGCCATGGCATATTGAGAAGGAGGGAACCGTGATGAAAGTCGCAGCTGTTGTGCCTATGAAGCTGAACAACCGCCGCCTGCCCCAGAAGAACACAAGGCCCTTTACAAACGGCAGGCCCCTGTGCTGGTATATCCTCTCCACCTTGCTGGAGGTGGAGGCCATTGAGAAGGTGTTCGTCTATTGCAGCAACCCCAGCATACGGGAGTACCTGCCCCAGGAGGTGGAGTACCTGCGCCGGGGGGAGGATTTGGACCAGGACTCCACCAAGATGAACGAAGTGCTGGCCCGCTTCGCCGGGGAAGTCCCCGCGGACGTGTACGTGATGACCCACACCACCGCGCCCTTTGTGC
>DXDU01000042.1 GCA_019115285.1 Candidatus Acutalibacter pullistercoris
TTTTAATAGGATTTTCAAGGGGGCAAGGTCTCGCCTGCCGGCTCGGTCGGTCCTGGACGGTGCCCACTGGGCACCAGGACCCCCTTGAACCCCTGTTTATAGACGGCCTCCGTGGAGGCGGAGAACTAAAAAACGTGGGGGGTTGCCAAAGGGGGGCCGCCAGGCCCCCCTTTGGAATGAGATTATAGATTTATATCCCCCTCCCGTACTGCAAAGGTACAGATTCTATCATAACTATCCTTACGGGAGGGGGCAGGGGGTGGGCACCCTAAAGCTTACCCACCGGCAGGCGAGACCAGGGGGTGGGCTGCACCAAGCCCTGAGAAAGCCGCCAGGCGAGGTCGGGACAGCCACCCCCCAGCCCAGGGACTGGCAACAAGAAAGAGGGCCGGAGCATTGTTACCAGCCCTCCGGGCTGGTATGACAATGCTCCTACCCTCTCTCGTCGCGGCTTCGCCGCTCTTAAGGCCGCAGGGGCTTTGCCCCCGCACCCCCACAAGCTTTTTGAAAAAAGCTTGACCAAAAACTTTTATTTTGCTTTCCCGCCCCTGGCGGGCTCACCGGCGGAGCAGCTTTTCGATGCGGGCCTGGCAGCCGGGGGTATCGGTGCCGTAGCTCTGGGCGTGGGCCGCGCCGGGGACCAGGTACAGGTCCTTCTCTCCCCGGCAGGCCCGGTAGTTCTCCTCTGTCATGGAGACGGGGACGAACTTGTCCTCCTTCCCGTGGAGGAACAGCACCGGCAGGGAACTGCTCCCCAGGGCCTTCCGGGTGTCTGCCTCTTTCAGGGAGAACCCCGCCAGGGCCCGGCACCACAGGTCCAGCAGCCACAGCAGGGGGAAGGCCGGCAGGCGGAAGTCCGCCTTGGCCACGTGGCGGACGATCTCCCAGGGGCTGGTAAAGCCGCAGTCCGCCAGCACCCCCCGGACGTTGGGGGGCAAGTTCAGGGAGAGGCTCATGAGCACGGTAGCGCAGCCCATGGAGATCCCCGCCAGGTACAGGGGCCGGTCCTCCCCGAACCGCCGGGCGGCGTACCAGGCCCAGTCCCGGCAGTCGAAGCGCTCTTTCACCCCGAAGGTGATGTGCCTGCCCTGGCTGGGCCCGTGGGAGCGCTGGTAGGGCAGGAGCACGTCGTAGCCCAGCCGGTGGAAGAACTCCACCTCCAGGGCGAAGTCTATGGTGGCCAGGGACCGGTACCCGTGAAAGGCCAGCACCGTCCCCTTGGGGCTGCCCCCAGGGGCGGGCAGGTACAGGGCCGAGAGCCGCAGCCCGTCGAAAGAGGTGATCTGGGGCCTCTCCCCGGTGTGGGCCTTGATGTAGGCCTGGGCCTCCTCCATCCTGGGGGAGAAGCTGTGCCAGATGGAGGCCTCCTCCTCGAACTCCCTGTCTCCCCGCTCCGAGCCCCGGCGCAGAAAGGCGAAGTTGTAAAAGTACAGGGACGCCCCCAGCAAGAGCAGGAGCACCGCCCCCGCCGCTCCCAGAACAATCCACAGCGCCATGGTTTTTCCTCCTTTTCCTATCACGTAAAAACAAAAAGAGCCGCCGCGCCCTGCGGCAGCTCCTTCCCGCTGTTTACAGGCTGGTGCCGTCTTTCCGGTCCCCGGTGGTGGTCCACTGGACGAAGATGCCCGCCGCGGTGAGCAGGATGCCCAGCACCCACAAAGGCCACCCGGCCGTCACCGAAAACAGGGTGAGCAGGCCGTTGGCGGCGTTGAAGCCCCCGCTGAGGGCGCTGGAGACGATCATCACTTCCCGCATGAACTTCATGGCCAGGATGGCCACCGCCAGGCCCACGATGATGCCCACCACCACGCCGGGCCAGTCGGGGATCAGCCCCAGGCACAGGGACGCCCCCTGGAAGAAGCAGAACACGAAAATGCCGATGCGGTACAAAAAGAAGGCCGCCATGGCCAGCAGCACGCCGCCCACCACGCCGATGAGCGCCGCGATGCCGGGGTTCTCCAAGAAGTGGAAGGCCACCAGGAAGACGATGAACCAGCCCACCAGAAAGCCCGTCACCGCCGCCCAGATCTTCACCAGCTTGTAGCCGAAGAAGCACTGCAGCAGCGAGAGCACCACGCCGAAGGCCAGCAGCACCTGGCTGGTGCCGGTGAACAGGGCGCCCATGGTCTGGGCGAAGGAATCCAGTTGGAACATAGCGCGAGTTTCCCCCTCATTGTAAGTATTTCAAAAGGTTCCCGCCCCGCGGACCGCCCCGAGGCTTTTTCTACAGTATACCATTCCCAAGGGCCCGGCACAAGAGACCCCCGTCCCCGCACAGAAATTTCTCTGTTCTGCGCAAATGGTTCAGGTTTTGTGGTGCCGGCCGGGGGCCTCCGCCTTTTGGCCAGTAAGCCCCGCGGGGAGCAGCACCACCAGCAGCCACAGGGCCCCCAGGCACAACGTCCCCCAGGGGGAGCCAAGCCCCTGGAGCAGAATCCCAGCCCCGGGGAGCGCCGCCACGCACCGGCCGGCCACCTGTCCCGGGGAGAGCAAGGTCTCGTCGGGCTGGTCCATGCTGTCCCCCTGGGTGATGTAGGCCTCCCCGCTGGTGCCCACCACCCGGCGCAGGGAGAGCTCCCCCGCCTGGTTTACAAAGGCCACAATGTCCCCGGGGGAGAAGTCCTGCCCCTGGCGGAGGATGGCGGCGTCCCCTTGAGACAGGGCGGGCTCCATGGCGCCGTCCTCCACGGGGGCGGAGAAGTACCCGGCCACAGACGGCCGCTGCTGGTGAAGCACCGCCCCCTGGAACGCCAGCCACCCGCTGAGGACCAGGGCCGCCCCCAGCACCAGGGCCAGCACCCACCGCAGCCCTTGAATGAGGATGCGCATGTCCTATTCCCCCTCTCCCAGGTCTTTTTCCATGGCGAAGTTTTCCAGCGGCACCCCCCGGCGCTCCACCTGCTGGGCATAGAGCACCCGGTAGCCCCGCTGTTCGAAAAAGGGCCTGGCCGTGCGGCTGGCGTGGACGGTGACCTTCCGCAAGCCTCGGCCCAGGGCGTAGCCCTCCAGCGCCTCCGCCATGGCGGCGGCCGCCCCCCGGCCCTGGTAGTCCTTGTGGACGTAGAGCCGGTCCAGGTACCCGGTGTCGTCCATGTCCCCAAAGCCCAGGAGCTTTCCCTCTCTCTGGGCCACCACGGTGTAGTGCTCCAACAGGCTCTTGCCCCAGGCGCCCCGGTCCACGCTCTCCGGAGAGGGGGCCCAGGCCTCCACCTCCTCCTGGGTGTAGTCCCCCAGGTTTACCGTGCGCACCGTCTGGTAAAACAACCCGATGAGCTCTTCCAGGTCCCCGGGGCGGTACAGCCGCAGGGTGAAGTCCCCGGCCCGCTCCCCCAGGGCCAGGGCGGGGGCGGTGTCCGCCAATAGGAACCGGGCCACCCCGTCTTTGGAGTTGGGCGGGATGACCTGGTCCGCCCGTTTGATCAGGGCTCCCACGGCGTTGGCCACAGCGCAGCGCCAGTCCGCCGGGGCGAACAGGGACAGGTCATTCAGGCCGTCCCCGAAGACCACCATCCGCTGGCAGCCCAGGTATTCTTTCAGCCAGGCGGCGGCGCTGGCCTTGGTGGCGGATTTTGCCATCAGCTCCAGCCAGTACTCCCCCGGCTGGTAGATCTCCTCCTGGAGCAGCACCGACAGGCCCTCCTCCCCTTGCAGCTCCTGCCACAGGGGGAACAGCTCCTCCTCTTCCCCGATGCAGGTGAGATAGAAGATCTCCCCCCGGTACAGGGAGGCGTCATCCGTCACCGGCAGCAGCCGGCGGTCGTTCTTCCGGGAGGCGGCGTACCGGGCCACCCCCGGCCGCTCCCGGTCCCGGCGCCACAGCACCCGCTCCCGGCCCTCCAGCATGGTGTACACCAGGGGGGACAGTCCGGCCCGGTCCAGGGCCTGCCTGGCCCGGGCGATGCTCTCTGGGGAGGGCACCTGGGACAGCAGGGTCCGGCGCTCCTCCCCCTGGCGGACGAAGCCCCCGTTGTAGATGATCACCGGCAGGGTCTTGGTCAGGCCCTGGGTCACCTTCTCCGCGGAGTCCTGGCTCCTGGCGGTGGCGTAGGTAAAGGCCACCCCCCGCTTCGTCAGCCGGTTTAACACCCGGCAGGTAAAGGGGGACAAGTCCTGGCCCGGGGTGAGCAGCGTCCCGTCCAGATCGCTGACATACAGGGTCTTACCCATACTTCCGGCACACCTCCTCCAGCTCCCCGGTGGAGAGCCACTTTCGCAGGGTATAAAGCCCCGCCTGGTTCCGAGGGCTGGAAAGCCACAGCTTCAGGTAGCCCCCCTCCCCGTACTTCTCCCGGATGTGCGCCACTGCCCGCCGCACCTGGCCCTCCGCCCCCAGCTGGGGATAGCGGTACTTGCCGTAGGCCATGGTCCGCTGTACAACGTGCTCCGGGTCGATGTCCCGGTCCGCCTCGCTGACGATCTTCCCGTAGACGCTCCGGGGCTCCCGTCCCCCCGAGGCCCGGTGGTCCTCCACCGCCTGGGCCATCAGCTCCCGCTCCTCCGGGGTGAACCACCGCTCCAAAGCCCGGTCCTGCCGCAGCAGCCAGGCGGAGGTCTTCTCGTGGTCCTCCCGGCCGAACCGGGCCGCCCCCAGGTCGTGGTAGGCAGCCACCACATACGCCAGCCTGGGGTCCGCCTCCAGGCCCTCCAGCAGCTCCAGGCTGTTTTCCACCACCGCCTGGATGTGCCCCAGCCCGTGGGCCGGGTCGCTTTGGGCGTACTGGGGGAGGATCTCCTCCTCCACATAGCGCCGCAGCTCTTGGGGGATCTCCCGCTCCATGGTACCCCTCCTTCCCTCAGTGGCTTTCATTTTACCACAGAACTTCCTACAATTCCACTCATGTTCCTAAAAAAATTGGGGGATTTTTTCAAAAACCTCTTGACGCCAGGCCGCTTTCGCAGTAATGTACTCCTTGAAAACGAGGGGAGGCAGCTTCAGTTGGATTCTTTCTTCAAACGGTACAAGGGCAGCTACGCCGCCTATGTGATCACCTTTTTCTTCTACTTCCTGGCCATGGCCCTGTTCAGTTCCGTGCTGTCGGTGTACCTGACGGGCATTGGCAAATCCGCCACGGAAATGTCCTTCATCGTCTCCGCCGGGGGGCTGTTCTCCTTTTTCGTCATCCCGGTCATCGGGTACTTAAACGACCGCACCCGCCAGCCCAAGCTCATCAGCGGCCTGCTGCTGGTGGTCTCGGGGCTGTTGGGGCTGCTGTTCGCCGTCAGCCGCAGCGTCATCGTCCTCTTTCTCCTGGACGGCTTCATCATGTCCTTTATCAACTCCCTCATGCCCATCTGCGAGCGCATGGCCGGGGCCAGCCGGTTCCGCTACGGCAGCCTGCGGGTATGGGGCACCCTGGGCTACGCCGTGGGCGCCCAGTGCGCCGGGGTGGTGGTGGAGCGCTTCCCGCCCCTGGTGCTGTTCGCCCTGCTGCTGGGGGCCTGCCTTGTCACCATTGCGGGCTTTGTGGGCACCGAGGACTTCGACGCCCCCCAGGCCGGGGACGCCGCCCCCCTGGAGAAGCCCCGGCTCTCTTCCCTGCTGCAGAACCGCCAGTTCTTCCTGTTTCTGGTGGTGGCCTTCCTGTTCTCCGCCTGCTCTGGGGTGAACATGAACTACGCCCCGGTGCTCCTGGCGGACATGGGCCTGTCCACCGGCGCGGTGGGCACGGTGCTGTTCTTCTCCACCCTGGTGGAGATCCCCCTGATCCTCTTCTCCCACCGGTACATGGACCGCCTCTCCGGGAAATTCCTCATGGCGGCGGCCCTGGCCATCATCTGCGTGCAGTGCGGCTGCTACGGCCTCACCCGGTCCCTGGCGGTGGTGGTGGTGGTGATGATCGCCATCAAGGCCATCGCCTCCACCCTCTACGTGATGATCACCCTGAAGATGGTCCGCAACCTGCTGGGGGCGGAGATCACCACCACGGGGCTGTCGGTGGTCAACTCCGTGAACAACCTGGCCACCATCCTCATGCAGAACGCCGCCGGGGTGCTGGTGGACCACAGCGACATCCACACCCTGTACCTGGTGCTCTGCGGCCTGGCGGTGGTGGGCCTGCTGCTCACCCTGTTGTTAAAGGTGAGCAACCGGGAAAAGGTCTTCGCCTGACCGCTTCCCCCAACCGATTTCCTGAGAGGAGGCTCCCCTCCTCTCTTTTTGTTCTCCCCCGCCCTTTGGGTCTCTCCTGCCGCCGGGGCCTCCCAAGGCCCAGGCGCGCCCAACCCGACCGACCTTCCAGAGAGGAGGCTTTCCCTCCTCTCTTTTTGTCCCCTTTGCCCTTTGGGTCTCTCCCACCCGCCGGAAGTGCCCTAAACCCGGGCGGCAGCACTCGGCCCCGCCCCAGAGAGGAGGCTTTCCCTCCTCTCTTTTTGTTTTCCCGCGCCCTTTGGGTCTCTCCCCGCCAAATCCCGCTCCCCCGAAATCCCCTCTTCTCTTTTTTATTTTCCCCCTCCCTTTTTTCTTTCTTCTATGGTATAATCTGTGTTTGCAAACCAATGTTGAGGTGGGACTATCGTGAAAGAAAAAAGAAGCATGTTTTCGGGAAAGCTGGGGTTCGTGCTGGCGGCGGCCGGGTCCGCCGTGGGCCTGGGGAACATCTGGCGCTTCCCCTATCTGGCGGCAAAGTACGGCGGGGGCATTTTCCTGCTGGTATATCTCATTCTGGTGGTGAGCCTGGGCTTCTCCCTGATGATCGCCGAGGTGGCCATTGGCCGGAAGACCAAGCTCAGCGCCATCGGGGCCTTCCGCAAGCTCAGCGAGAAGTGGAAATTCCTGGGGTACCTGGCCTCTGTGGTGCCCATGGTCATCTTCCCCTACTACTGCGTCATCGGGGGCTGGGTGGTGAAGTACCTGGGCGTGTACATCTCCGGGGGCGGCCTGGAGGCCGCCGGGGACAGCTACTTCTCCGACTTTATCGCAAAGCCCGGGGAGCCCATTCTCTGGCTGGCCCTCTACGTGGGCCTGACGGCGGTGATCGTCTTCTTCGGGGTGCAGAAGGGCATTGAGAAGGCCAGCCGGGTGATGATGCCCGCCCTCGTCGTGCTCACCATCGGGGTGGCGGCCTACTCCGTCACCCGGCCCGGGGCCTTGGAGGGCGTGGCCTACTACCTCATCCCCGACTTCAGCCGCTTCTCCGTGAACACAGTGCTGGGGGCCATGGGGCAGATGTTCTACTCCATGTCCCTGGCCATGGGCATCATGGTCACCTACGGCTCTTACATGAAGCGGGAGGACGACTTGGAAAAGTCCGTCTCCCAGATCGAGATCTTCGACACGGGCATCGCCTTTCTGGCGGGGCTCATGGTGATCCCCGCGGTGTTCGCCTTCTCCGGCGGGGACGAGACCGCCCTGAACAAGGGGGCCGGGCTCATGTTCCAGACCCTGCCCAAGGTCTTCGCGGACGCCGGCACCCTGGGGCTGGTGTTCGGCGGGGTGTTCTTCCTGCTGGTGCTCTTCGCGGCCCTCACCTCCTCCGTCTCCCTGATGGAGACGGTGGTGTCCATCTTCCAGGACACCTTCCACTGGAGCCGGAAGTTCACCTGCACCCTGGTGATGATCGGCTGCTTCCTGCTGGCTCTGCCCTCCTCCCTGGGCTACGGGCTGCTTGACTGGGTCGCCCCTCTGGGCCTTTCCATCCTGGACTTCTTCGACTTCATCACCAACAGCGTGATGATGCCCATTGTGGCCTTCTGCACCTGCATCTTCGTGGGCTGGGTCATCGGGCCCAAAGCCGTGTCCGACGAGGTGAAGCTCTCCTCCAAGTTCCCCCGGGAGAAGCTGTTCGTGGTGGTCATCCGGTATGTGGCCCCCATCTGCATCCTGCTCATCCTCATCTCCTCGGTGCTGGACACCCTGGGCATCGCAGCCATTTGACAGAAAGGAGCGCCTAGCCTATGAAAACCACCCGGCCCTATCCCAGCGTCACCATAGACACCCGGGGGGCGAAGCGGGCCCAGGAGGGCCACCCCTGGGTCTTCGACAACGAGATTACCGGCATGACCGGGACCATAGAAAACGGGGGCTTGTGCGACGTGCGCAGCCCCAAGGGGCGGTACCTGGGCACAGGCTTTTACAACAGCCACTCGAAGATCCGGGTGCGGCTCCTCTCCCAAAACACCAACGACCGGTTCGATGAGGCCTTCTTCCGCCGGCGGGTGCAGTACGCCTGGGACTACCGCAAGGCGGTGATGGGCCCGGACCTGGAAAACTGCCGGGTGATCTTCGGGGAGGCGGACCAGTTCCCCGGGCTTACTGTTGACAAATTCGGGGACATCCTGGTCACCCAGACATTGTGCCTGGGCACAGAGCTGCGCAAGGACTGGATCTTCCCCGCCCTGGCGGAGATCCTGGAGGGGGACGGCCACCCGGTCCGGGGGATCTACGAGCGCAACGACGTGAAGATCCGGGAGCTGGAGGGCCTGGAGCAGAACAAGGGCTGGTACCCCCTGGCGGGCAAGCCCCTTCCGGAATCCACCCAGACGGAGATTGTGGAAAACGGCATCCGCTACCAGGTGGACTTTGAAAACGGCCAGAAGACCGGCTTTTTCCTGGATCAGAAGTACAACCGGGCCGCGGCGGCAAAAATCGCCCCGGGCAGGACCGTGCTGGACTGCTTTACCCACACCGGCTCCTTCGGCCTCAACTGCAAGAAGGCCGGGGCAGCCCGGGTGGTGTCCGTGGACATCTCCGACACCGCCCTGGAGACCGCCCGCCGCAACGCCGCCCAAAACGGCCTGGAGGTGGAGTACCTGGCGGCCAATGTCTTCGACCTGCTCCCCACCCTGACGCCGGGGGAGTTTGACTACATCATCCTGGACCCTCCGGCCTTTACCAAGTCTGGCAAGACCGTGGACAGCGCCCGCCGGGGGTACAAGGAGATCAACTACCGGGCCATGAAGGCACTGCCCCGAGGCGGGTACCTGGCCACCTGTTCCTGCTCCCACTTTATGACCGACGCCCTGTTCCGGCAGATGCTCCAGTCCGCCGCCCGGGACGCCCAGGTCCAGCTCCGCCTGGTGGAAGCCCGGGCCCAGGGCCCCGACCACCCAGTGCTCTGGACCGTCCCCGAAACGGACTACCTGAAGTTCTACATCTTCCAGGTGGTGTGACCCGCGCCGGGCAGCTATCGGCGAGTGAGCTTTGCGCTGCCCACCCCCTGGTCTCGCCTGCCAGTTTGGGGTGAGCTATACGGTACCCCACCCCCCTCCCCCCCTCCCGCGCCCAGACCATGGTGGAGATTGTTCCTTTGCAGGCGCGGGAGGGGGAATAAGATATTAAATTTAATTGGATTTTCAAGGGGGCTACCGCCCCCTTGAACCCCTGTTTATGGATTGCCTCCTTTGAGGCATAGGGTTATAAACCGTGGGGGGTTGTCAAAGGGGGGGCCGTTAGGCCCCCCTTTGGAATGAGATTATAGATTCATATCCCCCTCCCGTACCGAAAGGGTACAGACTATATCTTGCTGGCCTTACGGGAGGGGGTAGGGGGTGGGTATTGCCTAGTTCGCTCACCGGCAGGCGAGACGGGGCGTGCACCGAAAAGCTTTGGGATGTGCTGCCCTTAAAATCCCGGAGCTTGCGGAGGGATTTTCCTGCCCCGCGCGGGCACGCGCCAGGCGAGACGGGGGTGGGCTCGCGTAAAGCTCGCCACCCAGCTTTGCTGCCGGTCGGGGCGGTGGCCTATCGCCCT
>DXDU01000043.1 GCA_019115285.1 Candidatus Acutalibacter pullistercoris
GGCGTTCTTCGGCAGGCGCAGGGTGTCCAGGCCGAGCTCGATGGAGCGGACGGCCTTCATGATGGCCTGCTCAAAGCTGGAGCCGATGGACATGACCTCGCCGGTGGCCTTCATCTGGGTGCCGAGGGTGCGCTGGCCGTAGACGAACTTGTCAAAGGGCCACTTGGGGAACTTCACCGCCACGTAGTCCAAAGCCGGTTCGAAGGCGGCGTAGGTCACCCCGGTGACGGCGTTCTTGATCTCGTCCAAGGTGTAGCCGATGGCGATCTTGGTGGCCACCTTGGCGATGGGGTAGCCCGTGGCCTTGGAGGCCAGGGCGGAGGAGCGGGACACACGGGGGTTTACCTCGATGACGGCGTAGTCGAAGGAGGTGGGGTGCAGGGCGAACTGGACGTTGCAGCCCCCTTCCACCCCCAGCTCGTTGATGATGTCCAGGGCGGCGGAGCGGAGCATCTGATACTCCTTATCGGAAAGGGTGACCGCCGGGGCGATGACGATGGAGTCGCCGGTGTGCACGCCCACCGGGTCCAGGTTCTCCATAGAGCACACGGTGATGCAGTTGCCCTTGCTGTCCCGGATGACCTCGAACTCGATCTCCTTCCAGCCGGAGATGCACTTCTCCACCAGCACCTGGGTGATGGGGGACAGGGCCAGGCCGTTGGCGGCGGTCTCCCGCAGCTCCTCCTGGTCGTTTACAATGCCGCCGCCGGAACCCCCCAGGGTAAAGGCGGGGCGGATGATGACAGGGTAGCCGATCTCCCGGGCGAAGGCCTCGGCGTCCTCCACGGTGTTCACCACTTTGGAGGGGATGCAGGGCTGGCCGATCTTCTCCATGGTGTCCTTGAACATCTGGCGGTCCTCGGCCTTGTCAATGGTCTCAGGGGAGGCGCCCAGCAGCCGCACGTTGTGGCTCTCCAAAAAGCCCTCCTTGGCCAGCTGCATGGAGAGGGTAAGGCCCGTCTGGCCGCCGAAGCCGGAGAGGATGCTGTCGGGCTTTTCCTTCTCGATAATGCGCTTGACGGTGGTGAGGGTCAGGGGCTCGATGTAGATCCGGTCCGCCATGGCGTTGTCGGTCATGATGGTGGCGGGGTTGGAGTTGACCAGCACGATCTCGATGCCGTCGTCCCGCAGGGCCCGGCAGGCCTGGGTGCCGGCGTAGTCGAACTCCGCGGCCTGGCCGATGACGATGGGGCCAGAGCCGATGACCAATACCTTTCTAATGTCTTTGTTCAGTGGCATAGTGTTCCTCCTCTTCCCGGGTCAGTCCATCATGGCGAAAAACTGGTCGAACAGCTCCTGGGTGTCCAGGGGGCCGGCGCAGGCCTCCGGGTGGAACTGCACGGAGAACGCGGGGCAGTCCAGGTAGCGGATGCCCTCGCAGGTGCCGTCGTTCACGTTTACAAACAGTTCCTTGGCCACGCCCTCCTGTATGCTGTCGCTGACCACCGCGTAGCCGTGGTTCTGGCTGGAGATGTACACCCTCCCGGTCTCCAGGTTCTTCACGGGCTGGTTGGCCCCCCGGTGGCCGTACTTCAGCTTCTCGGTCTTAAAGCCGTGGGCCAGGGCCAGCAGCTGGTGGCCCAGGCAGATGCCGAACATGGGGATGCCCAGCCCGCAGATCTCCTTGAGGTTCTCGATGATCTCCACGTTCTCCGCCGGGTCCCCGGGGCCGTTGGAGAGCATGATGCCGTCCACCCCCAGGGCCTGGATCTCCTGGGCGGTGGTATTGCAGGGGCACACGGTGACCTCCGCCCCCCGGTTTACCAGCTCCCGGTAGATGTTCTTCTTCAGGCCGAAGTCCAGCAGGGCGATCTTCTTTTTCACTGCCCCCTGGGGCTTTACCACGTACCGCTCTTTGGTGGAGGAGGCCTGCACCGCCCCCCGCACCCGGTAGGCTTTCAGGGCTTCCAGGTCCACAGAGGCCGGGTCGTCGGTGATGACGCCGTTCATCACGCCCTTCTCCCGGATGATCTTCGTCAGGGTGCGGGTGTCGATGCCGGACAGGCCCACCACGCCCTTTTCTTGAAAAAAGGTGTCAAGGCTGCCTTCGGAACGGAAGTTGGAAGGAGCTTGGCACCATTGCTTTACGATATATCCCTTGGGACCGATCACGTCGCTCTCAAAGTCGGCGGGAATGACGCCGTAATTGCCAATGAGAGGGAAGGTGTGGCAAACGATCTGCCCCCAATAGCTGCGGTCTGTCAGCGTCTCCAAATAACCGGTCATGCCGGTGGTGAACACCACCTCGGCCATCACCGTGCCGTCGGCGCCAAAGCGCTCACCCTGGAACGTCTTGCCGTTTTCCAACACAAGGTATGCCCTTTTCCCCATGCTTTCCCATCCTTTCTGCGGTCTTTGCGAGAAAGTCCGTCTCGTTTTTTCTAACAATATATCATACCCGAAAACCCCCTTTTTCGCAAGCGGAATTTTACATTCTTCCCTTTCACCAAAAATCCCCCTCTCCCCTGCGGCATTTTCTCCACCCCGCCCTTTCCCCGGGGGAAGAATTGACAAACGCCCCGCCTTGGTCTAAAATAACACCAATCAGAAGGAACTAGGCTTTGGACCGGGGCTCCCGGAATCTGGAAATGGAAAGAGTGGTCACATGGAGACTGGTACGGAAACCCGCAGGAACGTCCCGCAGCTCTTCGGCAGCGCGGTGTTCAACGACGACGTGATGCAGGAGCGGCTGCCCAAGGACGTGTACAAATCCCTTAGAAAGACCATCGACGAAGGAAAAGACCTGGACCTGGCCGTGGCCAACGCCGTGGCCAACGCCATGAAGGACTGGGCCGTGGAAAAGGGCGCCACCCACTACACTCACTGGTTCCAGCCCTTAAACGGCATTACCGCCGAAAAGCACGACAGCTTCATCTCCCCCACTTCCGACGGGAGAGTGATCATGCAGTTCTCCGGCAAGGAGCTCATCAAAGGGGAGCCCGACGCCTCCTCCTTCCCCTCCGGCGGCCTGCGGGCCACTTTCGAAGCCCGGGGCTACACCGCCTGGGACCCCACCTCCTACGCCTTCGTGAAGGGGGACTCCCTCTACATCCCCACCGCGTTCTGCTCTTACAGCGGCGAGGTGCTGGACAAGAAGACCCCCTTGCTCCGCTCGATGGAGGACCTGTCCCGGCAGGCGGTGCGCATCCTGCGCATCTTCGGGGACCAGAAGACCAAGCGGGTCATCACCACCGTGGGGCCCGAGCAGGAGTACTTCCTCATCGACAAGGCCCTGTACGACCAGCGCCCCGACCTGCGCTTTACCGGCCGCACCCTGCTGGGGGCCAAGGCCCCCAAGGGCCAGGAGATGGAGGACCACTATTACGGCTCCATCAAGCCCCGGGTGGCCGCCTTTATGAAGGAGCTGGACGAGGAGCTGTGGAAGCTGGGCATTCTCGCCAAGACAAAGCACAACGAGGTGGCCCCCGCCCAGCACGAGCTGGCCCCCATCTTCACCACCACCAACATCGCCACGGACCACAACCAGCTGACCATGGAAGTGATGAAGAACGTGGCCGCCCGCCACGGGCTCATCTGCCTGCTCCACGAGAAGCCCTTCGAAGGGGTCAACGGCAGCGGCAAGCACAACAACTGGTCCGTCTCCACCGACAGCGGCGAGAACCTGCTGGACCCGGGGAAAGAGCCTGCGAAGAACACCCGCTTCCTATTGTTTCTGGCGGCGGTGATCAAGGGCGTGGACGAGTACCAGGACCTGCTGCGCATCTCTGTGGCCAGCGCCGGGAACGACCACCGCTTGGGGGCCAACGAGGCGCCCCCCGCCATCGTCTCCATGTTCCTGGGGGACGAGCTCACCGCCATTTTGGAGGCCATCGAGGCGGACGTGCCCTACACCGGGGTAGAGCAGAAGAAGCTGGAGACCGGCGTCCACGTGCTGCCGGACCTGTCCATGGACACCACCGACCGGAACCGCACCTCCCCCTTCGCCTTTACCGGCAACAAGTTTGAATTCCGCATGCTGGGCTCGGCCATCTCCATCGCCTGCCCCAACATCATGCTCAACACCATCGCCGCCGAGGAGCTGCGCCAGTTCGCCGACGAGCTGGAGGGCTCCGCCCACCTGGAGGCCGACGTGCGCCGGCTGGTGCGCCGGGTGATGCAGGAGCACAAACGCATCATCTTCAACGGCGACGGCTACTCCCAGGCCTGGGTGGAGGAAGCCCGGCGCCGGGGGCTGCTGGACCTGCCCACCACCGTGGACTGCCTGCCCCGGTACCTGGACCAGAAGAACATCCAGCTCTTCGTCTCCCACAAGATCTACACCGAGGCGGAGATGGAGGCCCGGTACGAGACCATCATGGAGGAGTACGTAAAGACCCTGAACATCGAGGGCCTGACCTTGAGCTCCATGCTCCGCCAGGACATCCTCCCCGCCGTGGGGGCGTACACCGGGGAGCTGGCCCGGAACATCAGCGCCAAGCGGGCCGTGTCCCCCCAGATCCCCTGCGCCGCCCAGACCGCTCTGCTGGCCCGGCTCTCCGCCTTGGAAGACGAGCTCTTCGCCCAGGCGGAAGACCTGGACCAGGCCATGGCCGATCCCCGGGTGAAAAGCGCCAATGTGCTCACCGCCGCCACCTACTGCAAAGAGGAGCTCATCCCCCGGCTGGAGGCCATCCGCCAGGCCGCGGACCAGGCGGAGCTGGATATGCCCTCCGCCCGGTGGCCCTACCCCACCTACGCCCAGCTCATGTTCCAGGTGTGACGCGCGGGAAAGCTTTGTGGTACCACCCCCGTCTCGCCTGGCGGGTGGGCAAGTTTATCGCTGCCCACCCCCTGCCCCCTCCCGCGCTCAGACCTGAGAGTTATATCCACCCTCGCAGGCGCGGGAGGGGGAGAAAGTTATATAGTTTAATTTCAAAGGGGGAGACTCACGTCTCCCCCTTTGTGAACCCCCTTTGAAGGGCGCCCTCTCAGTCAGCGCTACGCGCTGCCAGCTCTCCCATAGGGAGAGCCAAGTTCGGCCTTCTCTGTGGAATGCCTTTTTTTGATTGCCCACCTCTGAGGTAGAAAAGTAAAATCTATGGGGGGGTTAGCAAAGGGGAGCCCCCTGGCTCCCCCTTTTTTAAAGAACTCACCGCCCCGTACTGCCAAAGCCGCCCTCTCCCCGAGCGGTGGCGGAAAGCTCCTCCGCCTCCTCCAGCTGGGGCAGGCAGATGGGCACGATCACCAGCTGGGCCACTCGCTCCCCCGGGGACACGGTGTAGGCCTGGCTGCTGAAGTTGGCCAGGCCCACGTGGAGCTCCCCCCGGTAGTCGCTGTCGATGACCCCCACGCCGTTGCGCACAGCCACGCCCTTTTTAATGCCCAGTCCGCTGCGGGTGAAGATCAGCCCCACGCAGCCCCGAGGGATCTCGCAGGCGATGCCCGTAGGGAACTGGTAGCTGTCCCCAGGCTGCAGGGTCACCGGGGCCTCCACGCAGGCCTGCAGGTCGAACCCAGCGCTGCCCTCCGTCTGCCGCTGGGGCGCCTGGGCCCCCTCCCGCATCCGCTTCCATCGCATCACCATGTCAGTCTCCTCCTGTTCTCTCCCCCCATGTTTCCCTGGGGGAAGCACTCAACACTTTCCACAACGTTTTCCACACTCATTCCACGCCCCGGGAAAAGAGCCCCCGGGTGTAGTCGAAGCCTAGCGCTTCCTGTCGAAAATAGGCCTCCAGCACGGCGGCGGATTCCACAGAGTTTTCCACCGTGAACCGGAACACCCCGAAGTCCAGGTTCCCCAGCTGCTCCTCCCGGTCCCCCAGCCACAGGGGCACGGAGTTGAACACCTCCGCCCCGCCCTGGGGCACGTCTTTGCTCCAGCCGGGAAGCCTCTCACACAGTACCGGGAACTTCTTCCCCTTCCGGTCGGTGAGGGCCCCGGGCTCTTTGCAGTGGCGGCAGCCCTGGGCGCCGTTTGCCAGGGGGCAGTTGCGCACCAGCATCAAGGCCTGGCGGCCGTAGACCATCCCCCCGCGGGGCAGGGAGCCGGAAAGCCCGTGGAGCTCCCGGCCGGTGAGCTCGAAGGAGCACTCCGCCGTGACAAGGCCCAGGTCCTCCAGGGCATCCAGCGCCCAGCTGTTGGCGGCGTTCAGGGAGAAGGTCCCGTGGGCCCTGGCCCCCAGCTCCCGGCACAGGGCCAGAGCGCCCAGGTTCCCGCAGGTAAAGTCCTGGTAACCCCGGTCCATGGCCTCTCTCATCCTGGCCCGCACCTGCTCTTCCCCGCCGAACATGGCCCGGGGCAGCTCTAACAGCACCGGGGGAAAGCCCTGTTCCCTCAGCCGGTCCAAAGCGTCCAGGTTGGTCCCCAGGGGCAGGCACAGCTCCCGGCAGGCCTTGGCCTGCTCCGGCACTTGAGAGACCTTGCGGAAGCAGGCCCGCGCAGGCAGCCTGTCCCAGGCAGGCCTCTTCCTGGGCCGGGGAGGGGGAAGCTCCCCCTCCATGGGAATGGCCTGCCGCCGGGAGCGCTGCTCCAGCAGGTCCTCCAAAACCTGGCGGCGCAGGCTGTTGAGGGCCCCCACCCCCAGGCGCAGCCCCTCTTCCGGCAGGGCGATCTCCCCGGGATAGAAGGGGGTGCCCCCCATCTTTTCCAGCTGCTGGCGGCAGCGCTCCCGGGGAAGGGGGAGCAGGCCCGGGTCCCCCAGGGGGGCGGCGGCCCTGGCCTGGCGCCCTTCCCGGTCACTGGCGGTGAGGACCCCCTCCCCTCCTTGTTCCTCCAGGGTCAGGTCCACCGGCACCCGGGGCAGCTCCCGCCGGTACAGCCCCCTGAGTTTCGAGAACACCTGCTCCGTGGCGGCGGTGACGTCCTCCTTCCGCCGGGTGCCGAACATGCCCCGGCCCAGGGCGCCGGTCAGGTACCCCTGGGTAAAGCCCGACCGGGAAAACACCGCTTCCAGGTCCTGAGAGAGCTCCTGGGGCACGGCCTCTCCCCCGGCGGCCAAGCGGCAGGCGGAGACAGCGGCGGCCACGTACTCCGGCCGCTTCATCCGCCCCTCGATCTTCAAAGAGCAGACCCCCGCCTCCGTCAGGTCCTGGGCCCGCTCCAGCAGGGACAGGTCTTTCAGGGACAGGTCGTGGCCCGTGCCCCCCGGCGCGGCGAAGGGCAGGCGGCAGGGCTGGGCGCACATGCCCCGGTTGCCGCTGCGGCCCCCCAGCATAGCGCTGAGGTAGCACTGGCCGGAAACAGACATGCAAAGGGCCCCGTGGACGAAGGCTTCCAGTTCCACAGGGCAGGAATTCCGTGCCTCTCGGATCTCCCGGAGAGACATCTCCCGGGCCAGCACCACCCGGCTGGCCCCCAGCTCCCACAGGAGCCTCACCCCCGCCGGAGTGTGCAGGCTCATCTGAGTGGAGCAGTGCAAAGGCAGCTCTGGGGCCAGGCGGCGCAGGGCAGTGAACAGCCCCAGGTCCTGGACCAGCACCGCGTCCACCGGCAGGGAGCACAAAAACCGGACGAATTCCACCGCCTGGGGCAGCTCCCGGTCCTTCAACAGGGTGTTCACCGTCACGTGGAGGCGCACCCCCCTGGCGTGGCAGAAGGCCGCGGCCTTCTCCAGCTCCTCCCGGGTGAAGTTCTTGGCGCTGGCCCTGGCCCCGAAGGCGGGGCCTCCCAGGTACACGGCGTCCGCCCCGCTGCGCACCCCGGCCTCCAGGGCGTCCCAGCCGCCAGCGGGGGCCAGCACTTCCACGGTCTTCACCGGCTCCCTCACTTCTTCTCGAAGAAGCTCACCAGGCCCTCCTGGACGTACTCGTCCTCATGGCGCAGAGGGTTCTTCCGGCGCTTCTTGTCCCGGCTGGAGGCAGGCTGCTCCTCCTCTTCCTCTTCCTCCAGGGCGGGGGCGGCGCTGTTCTCCTGGGCGGTGCGCTCCAGCAGGTCTAAAGCGGGAGAGATCCCCCGGTCCTTGGGGGCTTCCGGCTGGGGAGCGGCCTGCTCCTCCGGCTCCTGGTGCAAGCTGCCCACCGTCTCCCGGGTGAGCTCCCCCTGCTCCTCTACCAGGTCCGCCAGCTGCTGGACCTTCTCCTCCAGGTCGGCGCTGCGCTGGGCGGCCTCCCGCTGGCGCTGCTCCTTTTGCTGCTGGGAGACCCCCGCCGCCTCCCGAAGCTTCCGGTTCTCCTCCTCCAGCTCCACCAGGCGCTGGCGCAGCTCCAGCCGCTGCTCCAGCTTCTGCTGGGCCTGCTGCAGCACCTTGCGCATGGACTCGTTCTCCTCGGAGAGCCGGCTGTTCTCCCGGCTCAGGCGCTCCGCCTCCTGGGTGGCCTGGGCCAGGCGGGCGTTCTCCTGCTCCAGCTGCTGGGCCCGCTGCTGCAAGGCCAAGTCGGGCTTTGCCTCCGCCTTTTTCTTCAGCTCGGCCTTTTCCTCCAGCCACAGCTCTTTTTCCACTTCCAGCTCTTCCACCCGGTCTTTCAGCAGGGCGTTGAGCCTCCCTTTCTTCTTGGCCTCGTCGCAGTAGTTCAGGGCGGCGGTGAGGGCCGCCGCCTCCCGGGTGATGTAGGGGGAAACGATCCTGGTCTCCTCCAGCTGCTCCCCGATCTCCTTGGCCAGGTCTTCCATGTACCGGTCGTCCTCCTGGGTGATGAGCCTGCACACCACCCCGTCAATATCCAGGCGGATCCGCCGTTTTTCCACAGTAACCCCTTCCTTTCTTCCCACAGTTTGGCGTGTCGGGACCTGTTCTTGCCTCTATTATAGTGCAAAACAGGCGAACAGAAAAGCTTTTTGTGTAAATTCTTCTCCGGCCGGGCCGAAGAACATGGAAAAGCTTCCGATTTTTCCGGGATTTTCCCGATTTTCTCACGTTTTTTATTGTGCTTCCCACGGGTTTATGCTATGATAAAGGAAATCACACCCCCCGGAATGCCCCAACCATTTATTTCTTGTTGAGACTGCCCAAATTTTTCTTGTCAGCTTGGGCGGTTGTTACGCTTGCGCTTCGGCTCTTTTTAGTGTATAATGCACATAATGTTTGCGGAATTTATCCATCGTTTTTTTAGTTTTGGGGTAATCTTAAACACAAATGGAGGTCTTTTCATGGATTACAAGATGTCTGTTCCTCAGATCAAGGAAGAGATTCGGGACAAGCTGTCCCACGTGTTCGGCGTCTCCTTGGAGAACGCCACCGACGAGGAATACTACAAGGCTGTGGTCCTCATCCTGCGGGAGCTTTTGAGCAAAGGCCGGGCGGAGTTCGTACAGAACGCCGAGAAGGCCGGCACCAAACAGATCTACTACCTGTGCATGGAGTTCCTGCTGGGCCGCTCCCTGCGGAACAACCTGTTCAACCTGGGCCTGGAGAAGAACTTTAAAAAGGCCCTCTCCGAGTGCGGCGTCAAGCTGGAGAGCCTGTATGAGCAGGAGCCCGACGCCGGCCTGGGCAACGGCGGCCTGGGCCGTCTGGCCGCCTGCTTCTTAGACGGCCTGGCCACCCAGGGGTACCCCGCCATGGGCTACTCCCTGCGGTACGAGTACGGCCTGTTCCGCCAGAAGCTGGTAGACGGCTGGCAGACTGAGCTGCCCGACTTCTGGCTGCCCGGCGGCGACGTGTGGCTGCAGCGCGTGCCCGAGAGCTCCGTGGAAGTCCACTTTGACGGCCGCATCGAGGAGCAGTGGCACGACCAGTACCACTCCGTGCGCCACAAGGACTACACCTCCATCACCGCCATTCCCTACGACCTGTGCGTCTCCGGCATGGACGGCAAGGGCATCAGCCTGCTGCGGGTGTGGAAGGCCGAGAACGACAAATTCGACATGAAGCTCTTCAACGGCGGCAACTACATGCGCGCCATGGAGCAGCAGGCTATGGCCGAGGCCATCACCAAGGTGCTCTACCCCGAGGACAACCACACCGACGGCAAGCTGCTGCGCCTTTCCCAGCAGTACTTCCTGGTGTCCGCCTCCATCCAGGACATCATCCGCCGCCACCTGATGACCCACGGCGACTTAGACGAGCTGCCCAACCTGGCGGCCATTCACCTGAATGATACCCACCCCGTGCTGGCCATCCCCGAAATGATGCGGGTGATGCTGGACGAATGCGGCTACGGCTGGGACGCCGCCTGGGACATTGTAAAGCGCACCGTGGCCTACACCAACCACACGGTGATGAGCGAGGCCCTGGAGACCTGGAACCGGGACCTGTTCAAAATGCGCCTGCCCCGTATCTACCAGATCGTGGAGGAGATCGACCGGCGGTTCTGGAACGAGATGCGGGCCCGGGGCGTGGACGAGGCCAAGATCTACCGCATGGCCCCCCTAAACGACGGCTACGTGAAGATGGCCAACCTGGCGGTCATCGGCTCCCACTGCGTCAACGGCGTGTCCGCCCTGCACAGCGAGATTCTGAAGGACAGCCTGTTCCACGACTTCTACGTGGAGGAGCCCCAGAAGTTTACAAACGTCACCAACGGCATCGCCCACCGGCGTTGGCTCAACCAGTCCAACCCCCAGCTGGCCGGCCTGATCACCGACCTGATCGGCACCGACTATATCTACGACGCCAGCAAGCTCTCTGACCTGATGAAGTACCGGGACGACACCCAGGTGCTGGAGCAGATGCGCAAGATCAAGCACAGCAACAAAGAGCGCCTGGCCGCCTACCTGAAGAAGGTCCAGGGCGACGTGGTGGACCCCGACTCCATCTTCGACGTGCAGGTCAAGCGCCTGCACGAGTACAAGCGCCAGCACATGAACGCCCTGAACATCCTGGCCACCTACCAGTGGCTGCGGGACAACCCCAACGCCGACTTCACCCCCCACACCTACCTGTTCGGGGCCAAGGCCGCCGCGGGCTACTACTTCGCCAAGCAGATCATCCAGTTCATCGCCCAGCTGGCCAAGGTCATCAACAACGACCCCCGTGTCAACAAGAAGCTGAAGATCGTCTTCGTGGAGAACTACTCCGTCACCTGGGCCGAGCTCCTCACCCCCGCCGCGGAGATCAGCGAGCAGATCTCCCTGGCCGGCACCGAGGCCTCCGGCACCAGCAACATGAAGTTCATGATCAACGGCGCCGTGACCCTGGGCACCCTGGACGGGGCCAACGTGGAGATCCACGAGGCCGTGGGGGACGAGAACATCATCCTCTTCGGCATGACCGCCTCCCAGGTGGAGGAGCTGAAACGGGCCGGGTACAACCCCGCCTACCAGTACCAGAACGACCCTGTCATCCACCGGGCCATGGACGAGCTGAACAACGGCATCGGCGGATTCCAGTTCAAAGATATCTTCCGCGCCCTGACCACCGTGGACCAGTATATGGCCCTGGCGGATCTCAACTCCTACCGGGAGGCCCAGCGGAAGGCTGAAAAACTCTATTTGGACCAGACCCATTGGAACCAGATGTCCCTGGCGAACGTGGCCAACGCCGGCCGGTTCGCTGCGGACCGCTCCATCCGGGACTATGCCGGGAACATCTGGCACGCTTCTCCCGTGCCCCCGGCGAAGAACCTGTCCGCGGGCAAGACCCGCAAATAAACGGGACGCCTTACCTGGCGCAGCAGTCCCTGGTCTCGGCTTACAAGGGAGGGGATCGCCCCCTCCCTTTTTCCGTGCCAGGGGAATCTTTCGGAAAGAGATGGTCGCATGTTCAATTCCAGAAGCAGAAAATACCGGGACCCCGCCGGGGCCGTGGCCGCCGGCACTCCCGTCCACTTCCGCATCACCCTGCCCAGAGACCTGAGCTGTTCCGCCGCCCGGCTGGTGGTGGAGCAGGAAGGCGCCGGCACCTCGGTGCTGGACATGTTCTGGTGCGGCATGAACGGCAGCCAGCGGGAGTGGTGGGAATGTCACTTCACGCCGGAGAGCCCGGGGCTCTACTTCTACTACTTCGAGGCCCGCACCTGCCGGGGCGCCCAGCGCCTCTCCCGGGGGCGGGCAGGCTCCGCCGTCTTCAGCGGCACCAACCGCTGGCAGCTGACGGTGTACCAAAAGGACTTCGAGACTCCCTCCTGGCTGGAGGGCGGGGTGATGTACCAGATCTTCCCCGACCGGTTTAAAAACTCCGGCTTCCCCAAGAAGGACATCCCCGCCGGGCGGACTCTCCACGAGACCTGGGGGGAGCAGCCGGTGTGGCGCCCCAACGAGCGGGGCATCGTCACCAACTCCGACTACTTCGGCGGAGACCTGCGGGGCATTGAGGAAAAGCTCCCCTATCTCAAGGACCTGGGGGTCACCTGCCTCTATTTAAACCCCATTTTCGAGTCCCACTCCAACCACCGGTACGACACGGCGGACTACTCCAAAGTAGACCCCCTGCTGGGCACGGAGGAGGACCTGCGGTCCCTGTGCGCCGCGGCGAAACAGCTGGGCATCCGGGTGATCCTGGACGGGGTGTTCAGCCACACCGGCAGCGACAGCGTGTACTTCAACCGGGAGGGCCGCTACCCCACCGAGGGGGCCTATAACTCCCAGCAGTCCCCCTATTACTCCTGGTACACCTTCCGCCAGTGGCCCAACGCCTACGACTGCTGGTGGAACTTCGACACCCTGCCCAACGTCAACGAGACAAACGACAGCTACAACAACTACATCAACGGCCCGGAGGGCATCGTGCGGAAATGGATGAAGGCCGGGGCCTCCGGCTGGCGCTTAGACGTGGCCGACGAGCTGCCCGACCAGTTCCTGGACCAGCTCCACGACGCGGTCAAAGCCCAGGACCCCCAGGGCCTGATCTTGGGGGAAGTGTGGGAGGACGCCTCCAACAAGTCCGCCTACGGCGTGCGCCGCCGGTACCTGTTGGGCCAGCAGCTGGATACGGTGATGAACTACCCCTTCCGGGACGCCATTCTGGGCTTCCTGCTGGGGGAGGACCCCCGGCGCTTCGCCGAAACGGTGGAGACCATCGCGGAGAACTACCCGCCCCAATGTCTCAACCTGCTGATGAACCACATCGGCACCCACGACACCGAACGGGCCCTCACCGTGCTGGGGGGCGAGCCCGCCGGCAGCCGGGGCCGGGAGTGGCAGGCGGAGCAAAGCCTGTCTCCCCAGCAGCGGGACACGGGCCTGAAACGCCTGAAGCTGGCGGCCCTGATCCAGTACCTGCTCCCCGGGGTGCCCTGCGTGTACTACGGGGACGAGGCCGGCTTAGAGGGCTACCGGGACCCCTTCAACCGGGGGTGCTTCCCCTGGGGCCAGGAGGACCAGGACCTGCTCTCCTGGTACCGGCAGCTGGGCAAGCTCCGGGCCGCTCACAAAGACGTACTGGCCAAAGGGGTGTACCGCACCGTAAAGGCCGACGGCAACCTGCTGGCCTTCGAGCGCTTCGTCTTGACCAAGACCACCCGGGACAGCCTGCTGCTGGTGGTCAACCGCAGCCACCGCCCCCAGAGCACCTGGGGCTCCGGCCTGGACCTGGAAGGGGCCCAGCTCCTCTTGGGCGAGCCCATCCACGCCGCCAACCTGCTGCCCCCCTTCGGCTGCGCGCTGTACCGGGTCCACCGGGAATTGAAGCCCAAAACCCCGCCCGCTCCCCAAAATGAGGGCGAGCAAAACAGCCAGCCCACCCCCGTCCCCCAGGAGGAGACCTTGGACCAGGTGCTGGCCGAGGAAGACCCCCTGGAGCCCGAAGACCTGCCCCAGGACTAAAACCCAGAAACAGAGCCCGTTCCCCCGCCGGGAGCGGGCTTCTCTTCCGCAACGGGAATGGAAGACAAAACCCCGCCCGCTCCCCAAGATGAGGGCGAGCAAAACAGCCAGCCCGCCCCCGTCCCCCAGGAGGAAACCCTGGCCCAGGTGCTGGCCGAGGAAGATCCCCTGGAACCGGAAGACCTGCCCCAGGACTAAGACGCAGGAACAGAGCCCGTTCCCCCGCCGGGAGCGGGCTTTTCTGTTCCCTCAGGGAAAATTTTCACAAACCCTTGACAAGGGCCCGAGACTCTACTATAATAATAGGGCTGTGAGACCTGCGCCAGTAGCTCAGCTGGATAGAGTGTTTGGCTACGAACCAAAAGGTCGGGGGTTCGAGTCCCTCCTGGCGCGCCACAGAATTTCCCAGGAATCATACGGTTCCTGGGATTTTTCTTTTTCTGGGAAGCGGCTCCCGTTCTCCAGATTTACGCACAATTTACGCACAACCTCAAAAAAACGCACAACAAAAGGCGAGAAACAGGCCCGCTTGGGTTCCGCTTCCCGCCTTTCTTTTTTGCCTATTTTGCCCCGGCACCTATGCTTTCTTCCGAAGCACCGCATCCGCGATGCACTCGCTGGCAGCTTCATCGGCCTGGGCGATCAGATGGGTATAGATGTCCGTGGTGGTGCTCACCCGGGCATGGCCCAGCCGTTTGGAGATGGAAACGCTGTCCGCGTGGTTGAAATACAGCAGGCTTGCCATTGTGTGCCGGAATTTGTGTGGGTGTGGTGTGGTATAAAAAAAGTTGACAGCTTATTCTCAAGGATTTCATAATAAAACCAAGAGAATAAGGAGGTATTCAAAGTGGCACGTAAATATGA
>DXDU01000044.1 GCA_019115285.1 Candidatus Acutalibacter pullistercoris
TAGCTTTCGTCCCCTTACGGGAGGGGGCAGGGGGTGGGGCGCGTGCCCGCGCTGGGCAATAAAATCCCCCCGCAAAGGGCGCTCCGGGATTTTAAGTCGCCTTGACCGACGAGGTTGCGAAGACCATCCCCGAAAACCCCGGTGAGCGAACGAAGTGAGCGGATAGGGGTTTTCCCTGGCCCGTCCGGCCACGGACCCGGCAGGCGAGACGGCGGTGGGCTTCGCAAAACTCACCCACGCCATAGGTGAGGCAGGTAAAAACCGGGGGTGTGGGGCTCACAGGTTTTTGACGAACAGGGCGCGGATGGCGTTGAGGACGGCCAGGACCATGACCCCCACGTCGGCGAAAATGGCCAGCCACATGTTGGCCAGGCCCAGGGCTCCCAGGACCAGACACAGCACCTTCACCCCGATGGCGAAGACGATGTTCTGGTAGACGATGGCAAGGCACTTCCGGCTGATCTTGATGGCCTTGGCGATCTTTCTGGGGTCGTCGTCCATGAGCACCACGTCGGCGGCCTCGATGGCGGCGTCGGAGCCCATGGCCCCCATGGCGATGCCAATGTCCGCCCGGCCCAGCACCGGGGCGTCGTTGATGCCGTCGCCCACAAAGGCCAGCTTCCCCTTGCCCGTCTCCCGGCGGAGCAGCTCCTCCACCTTCTCCACCTTCCCGGCGGGGAGGAGCTCGCTGTACACCTGCTGGATGCCCAGGCTCTGGGCCACGGCGTCGGCTGCCTTTTTCCTGTCCCCGGTGAGCATGACGGTCTCCCACACTCCTGCGTCTGCCAGGGCGGCGATGGCCTCCTTGGCCTGGGGCTTTACCACGTCGGAGATGACGATGTGCCCGGCGTACGCTCCCCCCACGGCCATGTGGATGATGGTGCCGGGGCAGTGGCAGTTGTGGTAGTCGATCCCCAGCCGCTCCATGAGCTTCTGGTTCCCCGCCGCCACGGGGACCCCGTCCACCAGGGCGGTGACGCCGCTGCCGCTGTATTCCTGTACGTCCGTCACCCGGCTGCGGTCTATGTCTTTGCCCCAGGCCCGCTGCAGGCTCTTGCTGATGGGGTGGGAGGAGGAGCTCTCCGCCAGGGCGGCGTACTCCAGCAGCTGTTCCTCCCTCAGGGGGCTGTGGTGCACGGCGTTTACCTCAAACACCCCTTGGGTCAGGGTGCCGGTCTTGTCGAAGACCACGGTTTTTGTCTGGGAAAGGGTCTCCAGGTAGTTGGAGCCCTTCACCAGCACCCCGGCGTTGCTGGCGCCCCCAATGCCCGCGAAGAAGGACAGGGGGATGGAGATCACCAGGGCGCAGGGGCAGGAGATGACCAGGAAGGTCAGGGCCCGGTACACCCACTGGCCCCACTGGGGAGCCGCTCCCACAAGCAGGCTTACAAGGGGAGGCAGCAGGGCCAGGGCCAGGGCGGCGAAGCACACTACCGGGGTGTAAATCCTGGCGAACTTGGAGATGAAGTCCTCGGACTTGGACTTTCTGGAGCTGGCGTTCTCCACCAGGTCCAGAATCTTGGAGACGGTGGACTCCCCGAACTCCTTGGTGGTACGGACCTTCAGTAGGCCCTGGAGGTTCACGCAGCCGCTGACGATCTCGTCTCCCTCTTTCACCTCCCGGGGCAGGCTCTCCCCGGTGAGGGCGGCGGTGTCCAGGGAGGAGGAGCCCTCCGCCACCACCCCGTCGATGGGCACCTTCTCCCCCGGCCGCACCACAATCACAGTGCCGATGCTCACCTCGTCAGGGTCCACCTGGAGGAGCTGGCCGTCCTGCTCTACGTTGGCGTAGTCCGGGCGGATGTCCATGAGCTCCGTGATGTTCCGGCGGCTCTTGCCCACGGCGTAGGACTGGAACCACTCGCCCACCTGGTAGAACAGCATGACGGCGATGGCCTCGGTGTAGTCCCCGGTGCGGGCGAACAGGGCCAGGGCGAAAGCTCCCACCGTGGCCACCGCCATGAGGAAGCACTCGTCGAAGACCTGGCGGTTCTTGATGCCCTTGGCCGCCTTCAGGAGGATGTCGTAGCCGATGAGCAGGTAATCCAGCAGGTACAGCCCCAGCCGCACCCAAAACCCGGCGGGCCCCAGGGCCTCGAACAGGGAGGGGGGCAGCAGCTGCAGCAGGAGCAGCAGGGCCGTGGCCTCCACAATCCGCAGCAGGGTCTTCTTTTGGCGCTTTGTCATATTGCTTTTTGGGGACCGCCCCCACAGGAGCATTCCCAGGCCTCCCAGGGCCAGCAGGCCCAGGAGAATGGTTACAACCAGTTCTTGCATCACGACGCCTCCGTCCAGATCGCTATAATTAAGCAGATGTTTAATTGTTTGGGGAAAGAGAAGGGCGGGGAAAACCGCCCTATGTTCTGTTACAGGTAGATCTCGCAGTCGTCCTCCACCCGTTTGCAGGCCTGGCGGACCTGGGCCATCACGGCTTTGGGGTCCTGCCCCTCCTCAAACTCCACGTTCATTTTCAGGGTCATAAAGTTCACCACGCAGTCTTTGACCCCCGGGGTCTTCTGGGCGGCGGCTTCCATCTTGTTGGCGCAGTTGGCGCAGTCCACGTCGATCTTGTAAGATTTTTTCATCTGAGACAGCTCCTTTAGGAAGGGACAACATTTCAACGATTACTTAATCGTTTACCTGTATCATAGCCCAAAGCAAGGGATTTGTCAAGGGGGCGGGGGAAGGTTTTTCGAAAAAAAGAGGGTCCCCGGGGCTACCCTCCCCGGGGAAAACGTGGTACAATAATGGGAGTGTAAAGAAAGGGGGGAGCCTGGTGGAAAATCTGCCTCACGACCACGGACAGTCCATCGAGCGGGAGCTGTCCCACATGCCGGGAGAAGAGGGGTTCCAGACGGTGGCGGAGATCTTCCGGCAGCTGTCGGACCGGAGCCGGCTGCGGATCTTCTGGCTGCTGTGCCACTGTGAGGAGTGCGTCATCAACCTGGCGGCGCTGGTGTCCATGTCCAGCCCGGCGGTGTCCCACCACCTGCGGCAGCTGAAGGCCAGCGGCCTGATCGTCAGCCGCCGGGCGGGGAAGGAAGTCTACTACAAGGCCGCCGACACCCCCCAGGCCCAGATGCTCCACGTGGCCATCGAGAAGATGATGGAGCTGACCTGCCCCTGGGAGCAGCCGGACCAATAAAGAACAAGGGCGGTTTTCCCGCCTTTTTCTTTTTGGGGGCGGGGAGACCGTCCCCGGCTAAGGTGTTTCCCCTCCCCTGGGGACGGAGGGGGAGAGGGCGGCTCCCCGCCTTTTTCTTTTTGCGGGCGGGAAGACCGGCCTCGGTTAGGGTGTTCCCCCTCCCCTGGGGGCGGAGGGGGAGAGGGCGGCTCCCCGCCTTTTTCTTTTTGCGGGCGGGAAGACCGGCCCTGGTTAGGGCGTTTCCCCTCCCCTGGGACGGAGGGGGGAGAGGGAAAATCGGGCGGCCTCCCGCCTTTTTCTTTTTGCGGGCG
>DXDU01000045.1 GCA_019115285.1 Candidatus Acutalibacter pullistercoris
GGCGAGACGAGGGTGGCCTTACTCGGCTCTCCCTTTGGGAGAGCTGGCAGCGCGCAGCGCTGACTGAGAGGGCAGCACTTAGAGGGGTTGTCAAAGGGGGGAGACGAATGTCTCCCCCCTTTGATATTAAACTATATAACTTTCTCCCCCTCCCATGCCGGTAGGCTATCCTCTTTTGCAGGGTGCGTGCATGGGAGGGGGTAGGGGGTGGGTCTCTCAAAACTATCTTACCCGGCAGCGGAGACCAGGGGGTGGGGCGGTTGGCACCGCAAGCCAGGAAAATCCCTCTGCACTGCGTGCGCCGGGATTTTAGGTCTCTCTATTCCTCCAGGTTGGGAAAACCTACCCGAAAACCCCGGTGAGTGAGCGAAGCGAACGGATAGGGGTTTTCCCTGGCCCGTCCGGCCACGGACCCCCGCGCGGCCACGCGAGACGGGGGTGGGGTGGCTGGCGCCACGCGCCTCACAGCAGCACGCGCAGGAGGAACTTGCCGTCTTTCACCTGGCAGTCCACGGCGCCGCTGTACCGTTTGACGAACCGGGCGATGGACATGGTCCCGTAGCCGTGGCCCTGGGCGCCGCCCCTGGGGAGGCTGGTCTTGCTGTCCAGCTCTACCTGGCCGGAAAAGGCGTTGGCGAACTCCAGCAGGTACTGGCTGCCCAGGTTCTTCCCGTGGACGGCCACCCATCGACCCGCCCCCGGGGGTTCTTGGGCCACGGCGTTCAAGGCGTTTTCCAATGCGTTGGAGAAGGTCACCGCCAGCTCCGCGTCCTCCATGGGCAGGTGATCGGGCAGGTCCACCCCCACGGTGAACCCGGCCCCCAGCTCCCTGGCCCGCTCCTGGGCCTGAGAGAGCACCGTGTCCAGCAGGGGACGGCCGGTGTAGCGCTTCTGGTCCCCCTCCCGCATCAGGGCGCTGGCCTTCTCCTCCAGCAGGGCGGTCACCTGCCGGGCAGAGTCCAGGTCCCCCCGGTCCAGAGAGCCCTGAATGAGCCTAGTGAAGTGCCGCAGGTCGTGGCGGAGGATCTTGGTGCTCTCCTCCACGGTTTTGGCGTGGCGGGTCTCCCGCTCTAAAAACCGTATCTCCGACTGGAGCAGCGCCCCGTACTTGCGGGACTCTGCCTCCTCTAAGGTGGCCCGCTGGAACAGGTACAGCATAACGTAGATGAGCACCACCGCCGCCACGTAGATCAGGGTAAAGGGAGCGGGCATGGTGTCTTCGGCGAAGATCTTGGGCAGGTACACCGTGAACATGCACACCCACAGCATAAAGGGAATGAGGGACATCTCCGTCCAGTTGATCTGCCCGGCGTCCAGCATCTCCAGCAGGTACTTGCGCCAGAACAGGTACAGCAGGAAGAACAGCACCAACGCCACCAAGATCCGCAGCACGTCCCACTGCAGCGTGCTTCTGGGGTAGAGCATCCCGGCGATGCTCTCGCACAGAAGGCTATAGAGGGCCAGGGTCACCATCATGAACAGGAACCGGCCCCCCCGCAGGCTGCAGCAGTACCATAACACGTACGAGCACACCGTGGGAGCCAGCAGCCCCACCAGCCACACCGACAGGTCGCTGAGCCCCAGCAGAGCCCAGATTCCCCAGGCCATTACCCCCATGAAGACCTCCAGCCCCACGGCCCAGGCCACCATGACCCGGCGGGAGAACCGCCACCAGGGCGCCATGGCCAGCACCGCGGGGATGATCACCGTCATCTGGGTGGCGGAGCCTATAAAGCTCCACAGATTGTGGACAGCGTCCAACGCGCATCCCTCTTTTCCAAAAGGCGCCCAGCGCCCAGTTTCTCCCCGGGACCGGGCTGCTCCCGGCCTGGGGCTCTCAAAAATAATACCCCGGCGGCGCCCTGTTCCCAAAGCTGCCGCCTCAACCTTTTTATTATACCGAAACCGGGCCGAAAAGAAAAGTTTCTCTTGCAGAAGAAACGAAAACACCGGGAAACGTCACAAATTCACCTCCGCGTTGACAGGACAGGGAAAAAGGTGTATACTGTTAGCGTTCTAACAATACGTGCGCCGAACGATCTGGCGCGGAAGGGAAGTGTCCTATGGACCGCAGGGAGGAGATCGGATTTCAGCTGCACCGGCTGTCCCGGCTGACGAAACGCCTGGTGGACCGGGAGACCCACGCCCAGGGGGAGGACCAGATCTCCGGCATCCAGGGGTGGATCATCGGCTACCTGTACGAAAACCAGGGCAAGGACGTGTTCCAGCGGGACCTGCAGGCCCACTTTTCCGTGCGGCGCTCCACGGTGACAGGGCTTTTACAGCTCATGGAGAAGAAGGGGCTGATCACCCGCAGCTCCGTGGCCCAGGACGCCCGGCTTAAAAAGATCCAGCTCACCCCCCGGGCCATACAGCACCACGAGCGGATCGTGGCGTCCATCCAGTCCGTGGAGAACAGGATCTCCCAGGGCCTGACCCCCCAGGAGCGGAAGACCTTCCTCTCCCTGTGCGAAAAGATCGCCCAGAACCTGGAGGGGGAGCAATAAAAGTTTTTGCCCCGCGCAGGGGTCCGTGGCCGGACGGGCCGTGAAAATCCCTCCGCAAAGGACGCTCCGGGGCGCGTGCCCGGCCCGTGGCCGGGCGGGAAAGTTTTGTGCTAGCCCACCCCCTGGTCTCGCCTGCCGTGTGGGGAAGCTATTGGATGCCCACCCCCTGCCCCCTCCCGTAATTTTACCGAGCGATAATCACAAGCTTGTCTGTACGGGAGGGGGATATTACTCTATAATCTCATTCCAAAGGGGGGAGCTATCGCTCCCCCCTTTGACAACCCCCCACGTTTTATAGCCTGCTGCCTCAGAAGTAGCTATCTACAATGGGGGTGCAAGGGGGTCCTGGTGCCCAGTGGGCACCGTCCAGGACCGGTCTCAGCTCCCGCTTCGGTCGGCGCTGAACGGTCGCCACCGGCGACCAGCGCCCGAACCG
>DXDU01000046.1 GCA_019115285.1 Candidatus Acutalibacter pullistercoris
AAATCCTCGTGTCATTGGTTCGATTCCGATCGGAGGCACCAAACAGCAGCGGATGTGAGAGATCACATCCGCTGTTTGTTTTTTGTTTCGAAATCAGCCTGCCGTCAAAAAAGGCCCTCTCCCAGGGGAGAAGGCCTTTTTCTATGTTCGGAGAGAGAAGCTTAGAACCAGCGGGCGTCGCTCATCTTGTCCTCGAAGGTGATGGAGCGCTTAAGCACGTCGCAAGCCTTGACCAGGCCCTCGTTCTTGCTCATCAGGCTGTCCTCATGCTCGATGGAGAGCACGTAATCGTAGCCCACCAGGCGCAGCTGGGAGACGAAGTCCTTCCAGAACAGCTCGTCGTGGCCGTAGCCGATGGAGCGGAAGATCCAGGAGCGCTCGATCTCGTTGCCGTAGGGACGGTAGTCCAGGGTGCCGTCGATGGGGGCGTTGACGGGGTCGATCTTGGTGTCCTTGGCATGGACGTGGAAGATGGCGTCGCCGCCCAGGGCGCGGATGACCTTGATGGGATCCATGCCCTGCCAAATCAGGTGGCTGGGATCCAGGTTGGCGCCGATCTCGGGACCAACGGCCTCGCGGAGCTTCTTCAGGGTGTAGGTGTTGTACACGCAGAAGCCCTGGTGCATCTCAAGGGCGATCTTGTTCACGCCGTGAGACTTGGCGAAGGCCACGAAATCCTTCCAGTAGGGGATGAGGATCTCGTTCCACTGCCACTCTACCACTTCGCAGAACTCGTTGGGCCAAGCGCAGACCACCCAGTTGGGATTCTCGGAGGTGGGGCAGTCGCCGGGGCAGCCGGAGAAGCAGTTGATCTGGTGGATGCCCAGCTTCTCAGCCATGAGCACGGCGTTGTGCATGTCGTCGTCAAACTGCTTGGCGATCTCCTTGTTGGGATGGACAGGGTTGCCATGGCAGCTGAGAGCGCTGATCTGCAGGCCGGACTCCTCGATGGTCTTCACAAACTCGTTGAACTTGGCTTCGTCGTGAAGCAGCACGCCGGGATCGCAATGATCCTTGCCCGGATAACCGCCGCAGCCGATCTCCACCATCTGGATCCCCAGGCCCTTAAAGTAGGCCAGAGCTTCCTTCAGCGGGGTATCGCCGATAACGTTGGTAAGTACGCCCAGTTTCATAATGGAAACACTCCTTTGCTTTTTTGTATCGGCTTCGGCAAAAAAACAGGAAGCCGGCCGATCCCATTTGTCATTATTATATAGAAACCCAAGGAAAATTGCAATGGGCTTCCCAAACTTTTCTGGGCCGCACGGAAAAAAACAGATGGTTCCCGTAAAAATCGCCAGGGGAAGGGGGGAGGGCAAGGGGAATTTTGAGGGCCAGCGCGGTATAATTCCGGCGCAGATTGACGCTCGGGCTCAAATCCCTCACTCATAAAGAAAAGAGCCTGTCCAAAAGGACAGGCTCTTTTCTTGGCGGAGAAGGAGGGATTTGAACCCTCGCGCCGGTTTCCCGACCTACTCCCTTAGCAGGGGAGCCCCTTCACCACTTGGGTACTTCTCCATGGTGAATTATCATGAAAACTTTTGCAGTTCGCTGGATGTCAAGTGGCGGAGAGGAAGAGATTCGAACTCTTGGTCCCTTGCGGGATCACTAGTTTTCAAGACTAGCTCCTTAAACCACTCGGACACCTCTCCATGTCTGGCGCGAGTAATATATTACCATAAAGGGAAGACTCATGTCAATGGTTTTCGCAAATCTTTTCTCTCCAGCAGAAAGGACCGCACCCGTTTGCACAGCTGGCACACCCCCATAGCCGGCAGGGACAGCACCCCCCACAACAGGGAATAGGGCAGGCACACCTGGCCTAAGAGATTCAGGGGGACCTGGGAATAGTCCCACACCTGCTGGCCCAAGAGGGAGTTGAACACAAGGCCCAGCACCAGCTCCACCCCGGTGATGATGCCGGAGCCCGCGGCGCACCGCATGTGCAGGCTTTTCCCAGAGAGCTTTTCGCAGCAGACCTGGTCGATCAGGCACAGGCACACCCCGCCGGCCAGGGCCATGGAGTAGTGGGTGTGGCCCCGCCAGGCCAGCTCGATCACAGGGTAGCCGCAGCTGCCCAGCAGAAATAAGATCCCCTTCATCGCTCGTCCTTCCTTTCCCGGCGTCTCCCCGTTAGTATGCCCCCGCCGGCGGGAAATTTTCTTTCCTTATTTTGACCATTCCAGGTGGTATGTTGCTCATTTTTTGAAAGAGCCTTGTATTTTAATGGGTTTTTCCAGTATAATAAAGACACTAAAAAATCGGGAAAGGATGATCGTTCGTGAAGATCCTAGTCACTGGCGGCGCCGGGTATATCGGCAGCCACACCTCCATCGTTCTGCTGCAGCAGGGACACCAGGTGACCATTGTGGACAACCTGTGCAACAGCAAGGCTCTGGTGGTGGACCGGATCAAGGAGCTCAGCGGGAAAGACGTGGCCTTCTACCCCTATGACGTGCGGGACAAGGAGAAGCTGCGGGAAGTCTTCCGCCAGGGCCAGTTCGACGCTGTGATCCACTTCGCCGGCCTGAAGGCCGTGGGGGAGTCCGTATCCATCCCCCTTCGGTACTACGACAACAACCTGTGCTCCACCCTGGCCCTGCTGGATGTGATGGAGGAGTTTGGGGTGAAGAACCTGGTGTTCAGCTCCTCCGCCACGGTGTACGGCGATCCCGCCACGGTGCCTATCCGGGAGGATTTCCCCCTGTCCACCACCAACCCCTACGGCACCACCAAGCTGATGATCGAGCGCATCCTGACAGACTGCGCCCACGCCGACCCCAGCTTTAACCCGGTGATCCTCCGGTACTTCAACCCCGTGGGCGCCCACGAGAGCGGCCGCATCGGGGAGGACCCCAACGGCATCCCCAACAACCTGACTCCCTACATCACCCAGGTGGTGGTGGGCAAGCGGGAGAAGGTCCACGTCTTCGGCAGCGATTACCCCACCCCCGACGGCACCGGCGTGCGGGATTACATCCACGTGGTGGACCTGGCCGAGGGCCACGCCGCCGCTTTGCAGCTCTTTGAGAAGGGCGGCTGCGGCCTGAAGATCTACAACCTGGGCACGGGGAAGGGCTACTCCGTGCTGGAGGTCATCGCGGCTTTCTCCAAGGCGGCGGGGCAGGAGATCCCCTACGTTATGGATCCCCGGCGGCCTGGGGACATCCCCACCTGCTACGCCGACTGCACCAAGGCCTACAACGAGCTGGGCTGGAAGGCCAAGAAATCCCTGGACGACATGTGCGCCGACGCCCTGCGCTGGCAGAGGATGAACCCCAATGGTTTTGCGGATCAGGAATAACATCGTGCTGGCCTCCGCCTCCCCCAGCAGGAAAATGCTGCTGGAAAAGGCGGGCATCCCCTTTACGGTGAAGGTCTCCGGCGTGGATGAGACGGTGCCGGAGGACTACACCCCCGCCCAGACCGTGGAGTGTCTGGCCAGCCGGAAGGGGCACGCGGTGCAGCCCCTGTGCGGGAAGGAGGACGCCATCATCGCGGCGGACTCTGTGGTGAGCATTGACGGAAAAATCTTGGGAAAGCCCAAAGACGACCAGGACGCCAAGGCCACCCTGCGCCGGCTCTCCGGCAGGACCCACCAGCTGTACACCGGGGTCTGCCTGCTGGCGGAGGGGAAGGAACAGGTCTTCCACGCGGTGACCCAGGTCACCTTCTACCCGCTGACAGAGGAGGAAATCGAAGCCTATGTGGCGGCGGGAGAGTCCCGGGGCCGGGCCGGCTCTTACGGCATTGAGGGCATCGGCGTGGTGCTGGTGCAGTCCATTCAGGGGGACTACTCCAACATCGTGGGCCTGCCTGTGGCGGAGACCCTCCGCCGGCTGGCGGCCATGACCGGAAACTGAAGAGATTGTCACGGACAAACCGCCCTGCGTAGGATAGTCGCGGGGTGGTTTTGTGGCGCGTTTTCCTGTTCGTCTGCCTGTCCGGTACCGCAGCAGCCGCCGGAAGAGGAAACCAGGCAAGTGGCTGCTCCTGCTGGCGGGGGCCGCCCTGCTGTGGTTTTGTGAGCAGGGCCTGTGGTCCCTGTCCCCCCAGCTGCTGGAGGAGGCCGCCCGGGCCCATGTGCGGTCCTGCGTGGAGGAGGCGGTGAGCCTGGCCCTGGAAGAGGCGGAAGGCCCCTTCGTCCAGGTGGAGCGGGACGGGGAGGACCGGATCGTGGGGGTGCAGGCAGACGCCGCCGCCCTCCACCAGGTGAAGGAGAAGATCCTGGGAAAGCTGGAGAGGACCCTCTCCGGCAGAAGCACTGTCACCGTGCCCGCGGGCAGCCTGACCGGGGTGGCTTTGCTCAACGGCCGGGGGTTCCCTGTGCCGGTGCGGCTGGGCTTTACCGGCTCGGCGGAGGTGGAATTCCAAACGGAACTGCTCTCCGCGGGGGTGAACCAGAGCTGCCACCGGATCACCATGGTGGTCCACGCCAGGGTCTATTCCCAGTCGAAGACCCTGGAGGCCCAGGCGGAGGAGCGCTCCGCCTCGGTGCTGGCGGAGACCCTGATCGTGGGGGAAGTCCCCCAGGCGGCGGTGCTGGGAAGATAAAACGGGATGGAAGGAAGGGAGAGACCATGGAGAGAGAAGAGGCCCAGAAGCTCCTGGAGGAGCTGCGGGAGCAGGTCCGGTACCACAGCCGGAAATACTACACAGAGGACGACCCGGAGATCTCCGACCGGGAGTACGACATGCTCTACCGGCGGCTGGAGGACCTGGAGGCCCAGTTCCCAGAGCTGGTGACGGCGGATTCCCCCACCCAGAAGGTGGGCGGCGCGGTGTACAACACCTTCGCTCCCGTGGTGCACCAGGTGCCCTTGGAGAGCCTGCACGACTCCTTCTCCGAGGAGGAGCTGCTGGCCTTCGACCGGCGGGTCCGGGAGGCGGTGGGCTCGGTGGAGTACGTGGTGGAACCCAAGTTCGACGGTCTTTCCGTGGCCTTGGAATACGAGAACGGCCGGTTCGTCCGGGGCTCCACCCGGGGGGACGGCGTCACCGGGGAGGACGTGACGGAGAACATCCGCACCATCGCCTCGGTGCCCAAGACCCTAAAGGAGCCCGTGCCTTTTTTAGAGGTGCGGGGCGAGGTGTACATGTCCGACGAAAGCTTCTCAAGGCTCTGCGCCAGGCAGGAGCTTTTGGAGGAGAAGCCTTTTAAAAACCCCAGAAACGCCGCGGCGGGCTCCCTGCGGCAGAAGGACCCCCGGGTCACCGCCCAGCGGGAGCTGAGCATTTTCGTCTTTAACGTGCAGCAGGCCCGGGGGGAGGACTTCTCCCGCCACGACCAGTCCCTGGAGCGCTTAAAGGAGCTGGGCTTTACAGTGTCCCCCGACTACAGGCGCTCCGGCAGTATGGAGGAGATTCTGGAGTTCATCCGGGAGCTGGGGGAGAAGCGGGGGGAGCTGAGCTACCCCATTGACGGGGCGGTGGTGAAAGTCAACGACTTCGCCCAGCGGGAGGAGCTGGGCAGCACCGCCAAATTCCCCCGGTGGGCCGAGGCCTTCAAGTACCCGCCGGAGGAAAAGGAGACCACCCTCCTGGACATCGAGGTGAACGTGGGCCGCACCGGGGTGCTCACCCCCACCGGGGTGTTCTCGCCGGTGACCCTGGCGGGGACCACCGTCAGTCGGGCCACCCTGCACAACCAGGACTTCATCCTGGAGAAGGGCATCGCCATCGGCTCCCGGGTAATCCTGCGCAAGGCCGGGGAGATCATCCCCGAGGTGGTCTCCGTGGTGGAGACCCCGGCGGGGGAGGAGCCCTTCCAGCTGCCGGAGCGCTGCCCCTCCTGCGGGGAGCTGGTGGTCCGGGAAGAGGGGGAGGCCGCCACCCGGTGCGTCAACCCCCAGTGCCCCGCCCAGCTGCTGCGGCACCTGATCCACTTCGCCTCCCGGGACGCCATGGACATTGAGGGCCTGGGGCCGGCCCTGCTGGAGCAGCTGCTGCAAAAGGGCTGGGTCAGCTCCCCGGCGGACCTGTACACCCTGGAGGCGGGAAAGCTCTCCAAACTGGACCGCTTTGGGAAAAAGAGCGCGGAGAACCTTCTGGCCGCCCTGGAAAAATCCAAGGGAAACGACTTGTACCGGCTGGTGTTCGCCCTGGGCATTCCCCACATCGGGGCCAAGGCCGCCCAGACTCTGTGCACGGCCTTCCCCACCATGGAGGCCTTAGAGGCCGCCGGGGAGGAACAGGTGGCGGAGATCCCCGGCTTTGGGGGCATTATGGCCCGGGAGGTGGCGGCCTTCTTTGCCCGGCAGTCCGCCAGGGACCTGGTAGAGCGCCTGACAGAGCTAGGGCTGAACATGACCGCTCACAAAAAGGAGGAGGCCAGCCAGAAACTATCGGGGGCCACCTTCGTCCTCACCGGGACCCTCCCCACCATGAGCCGGAAGGAGGCCTCCCAGCTCATCGAGAGCCACGGGGGCAAGGTGAGCTCCTCCGTCTCGAAAAAGACAAGCTATGTGCTGGCCGGGGAAGAGGCCGGCAGCAAACTGGAAAAGGCCAACGCCTTGGGCGTTCCCGTTGTGACGGAAGCCCAGCTGCTGGCCATGCTGGAAGATTGAGAAAGGCAGGATAAGACCATGGAAATGCAGTTTACCGCGCTGTATGGGGAGCAGGCCCCCCAGCAGAGAGAACGCTATGAGGCCATTCGCCAGGGCTTTGCCCAGTATTACGGCTACCAGCCCCAGGCCGGGGAGTTCTTCAGCGCCCCGGGCCGCACGGAGATCGGCGGCAACCACACGGACCACAACCACGGCCGGGTCATCGCCGGGGCGGTGGACCTGGACATCGTGGGCCTGGTGGAGAAAAACGACAGCGGCGTCATCCGGTTAAAGTCCGCGGAGTACGACAAGCTGGACACGGTGGATGTATCCCAGCTTGAGATCCACCAGGAGGATACCGGCTCCCAGTCCCTGATCCGGGGCATCTGCGCCAAGTGCGTGGAGCTGGGCTACCAGGTGGGGGGCTTTGACTGCTACACTGTCACCCGGGTGCTGAAGGGCTCCGGCCTTTCCAGCTCCGCCGCCTTTGAGGTGCTGGTGGTCACGGTGCTCAGCCACCTGTACAACGACGGGAAGATCGACCCCATCACCGCCGCCATCATCTCCCAGTACGCGGAGAACGTGTACTTCGGCAAACCCTCCGGCCTGCTGGACCAGATGGCCAGCTCTGTGGGGGGCGTCACCGCCATGGACTTTAAAGACCCTGCCGCCCCTGTGGTGGAGAAGGTGGAGTTCGACCTGGCCAGCTACGGCCACGCCCTGTGCGTGGTGGACACCGGCGGCAACCACGCCGACCTCACCGGGGACTACGCCTCCATCCCCGCGGAGATGAAAGCGGTGGCCCAGGTCTTCGGGAAAGAGTTCCTCCGGGACGTGGAGGAAGAGAACTTCTACCGCGATCTGGCCAAGGCCCGGGCCGCCGCGGGGGACCGGGCGGTGCTGCGGGCCATGCACTTCTTCGACGACGACCGCCTGGCCCAGGAGGAGGCCCAGGCCCTGAAAGAGGGGGATTTCGAAACGTTCCTCTCCCTGGTGAACCGGTCCGGCCAATCCTCTCTCATGCGGCTGCAGAACGTGTTCGCCCCCTCCCAGGCTAAAGAACAGGGCATCACCCTGGCGCTGGCTCTGAGCCAGCGACTCCTGCAGGGCCAGGGGGCCTGCCGGGTCCACGGCGGCGGCTTTGCCGGGACCATCCAGGCCTACGTGCCCTTCTCCCTTCTGGAGAGCTACCGCCAGGGCATGGAGAGCGTCTTCGGGGCGGGCAGCTGCTACGTGCTGTCCTTCCGCCAGGCGGGGGGCACCAAAGTCCTTTTGTAAGAAGATTTACCCAGGCAGGCCGGACGTGAGTCCGGCCACCTGTTTTTCTTGCAGTTTTCCCCGGTTTGTGGTATACTAAATAGGATTTTGTAAAGTGGTGGAGGTGGCGTGTTTGCAGGATCGAGAGACCCAGCAGATCCTCTCCCAGCAGGCGGCCTATATGGCCGACGTGCGGGAGCGCATGAAGACGAGAACCAGAGGGGACAAGCCCCTGGCCTTTGTAAGGACCTACGGCTGCCAGCAGAACGTGGCGGACGGGGAGAAGATCAAGGGCTTGCTGGCGGAGATGGGCTTCTCCTTTACCGACGGTCCCGAGGAGGCGGACTTGATCCTCTTCAACACCTGCGCCGTCCGAGAGCACGCGGAGGACCGGGTGTTCGGCAACGTGGGTGCCTTAAAGCACATCAAAAAGCGCCATCCCTCGGTGGTCATCGCCGTGTGCGGCTGCATGACCGAGCAGGAACAGGTGGCCCAGCGCCTGAAAAAGAGCTTCCCCTTTGTGGACCTGGTCTTCGGCACCCATGTGATCCACCGCCTGCCGGAGATGCTCTCCACCTGCCTTTCCCAGGAGAAGCGGGTGTACCTCCACGGGGAGGACGGGGAAGAGGTGCTGGAAGGCCTGCCGGTGCGCCGGGACGGCACTTCCAGGGCCTGGGTGACAGTGATGGTGGGCTGCGACAACTTCTGCTCCTACTGCATCGTGCCCTATGTGCGGGGCCGGGAGAAAAGCCGGGAGCCCCAGTTCATTCTGGAGGAATTCCGGCAGCTGGTGGCCGAGGGCTATAAGGAGATCACCCTGCTGGGGCAGAACGTGAATTCCTACGGCAAGGGGCTGAACGAGGACATCAACTTCGCTGAGCTTCTCCGGCGTTTAGACGCTGTGGAGGGAGACTACCGCATCCGCTTTATGACCTCTCACCCCAAAGACGCCAGCAAGGAGCTGTTCGACGTCATCGCCCACAGCCGGCATATCCCCCACTTTATCCACCTGCCCTTCCAGTCCGGCAACGACCGGGTGCTGAAAGAGATGAACCGCCGCTACACCAGGGAACAGTACCTGGAGCTGATCCGCTACGCCAGAAGCGTCATGCCCGACGTGAGCTTTACTTCCGACGTGATCGTGGGCTTCCCCGGGGAGACTTACGAAGAGTTCCAGGACACCCTGTCCCTGATCCGGGAGGTGGAGTTTACCAATCTCTTCACCTTTATCTACTCCCCCCGGGAGGGCACCCGGGCGGCGAAACTGCCCGACCCTGTGTCCCATGAGGAGAAGACCCAGTGGTTCGCACAGCTCCTGAAGGCCCAGGAGGAGATCGCTGTCAGGCGGTCCCAGGCCATGGTGGGCCGGGTGGAGCGGGTGCTGGTAGAGGACCGCACCCCCAAGACAGCCCTGCTCTCCGGCCGCACTGCCGGCAGCCTGATGGTGGACTTCCCTGGCGGGGACGAGCTGCTGGGGCAATTCGCCACGGTGAAGGTCACCGGCGCCAAGGGCTGGACCCTCACCGGGGAGCTGGTTGAATAAAGGAGGTTTTTTTGTGAAAAAGCTGGACTGGTGGCTCACCGTAGTCATGGGCGTGTCCGTAGGCCTGTTTTTGGCCCGGCTCCTGTACCTGCTGTGGGATGTAAACGCCCACCCCGCCCTGTACGCCGCCCAGTCCGCCCCCTGGACTGTACGGCTCATCGTCCCCGGTGCCTGCATGGTCTTGTGCCTGGTGGTGGGGGGATTGGGAAAGCGCCTCATCAAAAACAAGCGGAAATAGCCGTAAGGCTTTTCAAAATATTCGCAATTTCTTATTTTTTATTTCAAATGGAGGAATTACAATGGACATCATCGAAGTGACGAGAGAACTGGGCCGCGCCCTGCAGGCTGACGAGCGCTACGTGGCTATGGTGGCCGCCCGGAAGGCCAGCGACGAGGACCAGGCCCTGCAGGAGGCCATCGGCGAGTTCAACCTGAAGCGCATGGCCATCAACAACGAGGCCCAGAAGGACGACCGGAACGAGGAGACCATCAAGCGCCTGAACGAGGAGTTCCGGGCGGTGTACCAGCGGATTATGGAGAACGAGCATATGCTCCGCTATAACGAGGCCAAGAACGACTTCGACGCCCTGCTCCAGCGCATCACCGGCATCATTGGTCTGTGCGCCGACGGGGAAGATCCCAACACCGCGGATTACGATCCCGCCTCCTGCGGCGGCGATTGCTCCTCCTGCGGCGGCTGCCACTGAGCGGAAAGAGAGAAAGAAGGCCAGGGCGGGGGAGACCCCGCCTTTTGGCCATGGGCGATGAGAAAGGGCTGGTAAGCACACATGGCGGATTTTTCCCCGATGATGAAGCAGTATTTCGAGATGAAGGAAAAGTATCCCAACACCATACTTTTCTTTCGGCTGGGCGACTTCTACGAGATGTTCTTCAACGACGCCAAGACAGTCTCCCGGGAGCTGGAGCTCACCCTGACCGGCCGGGAGTGCGGCCAGGAGGAGCGGGCCCCCATGTGCGGCGTGCCCTTTCACAGCGCCGAGTCCTACATCGCAAAGCTGGTGCAGAAGGGCTACAAGGTGGCCATCTGCGAGCAGCTGGAGGACCCCAAGCTGGCAAAGGGCCTGGTAAAGCGGGACGTGATCCGGGTCATCACTCCCGGCACGGTGCTGGAAAACACCATGCTAGACGAGAGCCGGAACAACTACATCTGCTCCCTGTATTATAACGGGGAGACGGTGGGGCTGTGCTTCGGGGACGTGTCCACCGGGGAGCTCACCGCGGAACAGCTGTCCGCCTCCCAGCGGGACAGGCTCCTGCACCTGCTCACCGACCGGCTGGCCCGGTACGACCCCAGCGAGATCCTCTTAAACCCCCAGGCCACGGACCTGACGGAGCTGGCCGGCTTTTTGAAGGAGCGCCTTCACGCCTCTGTGGAGTGCCTGGACGAGAGCCTTTATGAAGACCCGGGGGCCGCAGCCCAGCGGGTCACCGGGCAGTTTGGGGGCCGGTCTTTGGAAGAGCTGGACATTGTGGATAAGCCCGCCCTGGTCCTCTCCCTGGGGGCGCTGTTCGACTATCTGAGCAGGACCCAGATCAACGGCCTGCAGCGGATGAACGAGCTGCAGCTGGAGACGGAACAGACCGCCATGACTTTGGACCTCAATGCCCGGCGGAACCTGGAGATTTTGGAGACGCTGCGCACCAAGGAGAAGCGGGGCTCTCTGCTCTGGGTGTTGGACCAGACCAAGACCGCCATGGGCAAGCGGCTGATCAAGACCTGGTTAGAGCAGCCCCTGCTCAGCCCGGCCAAGATCACCCTGCGGCAAAACGCGGTGCAGGAGCTGTTCGACAGCCCCCAGCTGCTGGACCAGGTGACGGAGCAGCTCACCGGCATATACGACTTGGAGCGCATCATGACCCGCATCGTCTACGGCTCCGCCAACGGCCGGGAGCTGCGGTCCCTGTTCGCCGCGGTGAGCCGCCTGCCTGGGCTGAAGCAGGCCCTGGCCGGGTGTGAGTCCACCCTCCTCAAAGAGCTGCACCGGCAGATCGACGGGCTGGAGGACGTGGCCTCCCTCATCGACTCCTCCATCGTGGAGGACCCGCCCTTTACCATCCGGGAAGGGGGGATCATCAAAGAGGGGTACGACAGCCGGTTAGACGAGATCAAGCGGGACATGAACGGTGGCAAGGAGCTCATCGCCGCGGTGGAGGCCAGGGAGAAGGAGCGCACGGGCATCCCCAAGCTGAAAACCGGCTACAACCGGGTGTTCGGCTACTACATCGAGGTCTCCAACTCCTACAAGTCCCAGGTGCCGGAGGATTACATCCGCAAGCAGACTCTGACAAACGGGGAGCGGTACATCACCCAGGAGCTGAAAGACCTGGAAAACAGGATTTTGGGCGCCCACGACAAGTCCATCCTGCTGGAGACGAAGCTCTTCGAGCAGGTGCGGGACCGGGTGGCCCAGCAGCTTCCCAGGGTGCAGGCCTCCGCCAAGGCAGTGGCTGCCCTGGACGTGCTCTGCTCCTTTGCCAGAGTCTCCGTGAAAAACGACTACACCCGGCCGGTGATTAACCTCAGCGGCAAGCTCTACTTAAAAGACAGCCGCCACCCGGTGGTGGAGGCATTGCTCCAGGACAGCCCCTTTGTGCCCAACGACGTGGACATGGATCTAAACGACAACCGGGTGGCCATCATCACCGGGCCCAACATGGCGGGCAAGTCCACCTACATGCGGCAGATCGCCATCATCACCATCATGGCCCAGATCGGCTGCTTTGTCCCCGCCGCCGTGGCGGAGGTGGGCATCGTGGACGGCATCTACACCAGAGTGGGGGCCTCCGACGACCTGGCCTCCGGCCAGTCCACCTTTATGATCGAGATGGCGGAGGTGGCGGACATCCTGAAAAACGCCACCAAGAACAGCCTAATCATCTTCGACGAGATCGGCCGGGGCACCTCCACCTTCGACGGCATGAGCATCGCCAAGGCGGTGCTGGAGTACGTCTACGACAAGCGCCTGGTGGGGGCAAAGACCCTGTTCGCCACCCACTACCACGAGCTCACCGCCATGGAGGAGGAGATGCCCGGGGTGAAGAACTTCAACATCGCCGTGAAAAAGAAGGGGGACGACATCACATTCCTGCGGCGCATCGTCCGGGGCGGGGCGGACGACAGCTTCGGCATCGAGGTGGCCAAGCTGGCCGGAGTGCCGGAAAAGGTCATCCGCCGGGCCAAACAGGTCCTCACAGAGCTGGAAGCCACCGGCGCCGAAGGCCTGCGTCCCCGGCCCCACCGGTTCTCCGAGGAGCCGGTGCAGCTGACCATGGAGACAGCCGACGGGGAAGTGCTGCAGAAGCTGCGAAATCTGGACGTGAACAGCTTGACCCCCATACAGTGCATGAACACCCTGTTCGAGCTGTGCAGCATGCTGAAATAAGAGGAAAGGAGGCGGGGCTATGGCGCGCATTCAAGTGCTGGAAAAACAGGTGGCGGAACTGATCGCCGCGGGAGAAGTGGTGGAGCGGCCCTCTTCCGTCATCAAAGAGCTGGTGGAAAACGCCGTGGACGCTGGGGCTTCCGTCATCACCGTGGAGATCCGCCGGGGAGGCGTCTCCTACATGCGGGTGACGGACAACGGCTGCGGCATCGCCCCGGAGGACGTGCCCACCGCCTTTCTCCGCCACGCCACCAGCAAGATCCGGCGGCAGGACGACCTGGAGGCCATCGGCACCCTGGGCTTCCGGGGAGAGGCATTGGCCTCTATCTCGGCGGTGGCCCATGTGGAGCTGCTCACCCGGACCCAGGACGCCCAGACCGGCGCCAGGTATCTCTGCGGCGGCGGGGAGGAGGACACCTTGGAGGAGGCCGGCTGCCCCGCCGGCACCACCATCGTAGTGCGGGACCTGTTCTACAACACCCCGGCCCGCATGAAGTTCCTGAAAAAGGACGCCGCCGAGGGCAACTCCGTGGCGGGGGTGCTGGACAAGATGGCCCTGTCCCACCCGGAGATCTCCTTCCGGTTCATCCGGGAGGGGAAAGAGGTGCTCCACACCCCGGGGGACAACAAGCTGTCCTCCGCCATTTACGCCGTGTTCGGCAAAGAGTTCTCCTCCACCTTGATCCCGGTGGAGTATGAGCTGGAGCATGTAAAGGTCTCTGGCTTTATCAGCAAGCCCGCCGGAAGCCGGCCTAACCGGTCCATGCAGCACTTCTTCCTCAACGGGCGGTTCATCCGGTGCCGCACCGCCATGGCTGCCCTGGAAGAAGCGTATAAGGGCTCCCTCATGGTGGGGAAGTTCCCCGCCTGCGTGCTGCACCTGCGCCTCTCCAGCGCCGCGGTGGACGTAAACGTCCATCCCGCCAAGCTGGAAGTGCGCTTCGTCCGGGAGCGCCCTGTGTTCGACGCGGTGTACCACGGGGTAAAGTCCGCTCTGGCCGCCCTGGACCGGCCTAAGGTCATGGAGTGGAAAAAGCCCCTGCCCTCGCCCTACGCCCCTCTCCCGGAGAGAAAGGAGCAGCTGCGGCTATCTCCCGCGCCTGTTCCCGCGAAAGCGGCCCCCGCCCCTCGGGAAGAACGCCCCAGCCTGGAGCGGGAGGGCTGGGGAGCTGTGCTGCGGGACAGCGGCGGCGTCCAGCCCCCGGAGAGGAAACTGCCGCCCCAGTGGCAGGCCATTCTGGACAGGGACCCGGTGCCGGAGCCTGCGGCCCAGCAGGCCGCCCCTGTCAAAGAGGAGGAGCCCGCTCCCCCCAAACCCCTGCCCAGCCAGCAGACAGCGCCGGTAAGCACTCCCCAGCAGGAGCCGGAAGCTCCCCGGGAAGAGCCCCAGAGGGAGGAGATCGCCTCTAAAGTGGTGGGGGAGGCCTTCGGCACCTACTTGATTCTGGAGCACGGGAAGGACGCCCTGCTGTTCATCGACAAGCACGCCGCCCACGAACGGCTGCTCTACGAGCGGCTGAAGGCCCAAAAGCAGGGGGGAGAGGCCCAGACCCTGCTGCAGCCTGTGGCGGTGACCCTGGACAAAGAGGAGTACACCGCCGTGCTGGAGCACACTGAGGAGCTGTCCGCCGCCGGGTTCCAGGTGGAGGACTTTGGGGCCGGCACCGTATTGGTGCGGTCTGTGCCCCTGCTGCTGGACGGGGACGACGCCGCCGGGGCGGTGATGGAGATCGCCGGGCACCTGGCGGCCCACAAGACGGACCTGACCACGGAGCACCTGGACTGGGTGTACCACAACGTGGCCTGCCGTGCCGCCATGAAGGCTGGGGACACCACCAGCCGCCAGGAGCTCATCTCCCTGGTGGAGGAGCTGGAGCGCAATCCCCAGGTGCGGTACTGCCCCCACGGCCGGCCGGTGTACATCCTGGTGCGGCGCAGGGACATCGAGCGCCAGTTCGGGAGGGTCTAGCCTATGGCGGAGAAGATCCCAGTCATCGCCGTGGTGGGGCCCACCGCCACCGGCAAAACCGCCCTGGGGGCGGCCCTGGCCAGAAAGTACGGGGGCGAGATCGTCTCCTGCGACTCTATGCAGATCTACCGCGGGCTGCCCATCGGCACCGCCCAGCCCACCCCAGAGGAGCGCCGGCAGGCTCCCCACCACCTGGTGGACTTTCTGGAGTGGGACAAGGCCTTCAGCGTCTCGGACTACGTGGGCCTGGCGGGGCGGGTCATCGGGGACATCCACGCCAGAGGGAAGCTGCCCATCCTGGTGGGGGGGACAGGGCTTTACGCTCGGTCCCTGCTGCGGGGCTTCTCCTTTGAGGAGACCGCCCGGGACGAGGCCCTGCGGCAAGAGCTGTTCCGCCAAGGGGAGGAAGAGGGGCCGGAGGCCCTGTACCATCGCCTGGAGGAGCTGGACCCCGTAGGGGCCGCCCAGATCCACCCCCACAACGTGAAGCGGGTGGTGCGGGCCTTGGAGTACTGCCTGCTGTCCGGGGAGCCCTTTTCCAACCAGGCGGCCCGGTCCAAGCAGGCCCGCTCCCCCTACCGGTACCACATGCTGTGTCTGAACTTCGCCAGCCGAGAGACCCTGTACCGCAGGATCGACCGGCGGGTGGACGCCATGGTGGAGGCAGGCCTTTTGGAGGAAGCCAGGCGCTTCTTTACCTGGTGCCAGGAGCGGGGCGTCCCCACCACCGCCGCCCAGGCCATCGGCTACAAGGAACTGTTCCCCTATTTTCGGGGGGAGGTGAGCTTGGAGCAGGCGGTGGAGGACATCAAGCGGGAGAGCCGCCGGTACGCCAAGCGGCAGATCACCTGGTTCCAGCGGGAGGAACACGTGAGCTTCCTCTATCTGGACCAGTGCGCCGGGCCTTCTCAGGTTCTGGAGAAGGCAGAGGCCATTTTGAGAGAACAGGGGCTTCTCCCCGCGGAAGCCCAGGGAGGAACGACATGAACGCGAAAAAAGTGAGAACCGCCGCGGCGGTGGTCATCGCCTTGCTTATTCTGCTGTACGTGGGCATCTACGCCATCCTCTCCTTCTCCAACCTGGGGGTGGAGACAGAGGTGGTGTCCTACGGCACCGTGTCGGACGGCCTGCAGGCCCAGGGCTTCGCCGTGCGCAACGAGACCCTGGTCCCCGGCACGGACAGCGGCGTGCTCAGCTACCGGCTGGCCGACGGCACCCGGGTGGCCTCCGGCGGGGTCATCGCCGACGTGTACGCCACCGAGGAGGACGCCGCCGCCTGGAACAGAATGGAGCGCATCGACCGGGAGATTGAGAACCTGCAGGCCCTCTCCAAGCCAGCGGACTTCTACTCCGCCAACACCGCGGCCATCAGCTCCCAGATCTACACCTCCCTGGAAGACCTCTCCAAGGTCCTGCAGGACGGGGGTTTCTCCCAGCTGGGGCAGGTGAAGGACACCCTGCAAAACGCCCTGAACCGGCGGCAGATCATTGTGGGGGAGGAGACCGCCCAGGACTACCAGGCCTACATCAGCGAGCTGGAGGTGGAAAAGAGCCAGCTCTCCGCCACGGCGGGCGGGGCCCTGTCCTCCATCACCGCGCCGGTGGCCGGGTACTTCATCAGCTCTGTGGACGGCCTGGAGAACGTGATGTCCATCGACAGCGTGGAGGACGTCACCCCGGGCCAGACCAAAGAGCTGCTGAGCCAGGAGCCCCGGCAGAACACAGGCAGCTACGCCGGCAAGGTCTGCGGGGACTTCAACTGGTACCTGGTGTTTGTCCTGGATGAGAACCAGCTCATCAAGCTGGAAAATACCGACCAGGTGACCCTGGACATCCCCTTCGCCAGCGCCGACGGCATCCCCGGGGAAATCGTGGCCCGGAACACAGACCACTCTACCGGGGAGACGGCTGTGGTGGTGGAGTGCTCCTACATGGACTCTGACATCGCCTTAGTGCGCAACGAGATGGTACAGATCAACGTCCACAGCTACTCCGGCATTCTGGTCAGCGAGCGGGCCCTGCGCTTCGTGGACTGGGAGTCCACCGTCACCGACGGGAACGGCAACGTGTCCACCACGGTGACGGAGAACGTGAAGGGTGTGTACGTAAAAGAGGGCAACCGCCTGGAGTTTGTCCAGGTGTTTACCGACGCCACGGTAAACGGCATGGCCGTGTGCCGCACGGAGCTGACCCAGGAGGAGCTGGACTCCAT
>DXDU01000006.1 GCA_019115285.1 Candidatus Acutalibacter pullistercoris
CGCCGGAGAGCTTGACGCCCCGCTCGCCCACGTAGGTGTCGTAGCCGTTTTGCAGCCCCAGGATGAACTCGTGAGCACCGGCCCGCTGGGCGGCCTCTATGACCTCCTCCCGGGTGGCCCCGGGCTTGCCGTACTGGATGTTCTCAAACACCGTGCCGGAGAACAGGTACACGTCCTGCTGCACAAAGCCAATCTGGCTGCGCAGGGAGTTCAGCGTCACGTGGCGGATGTCCTGGCCGTCCACTAAAATGCGGCCCTCGTCCACGTCGTAGAACCGGGGGATCAGGTTGCACAGGGTGGTCTTGCCCCCGCCGGAGGGCCCCACCAGGGCCACGTTCTCCCCGGCCTTCACGTTCAGGTTGATGTGGGACAGCACCTGCTTGCCGTCGTCGGCGTAGGAGAAGCTCACGTTCTCGAAGGTCACGTCCCCACGCTTGATCTGAATGTCCTTGGCCCCGGGCTCGTCGAAGATGTCCACGTCGGCGTCCATCACCTGGAAGAACCGCTCCACGCCGGTCATGCCCTGCTGGAACTGCTCGGCAAACTGCACCAGCCGCCGGATGGAGGTGATCAGGGTGCCCACGTAGAGCATGTAGGCCACCAGGTCCGCGGGCTGGATCCAGCCCCTTATCATGAACAGGGCCCCGGCCACCAGCACCAGCAGGTTCATCAGGCCATCGAACAGCCGGTTGGAGGCCTCAAAGCCTCCCATGTAGAAGTACCGGTGGCGCTTGACGTTGTAGAACACCTGGTTGCCGTGCTCGAACTTCTCCTTCTCCAGGTCCTCGTTGGCGAAGGACTTGACCACCCGCACCCCCAGGAGACTGTCCTCCACCTGGGCGTTGATCTCCCCCAGCTGCACCCGCTGCTGGCGGAACTGCTCTTTCATCTTCCGGTTGAAGTAGATAGCCGCGATGACGATAAAGGGCACGATAGTGAACATGATGAGGGTCAGCCACACGTTGACCCCGCACAGGATGATAAAGGAGCCGATGATCTTGATCCCGGCGATGAAGAACTCCTCCGGGCAGTGGTGGGCAAACTCCGTCACATCGAACAGGTCGGTGGTGATGCGGGTCATGATCTGCCCCACCTTGGTGTTGTCGAAGTACTGGAACGACAGCTTCTGCAGATGGTCGAACATGGCCGTGCGCATGTCGGTCTCGATCTTCGTCCCCATAATGTGGCCGATGGAGGCCATGAAGAAGTTGGCCGCCGCGTCCACAATCCGCAGGAACAGGTACAGCGCCCCGATCTTCAGCACCAGCTCCACCGTCAGGGAGGCCAGGTCGTTGATGCCCGCGTTGGTGACATACCGCACCAGCATGGGCAGCACCAGCTCGCACACCGTGGTGAGGGCGGCGCAGAACAGATCGAAGAACAGCACCCACTTGTACTTTTTGAAGTAGGGGATGAACCGGAGGATCAGCCCCTTGTTGTTGTGTTTCTTCCCTTGCATGACAGAGGTCTCGCACCTTTCTTCCCATGATTTCTCAGAATAAATTATGCCACAAACCCCCAGGAGAATCAACCTTTTTCTGCCGCCTTCCCCCCGGCTCTTGCGGCGGGGCGCCTTTGGGAGTATACTGGGAGGAAAGCCGCGCGGACTCTGCGCGAAAGGAGGCGGATCTTGTGAAGATCGTCGTGCTCGACGGAGGCACCACCAACCCGGGGGACATCTCCTGGGCCCCCTTGGAGGCCCTGGGGGACCTGACCGTGTACCCGAATACGCCCCCGGAGCTGCTCTTGGAGCGGGCCAGGGGCGCCGGGGCCCTGATCACCAACCGGGTGCGGCTGGACCGGGAGACCGTGAACGCCCTGCCGGAGCTGCGGTACATCGGCACGCTGTCCATCGGCGTCAACCAGGTGGACGGCGCCGCCGCCAGGGAGCGGGGCATCCCCCTGTGCAACGTGCCCTACTACTGCGTGGAGGCCGTGGCCCAGCACGCCCTGTCCCTGCTGCTGTGCCTGACAAGCCACGGGGAGAGCTACTCCCAGGCGGTGCGCCGGGGGGAGTGGTCCCAGGCGGAGGCCGAAGCCGCGGGGGCCTGGCCCCTGACGGAACTGTGGGGCAAGAAGCTGGGCATCGTGGGCTTCGGGAACATCGGGAAAGCCATGGCCAGGCTGGGCCAGGCCCTGGGCATGGAGGTGCTCCTCTCCAGCCGCACCGAAAAGGAGGCCCCCGCCTGTCGCTGGGTGGACCTGGACACCCTGTTCCGGGAAAGCGACGTGGTCTCCCTCCACTGCCCCCTCACCCCCCAGACCCAGGGCCTGGTGGACGCCCGCCGCCTGGGGCTGATGAAGCCCACCGCCTTTTTGATCAACACCGCCCGGGGCGGCCTTGTTCGGGAGCAGGCCCTGGCCGACGCCCTGAACCAGGGCCGCCTGGCAGGGGCCGGCCTGGACGTGCTGGCCCAGGAGCCCCCCGCCCCCGACTGCCCGCTGCTCACCGCCAGGAACTGCCTGGTCACTCCCCACGTGGCCTGGGCCTCCCGGGAGGCCCGGGAGCGGCTGATTCAGACGGTGGCCGACAATTTCGCCGCCTTCCTCCAGGGCCGCCCCCAGAACGTGGCCAACCCCTGACTGGGCGGCCGGGCTGAGAGTTCCTGCGCACCGCCAAGAACTGCCCGCTCACCCCCCACGTGGCCTGGGCTTCCCGGGAGGCCCGGGAGCGGCTGATTCAGACGGTGGCCGACAATTTCGCCGCCTTCCTCCAGGGCCGCCCCCAGAACGTGGCCAACCCCTGACTGGCAGAGAAAAAGGAAAAGGACCGGCGAACCGGTCCTTTTCCTTCTTTTGGGGAGGAGTTGTATTGAAAAGTGCGGCTTGTAAGCCGCGGGACTTGAACTCTTGATTACGCTTCTCATTATATCGAGTTTTTCCCGGAATGTCAACGTTTTTGGGCCGAATCTCCCTTTTGTATTGATTTGAAAAACTCGCAAAATTTCTTTTTATCAAATTGCACAAGGAAAAGCTCAGTTTTTCAGGTTTTCCGCGGTTTTTCGGGCCCCGCTTGTGTTTTTCCCTGGCCTCGTGCTACAATAGGACCACAGGAGGGCTGCCGCATGGAATGGAAAAAGAACCAAGAGGCCCAGGTGGAGATCACCGGGGTCACCGCCCAAGGGGCCGGGGTGGGCAGGCTGGAGGGCCTGGCCGTCTTCGTGCCCCTCACCGCCCCGGGGGACGTGGTCCGGATCAAACTCTTAAAGGTGGCCAAGAACTACGCCTGGGCCAAGGTGACGGAGCTTCTCGCCCCCTCTCCCCTGCGCCAGGAGCCGGACTGCCCCCAGTTCGCCCAGTGCGGGGGCTGCTGCTACCGGCACATCACCTACCAGGGGGAGCTGGAGCTGAAGGCCCAGCGGGTCCGGGACGCCCTTGTGCGGATCGGAGGCTTCCCCCAGCTGCCCTTGGCTCCCATTCTGGGGGCGGAGAGCCGCAGCGGCTACCGGAACAAGGCCCTGCTCCCCCTGGGCCGGGGGAAGGACGGACAGCTCACCCTGGGCTTTTACGCGGTGAACTCCCACCGGGTGGTGGACTGCCCCCGTTGCCTGCTCCAGCCCAAGGAGTTCGATCTGGCCATGGAGGCCTTCCGCCGGTGGGCCGCCCAGTACGGGGATCCCATCTACGACGAGACCTCCCACACCGGGGTGCTGCGCCGGCTGTACCTGCGCAAGGGCTTTCGCACCGGGGAGGTGCTGGCCTGCGTGGTGGCAAACGCCCCCAGGCTCCGCCACGAGAAAGAACTGGTGGAGGCCTTCCGGGAACAGGTGCCCGGCCTTGCCAGCGTGGTGCTCAACGTCCACCGGGACAAGACCAACGTGGCCCTGGGCAAGGAGTGCCGCACCCTGTGGGGGAAGGACGCCATCGAGGACCAGCTCTGCGGCCTGACCTTCCGGCTGTCGCCCCTCTCCTTCTACCAGGTGAACCGGGACCAGGCGGAGCGGCTCTACGAAAAGGCGGCGGAGTACGCCGCCCTCACCGGGGCGGAGTTTCTCTTGGACCTGTACTGCGGCACCGGCACCATCGGGCTCTCCATGGCGAACAGGGCCAAAAAGCTCCTGGGGGTGGAGGTCATCCCCCAGGCGGTGGAAAACGCCAGAGAGAACGCCAGGGCGAACGGGATTTCCAACGCCAGCTTCCTTTGCGGGGACGCGGCCCAGGCCGCGGCGGAGCTGGAAGCCCGGGGAGAGCGGCCCCAAGTGGTGATCTTGGACCCGCCCCGCAAAGGCTGCAGCCCGGAGCTGGTCCGCACCGTGGCGGCTATGGCCCCCCAGCGGGTGGTGTATGTCTCCTGCGACCCCGCCACCCTGGCCCGGGACTTAAAGCTCTTCGCCCAGTTGGGCTACCCCCCGGTGGAAGCCACCCCGGTGGATATGTTCCCCGGCACCGCCCATGTGGAGACGGTATGCCTTTTAAAGAGAGGGGAACACCATGGATGACTGGACCCGGCGGGAGACAGTGGTGGCCTACTGCAAAAGCCTGGGGGAGGACGTGCGGGAGGACTACCCCTTCCACGACGGAAACTGGACGGTGATGCGCCACTGGGGGAACGAGAAGGGCTTCGCCTTTGTGTATGAGCGCCAGGGGGAGGTGTGGGTCAACGTGAAGTGCGACCCGGAGTGGACCGGCTTCTGGCGGAACACCTACCCGGCGGTGCGCCCCGCCTACCACATGAACAAGGCCCACTGGAACACCATCGTCTTAGACGGCACCGTGCCCGCGGCGGACATCCAGACCATGATTGGGGAGAGCTACCGGCTCACCCTGCCGAAAAAGGCGGTTAGGTGACTACCCCCTCCGATTTTGTGCAGCCCTGCAAAATCCCCTTGATTTAACTTGACACCGCTCCTCTCTTTTGCTATGCTTACCCGGCGAAAGAATTCAAAGCTACAGGAGTGGTAAAACATGGATCAGAATACCAATCGCACGACCCTGAAAATTTTCGGCGTAATCATGCTGCTGTTCGGCCTGGTGTACGGCATTGTGGGCTCCCTGGCCCTGGCCGGCACCCTGCAGGGCATCCTGCCCGGCCACCAGACCCAGGAGATCCTGGTGATCGTCCTGGCCTACGGCGTGGCCCTGCTGGCCATCGTCTGCGGCATCCTCTGCCTGAAGAACGTGGCCACCGGCGCCATGGTCACCGGCATTCTCCTGGCCCTGCTGGGCCTGGCCGGCGTGGTCTACAACCAGATCGCCCTGGACAGCTTCAACCTGTTCGACATGCTGGGGCTGCTGTTCGGCGTGTCCATCGCCGCCACCGCCATGAAGCTGCGGAAGTAAGAACCCGCGAACCAACACAGGGCTGCCTTGGGGCGGCCCTGTTCTTTTTTGTGAAAGGACGTGACCACATGCTGAAGATCGGCTGTCATTTATCCAGCTCAAAAGGGTACCTGGCCATGGGGAAAGAGGCGGTGAAGATTGGGGCCAACACCTTCCAGTTCTTCACCCGCAACCCCCGGGGCGGCAAGGCCAAGGACCTGGACTTGGAGGACGTGGCCGCCTACCGGGCCTTCGCGAAGGAGCAGGGCCTCTTCCCCATCCTGGCCCACGCCCCCTACACCTTAAACGCCTGCGCCGCCGACGAGGGCCTGCGCACTTTTGCGAAAGAGACCATGGCAGACGACCTCTCCCGGCTGGAACATCTCCCCGGGAGTATGTACAACTTCCACCCCGGCAGCCACGTAAAGCAGGGAGCGGAAGTTGGCATCGCCCTCATCGCCCAGGCCTTAAACGAGGTGCTGCGGCCGGAGCAGTCCACCACGGTGCTGCTGGAGACCATGGCGGGAAAGGGCTCGGAGGTGGGCCGCAGCTTTGAGGAACTGCGGGCCATCCTGGAGCAAGTGGAGCTCTCGGACAAGCTGGGGGTCTGCCTGGACACCTGCCACGTCTCCGACGGGGGCTACGACCTTGTAAACGACTTAGACGGGGTGCTGGCGGAGTTTGACAAGGTCATCGGGCTCTCCCGGCTGAAGGCCATCCACTTAAACGACTCCATGAACCCCCTGGGCAGCCACAAAGACCGCCACCAGAAGCTGGGCGAGGGCGCCCTGGGCCTGGAAGCCCTCACCCGCGTTGTGAACCACCCCGCCCTGCGGGACCTGCCCTTCTACCTGGAGACCCCCAACGATTTAGACGGCTACGCAAAAGAGATCGCCCTGATGAAGGAAGCGTACCGGGATTGACCGCGGAAAAAGGAGAGACGCCTTAGCGCCTCTCCTTTTTCTTTTTGCGGGCCAGCCTCTCCCACAGGAGCTTCTCCCCCTCCACCACCAGCAGGGGGCACAGGGACAGGGCCGCCACCAGGAGCCACTGAAAGCCCGTCAATGCCGCGGTCTGGAACAGGGCGGCAAGGGGCGGGAACAGTACCACGCTCACCATGAGAAAGGCGCAGAAGGCGCAGGCGGCGGTGAGCTTCCGGTTGGAGAACAGCCCCAGCCGCAGCACCGGCCGCCGGGACCGCATGTTGAAGCTGTGCACCAGCTGGGAAAGGCTCAGCACGCAGAAGGCCATGGTGCGGCCCACCACCGGCTCCGGGCCGGGGCCGTCGAACCACACCCGGCCCAGGGTGTAGGCCAGAAAGGCCAACGCCCCCACCAGGCAGCCCTCCACCGCCACGGAGAACCCCATGCCCCCGGAGAAGATCCCCTCCCCCTTGGGGTGGGGCGGCTCCTCCATCACGTCCTCCTCCATGGGGTCCGCGCCCAGGGCCAGGGCGGGCAGGGAGTCTGTGACCAGGTTCACCCACAGCAGCTGGATGGGCAGCAGGGGAGCGGGCAGGTCCAGCAAAAAGGCCAGCAGCACCACCAGCACCTCCCCCATGTTGCAGGAGAGAAGGAAGTGGATGGTCTTGCGGATGTTCCGATAGATGCCCCGCCCCTCCCGCACCGCGGAGACGATGGTGGAGAAGTCGTCGTCGGTGAGCACCATGTCCGCCGCGGATTTGGCCACCTCCGTGCCGTTTTTCCCCATGGCGCAGCCGATGTCCGCCGCCTTCAGGGCCGGGGCGTCGTTGACCCCGTCCCCGGTCATGGCGGCCACCAGGCCCTGGCGCTGGCAGGCCTTCACCAGCAGCACCTTATGGGCGGGAGACACCCGGGCGAAGACCTTCGTCCCCGGCAGGGCCCGGGCCAGGGCGGCCTCGTCCATCCGGTCCAGGTCCTCCCCGGTCAAAGCCCGGTCCCCCGGGCCGGCGATGCCCACCCGCCTGGCGATGGCCAAGGCCGTGGCGGCGTGGTCCCCGGTGATCATCACCGGGGTGATCCCCGCCCGTCTGCATTGGGCCACCGCCTCCTTCACCCCGGGCCTGGGCGGGTCCTCCAGGCCGATGAGCCCGGCGAAGACCAGGCCGCTCTCCAACTCCCTGTCCTCCCGGGGGAGGTCCTCCCTGTCCCGGTAGGCCACCGCCAGCACCCGCAGGGCCTCCCCTGCCAGGGCGGAGTTCTCCCCCAGGATTTGGGCCCGCCGCCCGGGCCCCAGGGGGACCGGGCCCTGCTCCCCCAAACACGATGCGCACCGGGCCAGCAGCACGTCCGGCGCCCCCTTGGAGATGACCCGGTACCGCCCCTGCCCTAGGGAGTGGACAGTGGTCATCCGCTTGCGCTGGGAGGAAAAGGGAATCTCCCCCACCCGGGGGGCCAGGCGCTCCAAGTGGGCCTTCTCCTCCCGGCAGGCCCGGAGGAAGGCCGCCTCGGTGGGGTCCCCCAGGATCTCCCCCCGCTCCCCCGCCTCCGCGTTAGAGCAAAGGGACGCCAGCTCCAGGGCGAACTGGGCCTCCCGGCTGTCCAGACTCCCCCGGCCCCGGCCGCCGGAAAAGGCCACGGCGGTCATCCTGTTCTGGGTCAGGGTGCCGGTTTTGTCGGAGCAGATCACCCCGGTGCTGCCCAAGGTCTCCACCGCCGGCATGTGCCGGACGATGGCCCGCTGCTTGGCAAGCCTGCTCACCCCCATGGCCAGGACAATGGTGACCACCGCCGTCAGCCCCTCGGGGATGGCGGCCACCCCCAGACTCACCGCCATGAGGAACATCTCCAAGGGGTCCCTGTGCTGAAGCAGCCCCAGCAGGAAGATGGCCCCGCACACCGCCAGCACCCCCAGCCCCAGAAGCTTCCCTGTCTCCTTCAGCCGCTCCTGCAGCGGAGTCTGGGGCGCCTCCTCCCGGGCGATCATCCCGGCGATCTTCCCCACGGCGGTGTCCATGCCGGTGGCTGCCACCACCCCGGCCCCCGCCCCGGCAGTGACGGCGGTAAAGGCGAAGGCTGTGTTCTTCCGCTCCCCCAGGGGGGCCTGCTTCCCGCACAGGGCCTGGGCGTCCTTCTCCACCGGCAGGGACTCCCCTGTCAAGGCGGACTCCTCCGTCTGCAGGTCCACGGATTTGAGAAGCCGCAGGTCCGCCGGCACCAGGTCCCCCGCCTGGAGGATCACCAGGTCCCCAGGGACCAGCTGGGCGCTGTCCACCACCTGGCGCTTGCCCTCCCGCACCACTGTGGCGTGGGGGGAGGAGAGCTTGCGCAGGGCGGCGATGGCTTTGTCCGCCCGCCACTCCTGAAAGGTGCCGATGCAGGCGTTGGCGGTGACAATGGCCAGGATGATCAGGCTGTCCAGGTACTCCCCCTCTCCCCGCAGCCGGGAGACCAGGTAGGACACCCCCGCCGCCCCCAGCAGGATCAGGACCATAAAGTCCTGAAACTGCCGGAAAAACCGCCGGGCAAGCCCCGGCCCCCGGTCCTCCCGGAGCTGGTTCTTCCCCCACTTGGCCTGGCGCTGGGCGGCCTGGGCCCGGCTCAGGCCCCGGGCGCCGTCTGTCTCCAGCAGCCGCACCGCCTCCTGGCAGCTCACGTGATGCAGTTCCATACTTTCTCCTCCCCCGGGTCTTCTTCCTTTCACTATATTCCCCCCATCCCCCGGGTATGAGAACAGGGAGGCCGTCTTGGGCCTCCCTGTTTGATAGTTCGCTTTATTCGCAGCAGCTCTTAAGCAGCCCATGGCGCTCCCCCAGGAGGAAGTCCAGCAGTTCCCGCTGTTGCGGGCACTGGGCGTTGCAGGCCAGCAGAAGCCCCTCCTCTTCCAGGACGATGGCGTACTGGCCGTACTTCCCGTCCGCCCGGTAGGAGTTGTCCTTCCCCCGCCAGAAGAGGTAGCCGTAGCCCTCTTCCCCGTTTTCCACCTGCTTGGCTGTGGCCTGTTCCAGGTACTCCCGGGGCACGAGCTGCCGGCCTTCCCACTCCCCCTTCTGCAGGAGCAGCTGGCCGAACTTCCCCAGCTCGGTGACGCACAAAAAGAGCCCCCCGGCCCCAAAAGTGTAACCCAGGGGATCGGTCTCCCAGGTGGGGCGCTGTATGCCCAGGGGGGCAAAGAGCCTGGGGGTCAGGTAGCTGACCAGGTGGCACCCCGCCCGGCGCTGCACCAGGACCCCGGCGAGATACGGCCCCACGTTGTTGTAGACGAACTTCTCCCCCGGGGCGTAGGGGAAGGGCAGGGAGAGGGAGTACTTCACCCAGTCCCGCTCCGTTAAAAAGGGCCGCTGCTCCCCCATCAGGTACCCCTGTCCCTGGCCCAGGCACATGGTGAGCAGGTCCCGGACCCTGGCCTTGCGCAAATTCTCGCAGGGGTCCTCCGGCAGCTCTTCCGGGAAGGCCTCCACCAAAGGCTCCTCCAGGGAGAGCAGTCCCTCCCGCAGGGCGATGCCCACGGCAGCGCTGGTAAAGCTCTTGCTGGCGGAGTACTGGTTCCGGCGGATCTCCCCGTCGTAGTCCCGGCGCAGGGCTATTTCCCCGTCTTTCCACACCTGGAGATTCAAAAGCCCCAGGGCTTTGGCTCTTTCGTCGAACGCGTCCCAATTCACAGGTATCCCTCCTCTGGCAGTCTGTGCCTTTATTATTCCACAGCCGGCCCGATTTGGCAAGGGCTAGGGAGATTTTCCCAAAACCCCCGCGAGATTTTACCCGGAGTTTTCTCAAGGTTCCTCCCGTCCTAACAGGCCCCTGGTATCCTGCTTTGTAAAACGGGGAGGGGTGAGCGATGGGTTACAAGCTGGCCGGAAAACTTGCCGTGGCCCTCTGCACCTGCGGGTGGGCCCTGTGCGTGGCCTCCGTTCCCCTGGCCTCCCTCTTCCCCCAGCCCGGCCTGGCCCGGGGCCTGGTGCTGGCCGCCGCGGCGGTGCTGCTGTTGGGAGCGGTCTTCCTCTGGCTTGCGTTTTACCGCTGCCCCCACTGCGGCAGGCTCCTGCCCCTGCGCCGGGACAGCGGCCCCGGCCTGTGCCACCACTGCGGGGAGAAGCTCCCCTGACAGAAGAAACCAGCGAAAAAAGACAGGCCTTCCGGCCCGCCTTTTTTTCAATTCAGGAACTCCTCCCGCAGGGTGACGCCAAAGTCCCTGGCGATGGCCCGCAGCTGGCCGTCCTGGATGGTCTGGCGGATCTTCCCCTGCCCGGCGGAGAGGGCCAGCAGGTAGATCTGGGCCGCCTTCTCGATGGTGTAATCTCCCCGAAAAAGGCAGGCCTTCCGGCCTGCCTTTTTTTCAATTCAGGAACTCCTCCCGCAGGGTGACGCCAAAGTCCCTGGCGATGGCCCGCAGCTGGTCGTCTTCGATAGTCTGGCGGATCTTACCCTGCCCGGCGGAGAGGGCCAGCAGGTAGATCTGCGCCGCCTTCTCGATGGTGTGCATCAGCCCGAAGGTGGTGTCGAAGTCCGGGCCGGAGGCGAACAGGCCGTGGTGGGCCCACACCGCCGCGTCGTACTCCTCCATGAGCTTGCTGGTGGCCAGGGCGATGTCCCTGCCCCCGGGGACCATCCAGGGCACCACCCCCACCCCCCCGGGGAAGACTACAGGGCACTCGGTGGCGGACTGCCACAGGGCCCGGGTAAAGTCTTTGGCGGTGAGGGGCAGGATATAGGTCATGGCGATGACATTGGCCGGGTGGGCGTGGTAGATCACCCGGTTTGCGCCGTGGGTGGCGGCTTTTCGCACGCTGTGATTGAGAAAGTGGCTGGGGAACTCACTGGTGGGGCGGCCGCCCTGTTCCAGGCCCCAGACAATGCGCCAGGCATCCCCAGCCTCGTTAATCTCCACAATGCAGATGTTGTTCTGGGGGGCCAGGGGCACGTTGCGGAAATACTTGCCGCTGCCGGTGGAGAGGAAGTACTCCCCTTTCAGGTTGTCCGCCTGCACGCCCATGGGCGCCCACTCCCCCGGGACCTCTTTGAAGTAGGGGCGGCACTGCGCCACCTCTTCCGGCCTCATGCGGTAGGTCAGGTTGCCGCCGTTGCGCTCGTGCCAGCCCTGGAGCCAGCCGTCCTCGCACATGCGGATATAGTCTTTCACGATTTGGATCTCAAGAATGGACATGATGGTTCCCTCCATGGAATGTGTGTTTCTGCGGGAAGACAGCGGGTCCTCTCACCGGGTGATAACCTCCACCGGCACCTGGAAGAACTGGGCCACCTTCAAAATGGTGTCAATGTGCCGGCCAGAGGCGGCGGCCATGTGGTGGGTGGGCCCTGCCTGGCTCCACCGGTCCACAAAGTCCCGGGCCCCGCAGGAGAACCGGGTGCGCATGTTGGTGTCCCCAAAGGTGAAGATGGGCCCCTCCTCGTTGACGCCCTCCGCCGCGACGAACTTGAAATGCCCGTCCCGGTCCTGGGTGATGGCAAGGTACGTCACCGGCCCCAGGTGGGGGTAGAACTGGGTGAGATACCCGCCGCCAGTCTTCCCGTGGAACACGGGGACGATCTTCATGGTGGGCTTTTTGCAGGAGATGTCCGCGTCTCCCGAGCCGGAGTGGCCGATGATGCACAGGTCCTTGTCAAAGTCGATGGAGTACATCTCCGACAGCTGGCCGGTGCCGGCGATGGTCTTTAAAATGGACATGGCCATGGCCACCTTGATGTCCCCCTCCACGGCGCAGGCCACCCCCTGCTTGATGAGCATGGAGAAGGCGGGGATGAGCATGGAGTCCAGCACCCCGGCCTTGCCCTGGGCAAAGCCGTCGTAGTGGGAGGCGATGAAGCCGATCCGCTCCCTCTTGACCCAGTCCTCAAAGGCCGCCAGGTACCGGGCCATCTCCCACACTTTTTCCACGGTGCCGCCGCCCTCGATGTCGAAGGTGTCCAGAATCTCCTGGGCCTTTTCCCCTATCAGGGCCTGGTCGGTGACATCATCGGCGATGGCCCAAAGCTTCTCCCAGTCAAACTGTTTGGTGTACAGCCACATCCGGTGGTACAGGTTGGTCTCGTCGATGTACAGGTCCATCATCCCGGGGTAGGGCCGGCCCACCTGGGCCAGGTTCGTGTCCCGGAACCGCCGCCGCACCTGGGCGGCTCTGCACCAGTCCTCCAGCTCCTCCTGGAGATGAGGGTCTCCCCCCTCCTCCACCCCGGTGAGGACGGCGTGGGTCTTCCCCGCCCGGTCCAGGTCGGCGGCCATCTCCCCCACGGCGCCGCAGGCGTACAGCTCCCCCAGCCAGGTGGCGGTGTCGGTGTGCTCGTAGTCGGGGGCCCGCTTCTTCTGCACGTTCACCAGCAGCACGGGGACGTTCAGGTCCCGCACGGTGGGGAGGAGATTGTAGGACGTGGCGTAGGTGAGCAGCTGCAGGATCACCAGGTCCACGTCGGCGGCCCGGAACTTGTCCCCCGCCGCCTGGGACTGCTCTTTGGTGGTGACGATCCCCCCGTCGATGAGCTCCACGGTGGTGGGGATTCTGGCTTTGAACCGGGCGTACTGGCTCTCGAATTCCGGCACCAGGCTGGGGAACTGAGGCAGGTACGCTCCCAGGGCGATGGCGAACACCCCCACCCGAGCTTTTGTTTCCACTAACATGGCAAGACCTCCTTGATCTGAAAACTTCTTCCAATGGCCTTCCTGGCCTCTTCCAGGTCTTTTAACTCCCCGGCGGCGATCATCTGCACCAGCAGGTTCCCCAGGGCCGTGCCCTCGGTGGGCCCGGCGGTGACCGGCAGCCCGCAGGCGTTGGCGGTGAGCTGGTTCAGGTACTGATCCTGGCTGCCCCCGCCCACGATGTGGATGCCGGAGAGGCGACGGCCTGTCAGATCTTCCAGCTCCTGCACGGTCCTGGCGTAAGACCCGGCCAGGCTGTGGTACACGCAGGAAAGCAGCTCCCCTGGTGTCTCGGGGACGGGCTGGCCGGTGCGGCGGCAGAAGCCCCCCACCGCCTGGGCCATAGAGGCCGGGGCCAGGAAGCTCTGGTGGTCCACCTCCACCCGGCTGGGGAAGTCCCCCGCCTCCCGGGCCCACCGGGACAGCTCCCCGAAGCCGGGCAGGCCCTGGGGAGAGCCAAACTCCCGGCGGAGGTTCTGGATCATCCACAGGCCCATGATGTTCTTCAAATACCGGAAGCGGTACTGGTAGCCCCCCTCGTTTGTGAAGTTCCGCTCCCGGCTCACCTCAGTGAGGATGGGGTGGGGAAGCTCCAGCCCCAGCAGGCTCCAGGTCCCGCTGGAGAGGGTGGCCCAGTGCCCGCCGCTCTCCGGCACCGCCAGAAAGGCGGAGCCTGTGTCGTGGGTGGCGGGGAGCACCACCCGGCAGTCAAAGCCCAGCTCCTCCCGGAGGGCGGGGCGCAGGCTCCCCAGCTCCGTCCCCGGCAGGGACAGGGGCCCGAAGAGCCGGTCCGGCAGCCCCAGTTTTTTCAGAAGCTCCCGGTCCCAGTCCTTCCCCTCCCCGCTGACCAGGCCGGTGGTGGTGGCATTGGTGTACTCCTGGCTCCTCTTCCCGGTGAGCAGGAAATGGAGATAGTCCGGTACCAGCAAAAGGCTCTCCGCCTGGTCCAGCAGTTCCGGCTCCTGGGCCTTCACCGCCAGCAGCTGGTAGAGGGTGTTGAAGATCTGCTTCTGTATCCCCGTCCTGCGGTACAGTTCCTGGGGGGAGACCAGCTGTTCCGCCAGCAGGTCCATGCCCTGGGTGCGGCTGTCCCGGTAGGCCACCGTGTCCCCCAGAATCTGTCCCTTCCCGTCCAGCAGGGCGAAGTCCACCGCCCAGGTGTCCACCCCCACTGTCTCCGGGACGTGCCCCAGCTCCCGGCACCGGGCAAGCCCCCGGATCACCTCTCGGCCCAGGGCCTCCAGGCCCCAGCAGAGGCGCCCCCTCTTTCTCTCTGCCTTGTTCTCGAAGCGGTACACCTCCCGGGTGCGCAGCAAACCGCCCTCCAGCCAGCCCAGAATGTGCCGGCCGGAGGAGGCCCCGATGTCCACCGCCAGATGATACGCCACGGTCCTCCCTCCTTTCCACGGTCTCAGCATACTCCTTCCCGTGGAAAAAGAAAAGGACGTGTCTTCGGGAAAACACGTCCTGATTTTTCAGCTTCGCCCTCTGTGGGACCGGCGGTAGTCCCGGGGGGAGACCCCGTACCGCTCCCGGAACTTCCGGTAGAAGTAGCTGGTGTTCTCGTACCCCACCGCGGCGATGATGTCCTCCACAGGCAGCCCTGTGTCCCGCAGGAGCTCCGCCCCCTTGCTCAGCCGCTTTTCCAAAAGCAGCTCCTTAAAGGTCCTGCCGGTGGCCAGGTGCACCGCGGAGCTCAGGGCCGACAGGGACAGGTGCTCCTGCCTGGCCACCCGGCTCAGGTCCGCCGACCGGTAATTCTCCTCAATCTCCCGCAGGGCGGAGAGCACCGGGCCCTCCGCCTGGGCAGGGCCCTCCTGGGCCAGGGACTGGGTGCAGTGGAGCAGCTGCAGGAACAGCACCCCCATGGTGGCCTGGTTGAGCCTTCTGGTCCCCGGCTGGGGAAAGGCCAGGCTATCCACCAGGTTTTCCACCAGGTTCTGCACCGCCGGCACCCCCGCCACCTGGAAGTGGAGGAAGCTGATGCCCCCTCCCTGCTGCCGCAGGCCGCTGAGCAGGAAGTTTCCCAGCACGTTGTGGGTGCCGATGAGCTCCAGGGCGTAGTCGAAAAATTGGGGCAGCACAATGAAGTTCACCCCCACGTCCTCCGCCCCGGCCCGCTCCACCTGGTGCACCGCGTGCTGGTTGAGGAACAGCAGCTCCCCCGCCCGCAGGGTCAGGGGCGGGCCGCCGTTGACCCAGTGCACCGTCTGGCCGCTGCACATGTACATGATCTCCACGTAGTTGTGGGTGTGGGCCGGGAAGGCGGCGAACCTGGTGTGGGTCCGCAGGGTGATCAGTTCCCCGTGATCCAAGAGCCGCTGGCTGTCCACCGCCAGCACCTCGGGGCCCAGGGGCTTGCCGGAGTACCGCTCCCGCTCCACCTGGCCCCCTTCCAGCAGGCGCTGTTCCTCCTGGGTCACCAGGCGCAGCCGCTCCATCAGTTTCTCTCTCACGTTCCTT
>DXDU01000047.1 GCA_019115285.1 Candidatus Acutalibacter pullistercoris
GCGCAACAGCTCCTTTTCGTGGAGCACGTCCAGGCTGCTGGTGGGCTCGTCCATGACAATCACGTCCGGATCCAATAGCATCACCCGGGCAATGCCCACCCGCTGCCGCTCACCGCCGGACAGCCTGGCCCCCATCTGGCCCATGGGGGTATCGTACCCCTGGGGCAGGTTTTTGATAAATTCTTCCAGCCCCGCCTGGCGGGCCGCCTCCGCGATTTCCTCCCGAGAGGCGTCTGGTTTGCCCAAGGCGATGTTCTCCCCCAACGTGCCATTGAAGAGAAACGTGTCCTGCTCCAGCACGGCCACCCGGCGACGAAGCTCCTCCAAAGGCACGCGTTCCAGGGGAATGCCGTTTACCCGGATGTGCCCGCTTTTGGGGTTCCAAAACCGGAGCAGCAGCCGGAGCACCGTGGATTTGCCAATGCCGCTCTCCCCCACAATGCCTAGCTTTTCATGGCCGGAGAGTTCCAGGCAGAAGTCCTCCAATATGGCCCGGGAGGAGCTACCGTAGGAAAAACCCACATGGTCGAATTGGATGGAGCGGATGGGCCCGCAGGAGACAGGATGGACAGGCTCGGTGACCTCCGGGGGTGTGTCTTCGATGAGGAACAGCCGCTCCGCGGCGGCGTAGGTTTCAAGCAGGCTGGAGACCACCATAGTCAGAGACTGGGTGGAGGAAAAAGAGGCCGCCGCCACAAAGGAAAGCACCACCGTCCCCACCGGGTTGGGCGCGCCGGACGCCGCCAGCCAGGATGCCACCCCAATTACGAGGATGCGGGCCAGGTAGACAAAGAAGGTGGGAGCCGCAGACACCGCCTGCCGGTGGAGCGTCATGCCGTGGGCCGCTTGGTTGACCTGCCGGTTCTTCTCCTGCACCTGCTCCAGCCGGCGGGCGCCAAAGCCGAAAATCTGGATATCCCGCAGGCCGTAGACGCTCTCCAGCACCAGGGATTTCATCTCCCCCAGCCGGGCGCGGTACCGCATGCCCATTCCCCGGCCCGCCTTCACCGCCGCCAAGGGGAACACCACGCTGACCACCAAATACACCGGCAGCAGTACGGCAGCGAACAGAGGCTGGAACCACAGCGCCAGCCCTAAGGTCACGCAGGGCAGAAGAATCACGGTGAACATGGGGCCGATGGTGTGGGCGAAGAAGAATTCCACTGTTTCAATATCAGACACCGCAATGTTGAGCAAGTCGCCCTTCTCCCGGTCCATCAGGCAGGCTGGCGCCAGCTTCCGGATGGTCCCATACAAATGCACCCGCATGCTGGCCAAAAGCCGGTAGGCCCCCGCGTGGGAGACCACCCCTTCGATATACCGCCCCAAAACGATAAGCAGGGCGGAAAACCCCATGAGTCCGGCGTACCCCCAGGGCGGGCCGCCCACCATCCCAGCGCAGGACAAAAGCAGCATGGCCCCAAAGCCCATCAGCCCCATTTGGGAAAGATTCCCCACAACGCTGGCCAAAGTGGAGACCCACAAAGTCCCCTTTACCGGCCCGGCGATTTTCAGCAGCCGCCTTGTCATGGCGGGGATGGAATAGGCAAATCGTTTACCCATGGCAGCACTCCTCCTCTCCCTGCTGCTCCAGCTGGGCCTGCTCCTCCACCAGGCGACGGTAGAGCCCGGGCTGGGCCATCAGCTCCCGGTGGGACCCCCGCTGGGAAACTTGCCCTTTCTCCAGCACATAGATGACGTCCGCATCCCGGATGGTGGAGAGCCGGTGGGAGATGATGAGCAGCGTGCGGGTTTGGGCCAGCTCGCCGATGCAGTTCCAAATTTCCTGCTCGCTGTCCCGGTCTACGCTGGAGGTAGCCTCGTCAAAGAGGATGTACTCCGCCCGGCATAGCAGCGCCCGGGCAATGCCCATCTTCTGCCGCTGGCCCCCAGAAAGTTTTCCCCCGGCGTCCCCCACAAAAGTGTCCAGCCCTTCCGGTTGGGACAGCACCCACTCCTTGAGACGCACCTGATCCAGAGCTTCCAGCAGCTCCCCATCGGTGGCGCTTGGGGCGGCCATGCGCAGGTTCTCCCGGATGGTTCCGCTGTACAGGCTCACCGTTTGGGGCACCAAGATCACCCGGCGGCGCAGCTCCTCCGGGGTAAGGCTGACCAGGTCCCGGCCCTCCAACAGGATGCGGCCTTTCTCCCAGTCGTAGAAACGCATGAGCAAGGAGGCGATGGTGGACTTCCCGCTGCCGGAAAGGCCCACCAGGGCCGTCACCTTCCCCTTGGGGATCTCCAAGGACACATCCCGCAGGGCGGCCTCCCGGCCTTGATAGCCAAAGGACACATGCTCCATGCGGATGCCGGGATAGGGCGCCTTCTCCACCGGCAGGGTGGGGTCGTAGGGGCGGGTGGTGTCGATGGCCAGCAGTTTTTCTACCTTGTCCGCAGCGGACACACCTGCCAAGGCAGAGTGGGTAGCGTTCATCAGCTGCCGCACCGAGCCGAAAAATCCAAAGGACAGCAGCAGCACCATCAGCCCGCTGGAAAAAGGGATGGCTCCCGCGGCCAGCTGCCCGGCAGCGATGCAGGTGGAAACTGCCACCGCCCCGTAAATCAGCCCATCGGTGAGGAGGAAGGAGGAAAAGTTCACCTTCATCACCTCCATGATTTTGTCGTTGAAGTTTCGGGACTTCTCCGCCAGCACCGCCTGCCGGTGGCCGTCT
>DXDU01000048.1 GCA_019115285.1 Candidatus Acutalibacter pullistercoris
TTCTGCGAGGACCGGGAGACGTATCAATGCTGGCCCAGCTTTAAGCGAATCGGCCAATGCACAGGGATGAGCCCCAACACGGTGCGGAAGTACGTGCACCGGTTGGAGGAGAAGAGACTCATCGACACAGAGAAGACCACCGTCCAAGGGAGAGACGGCAAAGTGAAAAACGGTGTGCTCCTGTACACGATACGGCCCATCCACGAGGCCGTGGCGTACAGAATGGAGCAAGACAGGGTGGGGTGAGCCGTCCCCGCCAAAGATTGAGGTGATAGCTTTGAACCCGGCCCAGGACAGGCCGGGTTCGCTGTTTGTGTGCGAAAATACCGTGGAGCATATGTCATGGGGCCCGCCTCTGGCAGCGCAAAATCTGCGCCGCATAAACAAAGAAAAGGCCTTCACCCCACTGGGTTTGAAGAAACGCTTGCATGGGATGACGGACTTAACTGGTTCCATTTCAGAAAAGTGGGGCAGAGGTATTTTTTCTTCTGCCTGAGTTCTTATACGGGATTGCCGAAAGGGAGGGTGATCCTCCTGAGATGCGCCAGCAAGCAGGCAAAAACCAAACTCGCCCCTGTGCGGCGATTTGTGGCCGGTCAGGTGACTGGGTAGGAGAACGACACCATCGAAGCAGCAAACCCGCCCTGTTGGAGGCGTGTGAGCCAGTTTTGAACGAACAGAGCCGACCCGACCAACCCAAGAAAGACGATACCCAGCCCCTCCCCCTTTAGGGGGAGGGGTAAGCTCGTTCTGGGGGAAAAACAAGACTCGCCCCTGTGTGGCTCTGTGTGCGGTTTTGGAGGCCGGGTAGGGGAAACTACACCAGGGAAGTTCCTCACACGCCCTGTTGGACCAGCGTGAGGCCCCTGTGGAGGTTTGGACGGCAGCGGTAAAAAGCCACCGGAGGAAAGTTCTGAATGGATAAAAAGCTGAAAAATAAAGTCCTAGTAACCAAAGAGCATCGTCACAAAAATGTAAGAATAAAAAGCTGGACATATAGAGGTCAGTAGCGGTAGTGTAAAAAGCAGAAAATACCTGCCTTTAGGCAGGGCAAGCATAGCGTCCGGCTATACGCCGCACGCACTCGCCGGGTGCAGCCCGGCCCCCCCTGGCCCCCTAAAGGGGAGGAAGGTCAAGGACGTTATGCAGAAAAAAGGACAGAGAGGAGAATCGCATGAAAAAGAAAACAGCCATCCTCACCGCACGGCTGACCCCAGCTGAAAAAGCCGCCATTGAACGCAGGGCGAAGCAGGCGAACATGACCGTCACGGACTACATTGTGAAGTCCGCCCTGGGCAAAAATGTACGACAGACCGATGAGCTGGCCCCCATTCTATCCGAGCTGAAAGCCCAGGGGCGCAACCTTAACCAACTGACGAAACTGGCCAACATGGGCCGCATCGACCTGGTGGACGCCGAAAATTTCACCGAGGCTTACAAAAACCTCTACGGCCTCATCGAAGAAATTTACTGGGAGGAGGAGTGACCGTGGCGACTTTCGTAGCGATTCGTAACGCAAAGCAGACCCGTGGATCAATGGCGGGAGCCATAGGCTATATCGCCAAAGATGAGAAAACGTTATGGAAAGGGATCTCTCTGGTGGCGGGTCATAACTGTGTCCCTCAGTCTTCCTATATCGAATTCCTCACCACGAAAAAGAGATTTCACAAGATGGAGGGCCGCCAGTTTTACCACTTCGTCCAATCCTTTGCGGAGGGGGATAGGCTCTCCCCACAGATGGCAAACGCTATTGGAGTGGAGCTTGCAGAGAAAGAGTTCCCGGATTTTGAAGTATTGGTGGCAACGCACATCGACACCGGCCACCTGCATAACCACCTGATCGTGAATTCGGTGAGCTGCGTAGACGGCAGGAAGCTCCATCAAAACACGGCGGACTTGCAGCACCACCGGGACGTAAACGACCAGATCTGCATGAAGTACCACCTGAGCGTGCTCCCGAAATCGAAGAAGCATAGTCGGAAAAAGCGCATGGAGCCTGGAGAATATCAGGCGGGGCTTCGCGGGGAGAGCTGGAAGCTGGAACTGGTTTTCGTGCTCAACCAAGCCTTGCGGGAGGCGGAGGATAAGGAAAGCTTCATCGAATGGCTGGAGCGGGAGGGCTACCAAGTGAGGTGGTCTGACAACCGCAAGCACATCACTTTCGTCACGCCAGAGGGCTTCCGCTGCCGGGATACCAGCTTGCATGACGAAACATTTTTGAAGGACAACCTGGAATACCTGTTCCTCTACCGCCAGCTGACGAACTTCGAACCCGGCAGGGAGGAACCCTCCTGTGGCTGGCTTTACGGCGTGACCTACAATGCAGAAGCCCTGACCCGCTACATGACGCAAGCCATGGACGTGCCGGACCCGCCGCCCATACCCGTCTGGACGGAAAGCAAACAGCGGCAACGTGAGGCCCTCAAAAAGCTGGCCCACGGCCAGCGGCTGGAAAATATCCAAGACTTTGAAGAGGATGAGGGCTACAGTTTTGGGATGTCCATGTGAGTTTTTCCCTCTGCCCATCATTATCGCATCCCACCTCAAAAATTGCGCTGCTAAACAAAGAATAGGCCTGAAGAAATTTCCCCGCCCCAGGCAGGTGTAAATCCACCAAAAGGCGGGGCAATTTTTCTCCGTCTGGTTCGAAAAACTAGGGGTAGACATTGCGCAGCCCTCTAGAGTACTGTTGGTGGTTGAAGAAAACAGAAAGGAGGCCACCAGCATGGCAAAGAAAAGAGCCAACGGCGAGGGCAGCATTCGCAAGCGGAAAGACGGTCGCTGGGAGGGTCGCTACACAGCAGGTCACACCCCTGAGGGAAAAGCCATCTACCGGAACGTTCTGGGCAAAACCCAGGCTGAGGTGGTGGAGAAACTCCGCAAAGCCATTGAGGAAACCAAGGGCCTGGACGTGGCCAAGGCCGGGCAGTACACCCTGGGCCAGTGGATGCAGGTGTGGTACGAAAACTACGCCACCATCAAGGTGCGTCCCAGTTCCCACGCAACGTACAGGGGAATCATCAAAAACCACATCGACCCGGCTATCGGCCAGATTCCCCTCACCAAGTTGACCACCCTAGACTTGCAGAAGTTCTACCGGGACTTGCTCACCGGCGGGCGGGTGGAGCGAAAGGAGTCGGAAAAGAAGCCCAAGGGCCTTGGCCCCAAGACCGTGCGGAATATCCATCAAATCATTTCCTCGGCCTTGCAGCTGGCAATTCACCAAAAGCTCATCGCCCACAACCCAGCGGAGGGATGCGCCCTGCCGAGAGTGGAGCGTAACGAGATGAAGACGCTGACCGCAGACCAACTCAGCGCTTTCTTACAAGAAGCTAAAAACACAGGCGTGTTCGAGATGTACTACCTGGAGCTGGCCACGGGCCTGCGTCGGGGCGAACTGCTGGGGCTGAAGTGGCAAGATGTAGATTTCAACCAGGGCACCATCACCGTGCGGCGGCAGATTTCCAGAATCAACGGGCAAGTGGTGGAGGCCCCGTTGAAAACCAAGAACGCCTACCGGGTGATCCCCCTGGGAGAACAGGCCCTGGCTGTGCTGCGAAGCCAGCAGGAGAAAACCCACAGTGAGTATGTGTTCCCGTCTCCCAACGGCGGGCCCATCTCGCCGGACAGTGTTCGGAATATGCTCCGCCGGGTGCTGAAGCGGGCGGGGCTGCCCTATGTGAGGTTCCACGATCTGCGCCACACCTTCGCCACTTTGGCCCTGCAAAATGGGGTGGACGTGAAAACCGTCTCTTCCATTCTGGGCCACTTCAGCGCTGGTTTCACCTTAGACACCTATGCTCACGTTACCACCACTGCCCAGCGGGAGGCGGCCAAGAAAATGGATGGGGTTCTGGGGCAGAGGGTGCCGTGAGAAAGATTCCAGGGGCTGGTATGGGGTGGTATCCGCTCCAGAGTTTGACCCAAACCAAGGGGGAAGCGGTATGGGTCAGATATGGGTCAGGACGAAAAACCACCCCGGAGCCGAGAAGCTCTGGGGTGGTTCTTTGCTGTCCGTTTTGGCGAAAAAACAGTGCTGGTTGCACAGCAACTGCCGAAATGGAGATGGTAGATATTGGCGATGTCCAACAAAAAACGAAAGAAAACCCCAGGTAACAAAACCTGGGGTCTTTGGTTGCGGGGGCAGGATTTGAACCTACGACCTTCGGGTTATGAGCCCGACGAGCTACCGAACTGCTCCACCCCGCGATATGGGTGCCTCTCTTTGAGGAAGCTTGTTTATTATACACCGGCTGTGTGGAAAATGCAAGAGGGAATTTTGAGAAACGGGAAATTTTTTTCTTTGGGGGGCCGCGAGGGGCCGGCTTTGCGAAATGGTGCTTTATTTTTCCCGTGACTTCGTCTATAATAGGATGGAATGAAAACGGGGGCGGGGATCGGGGAAGCCGGGGCCCGCTCCATGCAAAAAGAAAGGTGGACAGTCCTATGGAAGACGTTTACCAGATCCCACTTTCCCGGGTCATACAGGAGCTTGGCCTGCGGGAGCTGTACTTACCGAAAAGCGCGGACGAGATCCTCATCACCTCCCGGGACGTGAACCGGCCGGGGCTGGAGCTCAACGGCTTCTGCGATTACTTCGACCCCAAGCGCATCGCCATTCTGGGCCGGTCGGAGATGGCCCTGCTCAACAAGTGGGGAGACGAGGAGAAGGCCCGGGTCATCCACCGGTACTTCGCCTTAAAGCCTCCGGCGGTGATCGTGGCCCGGGGGATTCAGCCCTGTCCCACCATGCTGGAGAACGCCAAGCTCTACGGCATCCCCCTGCTCTCCGCCCAGGATTCTACCTCCAACGTGGTGGCGGGGCTGGTCAGCTTCCTCAACGTGGAGCTGGCCCCCAGGATCACCCGGCACGGGGTGCTGGTGGAGGTCTACGGCGAGGGCATCCTCCTGGTGGGGGACAGCGGCGTGGGCAAGAGCGAGACCGCCATCGAGCTCATCAAGCGGGGGCACCGGCTCATCGCCGACGACGCCGTGGAGATCCGCCGGGTGTCCAACAAGTCCCTGGTGGGCCGGGCGCCGGAGAATATCCGCCACTTTATTGAGCTCAGGGGCGTGGGCATCATCAACGCCCGGCGGATCTTCGGCATGGGGGCTGTAAAGCTCACCGAGAAGATCGACATGTGCATCAACATGGAGCTGTGGGACGCCACCAAGGTCTACGACCGCATGGGCATCGACAGCGAGTACACGGAGATTCTGGGCATTCGCGTGCCGGTGATGACCATCCCCGTCAAGCCCGGGCGGAACCTGGCGGTGATCATCGAGGTGGCGGCCATGAACAACCGCCAGAAGAAAATGGGCTACAACGCCGCCCAGGAGCTTCTTTCCAGCCTGGGGATGGACATCAACGACCTGCAGGGCGACGAGATCAGAAAGGACTTGGAAAATATATGACCCACCCATACACCATCATTGCCGATCTGCACACCCACACCCTGGCCTCCAACCACGCCTACAGCACGGTGACGGAGATGGTCCGGGCGGCGGGGGAAAAGGGCCTGTACGCCCTGGCGGTCACCGACCACGCCAAGTCCATGCCCGGTTCCCCCCGGGACTGGTACTTCTCCTGCCTCCACGAGCTGCCCCTGTACTACCGGGGGGTGATGCTCATTGTGGGGATAGAGGCCAACGTGGTGGACTTTGAAGGGCACCTGGACATAGAGCCCAAAGACGAGCCCCGCCTGGACTGGGTGGTGGCCTCCATCCACCACCTGCCCCTGGAGGGGCTGCGGAACCCGGACATGGAGAAGACCACCCACCTGTGGACCCAGGTGGCCAAAAACCCCAAAGTGAACGTCATCGCCCACAGCGGGGACCCGGACTACGCCTACGACTATGAGAAGGTCATCCCCCTGTTCGGGGAGAACCACAAGCTGGTGGAGATCAACGACCACAGCTTTGTGAGCAGGAAGCAGAACATCGAAAACTGCAAGAAGATCGCGCTGTGCTGCAAAAAGCACGGGGTGCCCATTGTGGTGGACTCTGACGCCCACTTCGAGGTGCACGTGGGGGAGTTCGGCCACGCCCTGGAGATGCTGTCGGAGATCGACTTCCCGGAGGAGCTGATCCTCAACGCCTCGGCGGAGCGGCTGAATGACTATTTGCGCAAGTACACGGGGATCTTTGAGAGAAGAAAGAGCTGAAGGAGGAGAAGGCCATGCTGGACTATAGGGGAGCGGACCAGGCCGCCCGGGAACTGGGCTGCCGGATCCAGGAGGGGGAGCCCCTGGCCCCCCGCACCACCTTCCGCATCGGAGGGCCGGCGGACCGGCTCTACACCCTGGAGAACTTGGGGCAGCTGAAAGGCCTCTTACAGGCCCTGGAGCAGGGGAACATCCCCAGGATGGTGCTGGGGAAGGGCTCGAACCTGCTGGTGTCCGACAAGGGCTACCGGGGGGCGGTGCTGGCCCTTGCCGGGGAGTTCCAGAAGGTGGAACTGCTGCCGGGCGGCCGGGTGCTGGCCGGGGCGGGGGCGCCCCTTGCCTCGGTGTGCGCCTTTGCCCGGGACCGGGGGCTCTCCGGCCTGGAGTTTGCCTGGGGGATCCCCGGGTCCATCGGCGGGGCGGCTTACATGGACGCCGGGGCCTACGGCGGGGAGATGAAGGACGTGGTGGTGAAAGTCCGCCACCTGACCTCCGACGGCCGGGAAGGCGAGGCCCAGGGAGAGGACCTGGCCTTCGGCTACCGGAAAAGCCGGTACGTGGGCAGCGGGGAGATCATCACCCAGGTGGAGTTTCAGTTAGAGCCCGGGGAGCCGGCGGCCATCGCCGGGAAGATGGAGGAGCTGATGGGCCGACGGAAAGACAAGCAGCCCTACGACATGCCCAGCGCCGGCAGCGTGTTCAAGCGGCCGGAAGGCCATTTCGCCGGGACGCTCATCGAACAGGCGGGGCTGAAGGGCCGGTCGGTGGGCGGGGCCCAGGTGTCCCCCAAGCACGCGGGGTTCATCGTCAACACCGGGGGCGCCACCTGCCAGGACGTGCTGGACCTCATCGCCCTGATCCAAAAGACGGTGCAGGAGAAGTTCGGCGTGGCCTTAGAGCCGGAGGTGCGGGTCACGGGAGAAGTGTGAGAGGGAGGAGAGGGAAATGGAATTTGTGATCGTCACCGGGCTTTCCGGAGCGGGGAAGACCCAGGTCCTCCACGCCATGGAGGATATGGGCTTTTTCTGCGTGGACAACCTGCCCCCCGCCCTGATCCCCGTGTTTTACGACCTCTGCGTGAAGAGCGAGGACATTATGGGCCGGGTGGCGGTGGTCACCGACACCCGAGGGGGAGAGCTGTTCAAGTCCTTCTTCAAGGCCATGGAGGCGCTGAAGCGGGACAAGAAGTCCTATAAGATCCTGTTTTTGGACGCCTCGGACGCGGTGCTGGTGCGGCGGTTTAAAGAGACCAGGAGAAAGCACCCCCTGTCCGACGGGCTCAACGGCTCTTTGGAGAGCGCGGTGAAGCTGGAGCGGGAGATGCTCAAGCCCATGAAGGAGAGCTCGGACTATGTGATCGACACCTCTGGGGTGTCCCCGGCCCAGCTGCGGTCCCGCATCGCCCAGCTGTTCCTCACCCAGGCCAGCGACTCCCTGGCGGTGCACTGCATCAGTTTCGGCTTTAAGTTCGGCATCCCCATGGAGGCGGACCTGGTCTTCGACGTGCGCTGCCTGCCCAATCCCTTTTACGACGAGAAGCTCCGCCCCATGACGGGCCTGGACCTGCCGGTGAAGCGATACGTCATGGAGAAGGAGGAGACCAAGGGCTTTGTGGCCCGGTTCACCGATATGATCGACTACCTGCTGCCCCTGTACGCCAAAGAGGGGAAGAGCCAGCTGGTCATCGCCGTGGGCTGCACCGGGGGACATCACCGGTCTGTGGCCCTGGCCCAGTACATGCACGACCACCTGGCCGAACAGGGCGTGCGCTGCAGCGTCACCCACCGGGATATGCAGAAGTACTAGGGCAAAGGGGAGAGTTCCGTGAAACTGTACACCATCATCGGCGGTGTGGACGGCTGTGGTAAGTCCAGTCTGGCGGGGATCTTGCAAGCTGAACGCTTCGACCTGGGGACTGTCCTCGACGGGGATAGGCCCAGCACCATAGACGAATGCTTGGAGAAGGGCATCAGCTTCACCCAGGAAACCACCCTGTCCGGCGCGCGCACCGAGCGCACCATCCGCCGTGCCAAGGAGCGGGGCTACACCATCCGCCTGTATTACATCGGCCTGGACACGATGGAGGAAAGCCTGGGGCGCATCCGGAACCGGGTGGCCAAGGGCGGCCACGACATTCCCAAGGAGGACGTGGAGCGCCGCTTCCAAAGCCGCTTTGCGGACGTGCTGCGGGTGCTGCCTTACTGCGACGAAGCCCGGTTTTTCGACAACGACAACGGCTTTGTGGAGGTGGCGGAGTACCGCAACGGGGAGTTGATTCCCAGGGTATCCAACCCGCCCCGCTGGCTGCGGGAACTGCGGGACAACATGGCCTGAACCGGCCGGGAAGGAGAAACGCCATGTCCTTTTCGTCGGACATTAAAAACGAGCTGTGCCGGGTGGAGTGGAAGCGCCGGGAGCACCTGCTGGCGGAGTGCTACGGGGCCTGGCTGTTCTCCCGGTGCTTCCGCCTGCGGGAAGGGGCTTTCGTCACGGAGAACGGGGCGGTGGCCCGGCGGCTGCTGGAGCTGGCCGCCGCAGGGGTGGGAGTCTCTGGGGAGCTGACCTTCGGGGTGAGCCGGAGAAAGCGTACCGCCTACCGGGTGTTCCTTCCGGAGGAGGGGGGCAGGGCCCAGCTGCTGGAGGCCTTCGGCCACACCGGCCGGGAGCCCAGCCTCCGGCTGAACCGGGCCAACCTGGAAGAGCCCGGCTGCGGGGCGGCGTTTTTGCGGGGGGCGTTCCTCACCTGCGGCACCGCCACCGACCCCAACAAGGAGTACCACCTGGAGTACGCCGTGCCCCACAAGAACCTGGCCAACGACCTGTACACCCTGCTGTGCGAGGCCGAGGGCTTCCCCCTGACCCCGGCGGTTTCGGGGCGGAAGGGGGCCTATGTGGTGTATTTGAAGGAGAGCGGCCAGATCGAGGACGTCCTCACCTACCTGGGGGCCCCTGGGGCCGCTATGGAGCTGATGCAGGTGAAGATGTACAAAGAGGCCAAGAACAACATTAACCGGAAGACGAACTTCGAGACGGCCAACATGGACAAGACCTACTCCGCCTCTGCCCGGCAGACCGCCGCCATCGCGGTGATCAGCGACACGGTGGGGCTGGGGTCCCTGCCGGAGAACCTGCGGGAGCTGGCCCAGCTGCGATTGGACGAGCCGGAGATGACCCTGCGGGAGCTGGGAGAGCGGCTGGGCATCAGCCGCAGCGGAGTGAACCACCGGCTGCAGCGGCTGCTGGAGCTGGGGGAGAAGATCCTCAAGGAAAAAGGGCTGGAGCAGATTTTGTGAGAATACGGGCCCGGGGCGCACCCGGGGAAAGGAGACGGGAATGAAGCTGGTCAAAGGAAGCCTGCGGGTGGAGGGAGACGGCAAGACAAAGGCCCTGGTGTACGGCGGGGCCCTGGCCATGGTCCTGGCCATCCTGGGCATGGGCTGGCTGCTGCTGACCCTGCTGGAGTCCGGCCCCCCGGAGGTGGGCACCGTGACGGTGACCAGCGCCGGGAAGGAAGTCACCCCCCTGGGGAACCAGATCTACGTGACGGAGGACGGCCAGGTCACCGAGGGAAGGCGGCTGGTGCCCAGCGAGATCGGGGACCAGGCCCCCACCGTGGAGCTGGACCCCTCCATCACCGTGGGGTTTGAGGGCCGCTCCCAGAACGGCTCCTTTTACTTTACCATCTACGACCAGGCGGGGCGGGTGTACTCCGAGAAAAAGGCGGAGTTCCGGGCCCCCACGGAGACGGGAAAGTTCCTGGTGTGCGAGGAGACCTACTGGGGCAACGAGAAGAACAACATCGGCATGGAGTACTACTTCTGGATCCAGGTAGGGGAAGAGGACCTGACAAGCGGTTGACATAATTCTTAGCTGTCCGCTGGCACGTTCCCACGCCCCGGGGTGGGCGGCCGAGGGGCGTTCTTTCTTACTCTGCCGGTGGCGGAGCGGATGCCAGTGCCCTGTGAATCGGCCGGAAAGGAGCGAACAAGGATGAGCTTTGTACATCTGCACGTCCACACGGAGTACAGCCTGCTGGACGGGGCCTGCCGGATCGGGCAGCTAATGGACCGGGTGAAGGCGCTGGGGCAGGAGGCTGTGGCCATCACCGACCACGGCTGCATGTACGGCGTGATAGAGTTTTACAAGGCCGCCAAAAAGGCTGGCATCAAGCCCATCATCGGCTGCGAGGTGTACGTGGCCAAGCGCACCAGGCTGGACAAAGTCCACGAGCTGGACGGGGAAAACCGCCACCTGGTGCTGCTGTGCGAAAACGAAACCGGCTACCGGAACCTCACCGCCTTGGTGAGCAAGGCCTGGACCGAGGGCTTCTACAACCGGCCCCGGGTGGATTTCCAGCTGCTGGAGGAGCACCACCAGGGGTTGATCGCCCTGTCGGCCTGCGTGTCCGGGGAGGTGCCCCGGGCCCTGCTCCGGGGGGACTATGAGGGGGCCAAGGCCGCGGCCCTCAACTACCAGCGGATCTTCGGGGAGGGGAACTTTTATTTAGAGCTCCAGGACCACGGCCTGGATAACGAACATTATGTAAACCCGAACCTCATCCGCATGTCCCGTGAGACGGGGATCCCTCTGGTGCTCACCAACGACTGCCACTACCTCAGCCGGGAGGATCAGGAGATGCACCGGGTGCTGCTGTGCATCCAGACGGGGAAGACATTGGAAGAAGAGGGCGGCCTGGACTTCGGCTCGGGAGAGCTGTATGTGAAAAGCGAGGAGGAGATGCGGGCCCTGTTCCCCGAGGTGCCCCAGGCCGCGGACAACACGGTGCAGATCGCCCAGCGGTGCCAGGTGGAGTTCGAGTTTGGCAAGACAAAGCTCCCCCGGTTCACCACCCCAGACGGCAGCGGCAATGAGGAGTACTTCCGCCGGCTGTGCCGGGAGGGCCTTATCCGCCGGTATGGGGAGCACCCAGGGGAAGAATTGGAGCAGCGGTTGGAGTATGAGATCCGTACCATCTCTCAGATGGGTTATGTAAACTACTATCTCATCGTTTGGGACTTTGTGCGCTACGCCAAAAGCGTGGGCATCCCTGTGGGGCCGGGGCGGGGCTCCGGCGTGGGGAGCCTGGCGGCCTACTGCGTGGGCATTACCAATGTGGACCCCATCCGCTACGGGCTGATCTTCGAGCGGTTTTTAAACCCCGAGCGGGTGAGCATGCCCGACTTCGATATAGACTTTTCCGACGAGCGCCGGGACGAGATCATCGACTATGTGGTGGAGAAGTACGGGGAGGACCACGTGGCCCAGATTGTCACCTTTGGCACCATGGCGGCCCGGGCGGCCCTGCGGGACGTGGGACGGGCCATGGCCCTGCCCTACGGCGCCGTGGACCAGGTGGCCAAGCTGGTGCCCGGGGAGCTGAACATCACCCTGGACAAGGCGTTGGCGAAGTCCAAGGAGTTCCGGGAGAAGTACGAGACCGACCAGCAGGCCCGGGGGCTCATCGACATGGCCCGGAAGGTGGAGGGCATGCCCCGCCACGCCTCCACCCACGCGGCGGGGGTGGTGATTACCGACCGGCCGGTGATGGACTATGTGCCCCTGGCCAAAAACGACGACGTGGTGGTGACCCAGTACACCATGACCGCCATCGAGGAGCTGGGGCTTTTGAAGATGGACTTCCTGGGCCTTAGGAACTTGTCGGTGATCGACCACGCCCAGAAGCTCGCGGCCCGGCGGGACCCTGGGTTCGACGTGGAGAAGGTCCAGCAGGACGACCCGGCGGTGTTCCAGATGCTGGGGCAGGGGCACTCCGTGGGGGTGTTCCAGTTCGAGTCTGCCGGAATGAAGCGGCTGCTCACCCAGGCAAAGCCCCGGAGCGTGGAGGACCTGACCGCCCTGGTGGCCCTGTACCGGCCGGGGCCCATGCAGTTCATCCCCACCTATTTGGAGAGCCGGGAGCACCCGGAGAAGGTAAAGTACCGCCATCCCTTGCTCCAGCCCATTCTGGAGCCCACCGCTGGGTGCATCCTCTACCAGGAGCAGGTGATGCAGATCTTCCGGGAGCTGGCGGGGTACTCCCTGGGCCGGGCCGACATCGTCCGCCGGGCCATGGCGAAAAAGAAGCACGACGTGCTGGAAAAGGAGCGGGAGGTGTTCCTCCACGGGCTTGTGGGGGAGGACGGCTCTGTGGAGATCGAAGGCTGCCTGCGCCGGGGCGTGGACGAGCCCACGGCCCAGGCCCTGTTCCAGGAGATAGAGAGTTTTGCCAGCTACGCCTTTAACAAGTCCCACGCCGCGGCTTACGCGGTGCTGGCCTACCAGACGGCCTACCTCAAGTGCCACTACCCTAGGGAGTACATGGCCGCCCTGCTGTCCAGCGTGCTGGGGCAGGCGGAGAAGGTGGCGGAGTACATGGAGGAGTGCGCCCGGCTGGGGATCCAGGTGCTGCCCCCCCACGTCAACGACAGCGAGACGGGCTTTACCGTGGTGGTGGGGGGCATACGCTTCGGCCTGCTGGCGGTGAAGAACCTGGGCAAAGGGGTCATCGCCAGGATGGTGCAGGAGCGCCAGGGGGGAGGAGCGTTCACCTCCTTCTACAACTTCTGCAAGCGCATGGCCGGCCGGGACCTGAACCGCCGGGCTATCGAGAGCCTCATCAAGTGCGGGGCCCTGGACGGCCTGGGCCACAACCGCCGGGAGATGCTCCTCTCCCTGGACACGGTGTTGGACCTGCTGGAGGAGGACAAGCGCCGGAACGTGGAGGGCCAGCTGGGCTTCTTCGACACGCCGGGGGAGGAGGGCCGGGAGGGGGAGCCGGAGCTGCCCCGGGCCGAGGACTTCCCCCACCTGGAAAAGCTGGCCATGGAGAAGGAAGTCACCGGGATGTACCTGACAGGCCACCCCATGGGAGCCTACGCCAGCCTTTACCAGATGGACGTGTACGCCAGGACGGACGACATCCTCCGCAGCGCCCAGGAAGAGGGGGAGCAGCTGTACCGGGACGGCCAGCGGGTTACGGTGCTGGCTATCGTCACCCAGGTGCGCACCAAGGTGACCAGAAGCGGCGGCACCATGGCGTTCCTCACCCTGGAGGACATGTACGGCTCTTTGACGGCCCTGGTGTTCCCCAAGGTGTGGGAGCAGGATCGGGAGCTGGTCCAGGAGGGGGCGGTGCTCCAGGCCCAGGGGAAGCTGAGCTTTACGGAGAACAAGGAGCCGGAGCTGCTGGCGGACAGCTTGTCCCCCGCCCCCAAAGAGGGGCAGCCCCTTCCCCGCCCCCACAGGGAGGGGAAGCCCGGGCTCTACCTGCGGCTGGATTCCAAGGAGGACCCCCGGTACCGGAAGGCATTGCAGTACACCGCCCTGTTCGACGAGGGGAGATTGAGCGAGCTGTACCTCACCTTCCGGGACAGCGGGAAGACCTTCCGGGCCCCGGCCAGGTGCAGGACCGCCGTAAACGGGCCCTTGCTCCGGGCCCTGGAGAAGCTTTTGGGCCGGGAAAACGTGGCCTTTGTGGGAGAGGGGCCCGGCTCAGGCGGGTGAGCCAGCCGGGGAGAGGGCAGAAAATTGCCGGAATGTTGTGTAAAATCTTCTTCTCCCCCTTGCCATTTGTCGGTTTTTTGCTATAATAAAGTGGAGATCAGATTTGACTCGGGCGGCATGCCGCTCCATTACACAGCTTGGAGGAAGATGACATGGGTGCTAAAAGTATTGCAGTATTGACCAGCGGCGGCGACGCTCCTGGCATGAACGCTGCCGTCCGCGCAGTGGTCCGGGCCGGCATTGGGATGGGTATGAAGGTCTACGGCGTGATGCGTGGCTACAACGGCCTGCTCAACGGGGACCTGAAGGAGATGAACCTGCGCAGCGTGTCTGATATCATGCAGCACGGCGGCACGGCTCTGTTCACCGCCCGCAGCCCCGAGTTCAACACCCCCGAGGGCGTGAAGAAGGCGGCGGACGTCTGCCGCGAGAAGGGCATCGACGGCGTGGTGGTCATCGGCGGCGACGGCTCTTTCCGGGGCGCCCGGGATCTGACCGGCCAGGGCATTCTCACCATCGGCGTGCCCGGCACCATCGACAACGACATCGCCTGCACCGATTACACCATCGGTTACGATACGGCTCTCAACACCGCCATGGAGATGATCGACCGCATCCGCGACACCACCGAGTCTCACGACCGGTGCAGCGTGGTGGAGGTCATGGGCCGGCGCTGCGGCGACATCGCCCTGAACGTGGGCGTGGCCACCGGCGCTCTCACCACCCTGGTCCCCGAGGTCCCCTACGATTTCCAGCGGGACGTCATCGACCGGATCAAGCTGGCCCAGTCCACCGGCAAGCGGCATTACATCATCGTGGTGGCCGAGGGCGTGGGCCACACCCAGGAGCTCACCGAGCGCATCCAGAAGGAGACCGGCATCGAGAGCCGGGCCACCATTCTGGGCCACGTGCAGCGGGGCGGCGCTCCCACCCTGCGGGACCGCGTGGTGGCCAGCCGCATGGGCTACCACGCCGTGGAGCTGCTGAACAAGGGCATCGGCAACCGTGTGGTGGCCATGAAGGGCGAGGACATTGTGGACTTCGACATCACCGAGGCCCTGGATATGCCCCGCACCTTTGACGAGAAGATGTACAAGGTCTCCGCGCTGCTGTCCATCTAAAGAGAGTGTTCTAAATAAGAGAGAAAGCCTCCGCCTGCGGGCGGGGGCTTTTTTGCGGGCCGGGGGATATTTCTCCCTGGGAAAGACGTTGCGCCGGGGGAGCGGGTGTGATATGATGAGGGGGAGAACAGCGGGGAGGACCCCGGGAAGGAGCCGCGTATGCTGAGCAAGGAACAGTTGGCGCTGTATTTTCAGCGCATTGGATATGAGGGGACGCCGGACAGGACCAGCGCCACCCTGGGGGCCATCCAGGAGGCCCATTTGAACGCCATCCCCTACGAGAACCTGGACATTCTAAAAGGGGTGCCCCTGTCGTTGGAGGAGCGGGACCTGTTCGATAAAATGGTGGTGAGAAAGCGGGGCGGCTACTGCTTCGAGCAGAACGGCCTGCTGTACAGCGTCCTCATCAGCCTGGGGTTCCCGGTGACCCAGTACTGCGGGCGGTTTATCGACGGGGAGCCCCAGGTCATCCAGGAGCGCCGCCACCGGGTGCTCCGGGTAGAGGCGGAGGACGGGGTGTTCATCTGCGACGTGGGGGTGTATGGGGAGTCCCCCAGAAAGCCCCTGCGTTTTGTGGAGGGAGAGGTGCAGACAGACGGCATCGCCCAGTACAAGTACCTGCGGGACCCCTTTTACGGCTGGGTGGAGTGCCAGCGGGAGCAGGGCAAGGACTGGAAATGGGTGTACGGCTTTACAGAGGAGTTCTGGCGCAGCTACGATTTCGGCCAGCCCTCCTTCTTCTGCGAGAAGCACCCGGCCTCCCTGTTCAACACCTTCCGGAAGGTGGGGATCTTCCAGGGCAAGGCCAGCCTGACCTACCTCGACAACGTGTTCACCGTGTACCAGGAGGGGAAGATCCAGCGCCGGGAGACGGTGCCGGAGGATCAGGCGCCGGCCTATTTGGAGCGGTATTTTGGACTGACAGAGTGAGAGGTAGGAACAGCCCGGGGAAAGCGGCGACCGACGCGCCGCGGCCCGGGCTGTTTTGCTGGGGGTGGGGGTTTCGAAGGGTTACAGGCGGATGGGCACCGGCTGCCGGGGGGTGAGGGAGTCGGGAGTGACCAGGCAGTCCACGGTGTGGAGGCAGACGCCCGGGGCCTGGGAGCCCAAAGGGGCAGGGGAAAGCCCGGGGAAAGCGGCGACCGTTGCGCCGCGGCCCGGGCTGTTTTGCTGGAGGTTGGGTTTTCGAAGGGTTACAGGCGGATGGGCACCGGCTGCCGTGGGGTGAGGGAGTCGGGGGTGACCAGGCAGTCCACGGCGTGGAGATGGATGCCTTGGGCGGCAGCGGCCTGGAGGGCCTCGCCGAACTGGGGGTGGGTCTGCCAGTTGGGGGCGAAGTACGCCACCCCGGCCATTTGCACCACGAACAGCACGCAGGCCCGGTACCCCTCCCGCAGGCAGCGGCAGAGCTCTTCCAGGTGCTTGACACCCCGCTGGGTGGGGGCGTCGGGGAACAGGGCGGCGCCGTCCTGCTCTAAGGTGACCCCTTTCACCTCCACGAACCACCGGGCCTCTCCCAGCTGGGCGTAGAAGTCGAACCGGGAGGAGCCGTAGGCCGTCTCCGGCCGGAGGGTGAGGGGGGCGCCGGCCTCCTCCGGGGTGAGGCGGCGGAGCAGGGTGGGAAGGTACTCCGCCGCGGCCTTGTTGGGGGCCTGGCTATCCATGTTGATGAGCAGGCTGCCCTTTTCCACGGCGATCAGGTCGTACTTGGTCTTGCGGGCGGGGTTCCCGCTCTCCTCCAGGTACACGGCGGCGCCGGGCAGGAGCAGCTCCTTGCACCGGCCGGTGTTTTTCACGTGGCAGGTGTGGACCTGCCCTTCCAGCTCCACCTGGGCGATGAACCGGTTGGGCCGGCTGAGGAACCGGCCTTTCACCACGGGGCCTTGGTATGTCATAGGGAACCTCCCTTTGCGTGTTCTTTGGGCTTTCAGTATACCACGGGGCGGGGCCGGGGGCAATCTCCTTCTTGCGGTGGGAGGAAGCTTTGGAGTATACTAGAAGGCGAAAGGGAGGAGAGAAGATGCGCATCTTAGTGGTGGAGGACCAGCGGGACCTGAACCGGCTGATGGTAAAGACCCTGCAGAAGGAGGGCTACGCCGTGGACGGCTGCTTCGACGGGGAGGAGGCCCTGCTCCACTTGGAGGGGGCGGAGTACGACGGGGTGATCTTGGACGTGATGCTCCCCAAAAAGGACGGCTACCAGGTGCTGGGGGAGCTGCGCCGCCGGGGCCTGGACCTGCCGGTGCTGTTCCTCACCGCCAGGGACAGCGTGGCCGACCGTGTGAAGGGACTGGACGCCGGGGCCGACGACTACCTGGTGAAGCCCTTCGACTTCCAGGAGCTGCTGGCCAGGATCCGGGCCATGACCAGAAAGCGCACCGGCAGCCGGACCAACCAGTTCACCGTGGGGGACGTGACCGTGGACACGGAGCGCCGGGTGGTGACCAAGGGCGGCAGGGAGATCCCCCTGCTCGCCAAGGAGTACGCCATTTTAGAGTACATGGTCCGCCACAAGGGGGCGGTGCTCTCCCGGGAGCAGATGGAGGACAGGATCTGGAATTACCAGTACGCCGGGAGCTCCAACAACATCGACGTGTACCTGAGCCGGCTGCGGAAGAAGCTGGAGGGGGACGGGGGCGAGAAGCTCATCCACACCGTGCGGGGGGTGGGCTGGATCCTCCGGGACCCGGAAGGAGAGGGGGAGAAAGGGTGAAGCTTTCGGTCAAAGCCAAGGTGACTTTGTGGTTCACCGCCCTGATGGGGGCTGTCTCCGGACTGGCGCTGGCGCTGCTGCTGCTGGTGAGCCAGTCCGTGGTGGACAGCACCGCCATGGAGACCTTGTCCCAGACGGTGCGGGATAGCCTCTCCCAGGTGGGGGAGGAGCAGGGCAGCCTCTCCCTGTCTGGGGAGTTCTCCTTCTACCGGGACGGGGTGTACCTGTTGGTGTACAGCAAGGAGGAGGCCTTGCTGGCGGGGCAGCTCCCCGGGTTTTTCACCGGGGTGGAGGAGCCCTTTCAAAACGGACTGACCAGGGGAGTGGACACCCCCCAGGGCCACTGCTACGTGCTGGACTTCTTTGTGCCCTTTGGCTGGGAGGACGGCGTCTGGGTCCGGGGGATCATCCCCGCGGGCGGGGCCGCCCAGACCAGCCGGAACGTGATGACGCTGGGGGCGGTGGCCCTGCCCCTGCTGCTGGTGCTGGCGGCGGCGGGGGGCTACGCCGTGGCCCGGCGGGCCTTCCGGCCCCTGGACCAGATGGCCGCCACCGCCTCCGCCATCCAGGAGGGCAGCGACCTCTCCGCCAGGATCCCGGTGGGGAAGGGGGACAACGAGTTCACCCGGCTGGCGGGGACCTTCAACCAGATGCTTACGCGGCTGGAGGGGTCGTTCCAGGCGGAGGAACAGTTCGCCTCCGACGCCTCCCACGAGCTGCGCACCCCGGTTTCGGTGATCTTGGGGGCCTGCGAGTACGGGGAGAAGTACGACGAGACCCCGGAGGAGCGCCGGGAGACCCTGGAGATGATTCACAGGCAGGCCAAGAAGATGGCGAAGCTCATCGGGCAGCTGCTGACCATGACCAGGATGGAGCAGGGCACCCAGCCCCTGGAGCGGGAGCGGGTGGCCCTGGACGGCCTGGTCCGGGACGTGACAGGGGAGCCCGCCTTCGCCGGGGAGCACATCGCCCTGGAGTTGGAGCCGGTGACGGCGGAAGGGGACAGCCAGCTGCTGGGGAGGGTCCTGGGCAACCTGCTGGAAAACGCCTTGCGCTACGGCCACCGGGAGGGGGAGGCGGCGGAGGTCACCGTGAAGACCTGGGGCGAGAGAGGCGATGCCCTGCTCTCTGTGGCGGACAAGGGCCCCGGCATCCCGGAAGGGGAGCGGGAGAAGATCTGGCAGCGGTTTTACCAGGTGGACCCCTCCCGGACGGGAGAGGAGGGGGCCGGGCTGGGGCTTTCCATGGCAAGGCAGATCGCCAGGCTCCACGGGGGAGACCTGACGCTGGAAAGCGGCCCCTGGGGCAGCCGGTTCACCTTAAAACTGCCTCGAAAATAAATTTCTCTCATTTCATGCTGGTTTCATGTTCCGCGGGTATGATAGAGCCAGCAAAGAGAGAGACCCACCCAAACGACAAAGGAGGAAGCACGATGAAGAAGCTGTTCGCTGTTTGTTTGTTGGCCGGCCTGGTCACCCTGGCCGGATGCAGTTCGACCCAGACCGCCTCGGCCCAGTACATCGGCATGGAGGCCGCCCGCTCCGCCGCCCTGCAGGACGCCGGGGTGACGGAGGGAGAGTTCACCGGCGTCACCCTGGAGGAGAAGGACGGCACAGTGTACTACGAGGTGGAGTTCACCGCCGGGGGCGCTAAGTACGAGTACGCCGTGGACGCCCTCACCGGGACCATCATCGAGGGCAAGTGGAAGGGAAATGACGGCGATCAGGGGGGGAGCAAGGCCAGCTCCACCACCCAGGAGAGCGCCGCCAGTTCCCGGCAGGAGAGCTCCAGCTCCCAGGCCCAGAGCAGCCAGGCCCAGGCGTCCCAGTCCCAGGAGGAGCTGACCCAGGACCGGGCGGTGGAGATCGCCGTGGAGGACGCCGGCGTGACGGACTACACCCTGCTCAAGGCCCAGCGGGACTATGACGACGGCCGGCTGGTGTACGAGGTGGAGTTCTACAGCGCCGACGGCAAGGAGTATGACTACGAGATCGACGCCGCCACCGGGGAAGTGCTCTCCAAGGACTACGACGCGGAAGGGACCCTGCCCCAGGGGGACGGCACCACCTCCATCACCGAGGAGGAGGCCAAGGCCCTGGTGCTCAAACAGGTCCCCGGGGCCACGGAGCAGGACATCCTGGAGTTTGTGACCGACTATGACGACGGCCGGCTGGAGTACGAGGGCAAGCTGTTCTACAACGCCACGGTGTACGAGTTCACCGTGGACGGCTACAGCGGCACCATCCGGGAGTGGGAGGCCGAGAAGGCCGCCCGGTAAAAGAGGCAGAAAAAATCCCCCTGGGGACCGGAATGGGTCCCTGGGGGGATTTGCGTTTATCCTTGGGCGGCCAGGCTCGCCTGGAGCCAGGCGCCAGTTTCGTCCTGCCAGAGGATCTGGGCGCCGGTCAGGGCCGTGCCGGCGGGCAGGTAGGCGGTAAAGGGGTAAGTCCCCGGCTGGGAACCGCCGCTGCCCACCGGGGAGGCCTCGAACTGATAGCCGCCGGCCCGCAGGTACACGGGAGAGCTGTCCCCGCAGGAGGGGAGCTCCCCGGTGACGGTGAGGTATCCGGCTGCCTGGGGGGACTCCGCCGCGGAGACGGTGAGGGTCTCCCCGGTGTCTTGGGGCTGCAGGGGAGAGGCGGAGGCCTCTGTCCAGGGGGCGGGGAAGATGAAGGGATACTCCGCCAGGTTCTTCAGGTTCCGCTCTACGATCTCCAGGATGACCGTGTCCGCTTGGATAGCGTCCATGGCCCCCAGGTCGTAGGGGGTGGACCGGGAGAACACCGCGTGGCCGAAGCTCTCCGCCAGCAGGCTGTGGAGGGTGTTGCCGAAGGAGTCCCGGAACATGAGGAGGTTCCCGTTTGTCCCGGCGCTGGTGGTCTCGATGCGCAGGTCGTCCACGTCCCGGATGGGGGTGGCGTACTCAAAGGCCAGGTCCTGGGAGAAGTGCCACTGGTCCTCCAGCTCGTGGGAGGCGGGGTACAGCATGACGTACAAATCCCCCTGGTGGTCTTTCTCGTAATACCCCTCCCGCTGGAACATGTCCCCGGTCCTCCCCAGGTCGGCGAGGAGGGTGTCGTGGGCCAGGGCGGCGCCCTTGTAGGTCCAGTGGGAGTCCCACTTGTGGTACAGGTCCTCCTCCTGCTGGGAGAAGGCAGCAACTAAGTCGCTGTAGGGGACAGAGCTCTCCCCCAGGGCCGCCGTCACCTGGGACAGGGCGGTGACTTCCCCTGGTTCCAGGCCCTGGGGGCCGTGCTCCGGGTAGAGGGTGAGCTTATTGGGGGCCACGGTGAACAGGAAGGAAGCCCCCTTGCTCTCCACGTAGCCCTGGGCCAGCTCCAGGGAACGGCGGATGGCCCAGACCTGCCGCTGGGTGAGCAGGTCCGCCCCGGTGAAGTCGTCCTCGGTCTCGGCGTAGAACAGCCAGTCCTCCCGGCCTAAGGAGACCTGCTCCTGGGAGGAGGTGTGGAAGAGGGCGGCTTTCCAGGCGGAGTCCGCGGTGATGAGCTCCTGGCGGAAGGCGAAGCGGTCGGCGAAGTAGTCCGCCGCGTCGGACATGATGTTCAGGTTTACGCTGCCGTCAGGCTGGGTCAGGCTGGGCTTGGGGGAGAGGACCTCGTTGGCGGCGGCCTGGCTCTCCCCGAAGAACACCATGCCAAGGCCGGGCACAGCGCAGGCGCAGAAGAAGAGAAGGACGAACAGCAGATGGAGTTTCTTTTTCACAATGCTTCCCGCCTTTCTCAAAATCTAAAGTAGATGAAGGGGTTGAAGGCGCTGCCCGCCAGGTTCATGACGCACAGCAGGTACAGCCCGGCGCTGAGGGCGTAGGAGCCCACCCGCAGGGCCAGGGCCCCTTTGCCGTCGCCCTGGGCCTTGTACCGGACCCAGGGGAGCAGGGGCAGGGAGCACAGGACCCCCAGGGCCACGGTGGCCAGGTTCAGGGGGGTGAGCAGGTCCCGGAGGAGGGCGTCGCTCTGCAGGGTGAAGGCAAAGCCCGTGAACATCTGGGAGAACATGAGCCCGGCGCTCTCCAGGCTGTCCGCCCGGAAGAGGACGAAGCCCAGCAGCACGATGAGCAGGGTGGTCACATGGCCCAGGGCTTTGCGGACTTTCCCGCCCTTGGGGAGCAGGTCCTCCAGGATGATGAACACCCCGTGCCACAGCCCCCACAGCACGAAGTTCCAAGAGGCCCCGTGCCACAGGCCGGTACAGAAGAACACCACGGCCTTGTTCAGCTCGGTGCGGACCTTGCCCTTGCGGTTGCCCCCCAGGGGGATGTAGAGGTAATCCCGGAACCAGGAGGAGAGGCTGATGTGCCACCGCCGCCAGAACTCTTTGATGGAAGAGCTGATGTAGGGGTACTGGAAGTTCTCCAAAAACTGGAAGCCGAACATCCGCCCCAGGCCGATGGCCATGTCGCTGTAGCCGGAGAAGTCGAAGTAGATCTGGAGCATGTAGCACACCGCGCCAATCCAGGCGGCCCGGGCGTCCAGCTGGGAGGCGGAGGCGGTGAACACCAGGTCCGCCATGCGGCCGGTGGTGTTGGCGATGAGCAGCTTCTTGGAAAGCCCGATCACAAACCGGCGGATGCCGTCGGCGGTGAGGGCGGGGTTCGTTTGCCGGTGGTCGATCTGGTCGGCCACGTCGTGGTAAATGACGATGGGCCCGGCGATGAGCTGGGGGAACAGGGAGATGTACAGCGCCAGCTTTACAATGTTGTAGGCGCACAGGGAGCGGTCCCGGTACACGTCGATGACATAGGAGAGGCCCTGAAAGGTGAAAAAGGAAATGCCCACCGGCAGGGCGATGCCCGTCAGGGGGATCTCCAGGGAGAAGGCCTGGTTCAGGGAACTGAGGAAAAAGTCGGTGTACTTAAAGACCGACAGCATCCCCAAGTTCAGCACGACGGCGGCAGCAGTCACCAGCTGGGCCTGGGCCTTTTTCCGGCACAGCACCAGCAGGCGCCCGGCGGTGAAGTTGATGACGATGGAGGCTATCATCAGCAGCACGTACACCGGCTCGCCGAAGGCGTAGAACAGAAGGCTGGCGATGAGCAGGAGGATGTTCTTCCCCCGGATGCCCGGGATTACCCGGGAGAGGAGAAACACCACCGGCAGGAAGATGAACAGAAATACAGCGGAACTGAAAACCACGGGAGCAAAACTCCTTTGTCGCAAGATGGGTGGGGCGGCAGGAAAAGGCAGCCGCTGGGTCTCCCCGGCGGCTGCGCCTGGTGTCAAATTGGATTTACGCCACGCTCGTCACGGTCTCGCTGCCGTCGGAGGAGCGGAAGGTGTACACGGTAAAGCCGTCGTAGTAGTGAATGCCGTCCTCACCGTCGCCCATGCAGCTGGGGCCATACTGGCTGTCCAGAGGATAGCCGAAGACGCTGCAGAAGGTGCCCAGGTCGTAGCCCACGTAGTCGTAGGGGCTGGCCTCCTGGACCGGCTCGGGAGTGGGTTCCGCCACAGGAACTTCCGGCTCGGTGTAAGAGGGCTCCTCCACCACAGGGTCCTGGACCTCAGGCTCGGTGTAGGTGGGCTCTTCCGCCACAGGCTCCTGGACTTCCGACTCGGTGTACTGGGGCTCCTGGACGTAGGTCTCGTCGGTCTCCTCCTGAGAGGCGGGTTCCGGGGTGGCGGTAGGCTTGGGAGTGGCCGTGGGCTTGGGGGTGGCGCTGGGCTTGGGGGTAGCCGTGGGCTTGGGGGTGGCGCTGGCCTTGGGAGAGGGACTGGCCACGGCGCTGCTGGAGCTGCCGACGTCGCCGCCGCAGGCGCACAGGCTCAGGGCCAGAAGGGCGGCTGCTGCCAGGGAGAGAATACGTTTTACCATGATGACATCATTCCTCTTTCTTTTTTGTGAGAGTTAGTTGGTGGGACGTTTATCCAAGAGACACACCGTTTACCATGTAGTGGGTGTAGGTGGTGCCATAGGGCTTGTAGAACAGATCCCAGCCGTAGGCATTGGTCTCCTCGGGGTCGCACACGTAGATCTTGCCGCCCTCGTTGATCTCCACCCAGCCGTGGGTGTCGTACTCCCAGCCCCATTCGTAGCCTGCGGTGACCGTGCCAGAGATGCCGGTAGCCTGGTAGCCCAGCCGCCGGGCCAGCATGGTGAACAGGGCAGCGAAGTTGTAGCAGTTGCCATAGTAGCCGTCGCTGATCATCCGCAGGGCGGAGTCGGCTTCCCAGTCAGTGGCGCCTTGGGGGATGTACACCAGGTTGTTCCGGTACTCGCAGTTGTTTACCACGAAGTAATAGAAGGTGCGCAGGTTCACAAACCGGGAGGCCTTGGGGTTATAATAGAGGTTGACCAGGGTGGTGAGATAGCCGTCCAGCTTGGCGTTGCCGCTGGTGTACTGGCCCATGTCGTTGAAGTCCAGCACGCCGTTGGACTCGTTGCGCAGGTAGTAGCCGTCGCTGCCCACGCAGTAGAGCTGGCCCTGTTCCAGGTAGTAGCCGGGGGCCCGCTCGGCCTTGACTGGGGTGAAGGTGGACCAGATCTCGTCCCCCGTCTCGCTGACGGAGGGGGTGTGGGGCACAGAGGCCTCCATGATGTCGTAGTAGGCCCAGTGGGTGAGCTTCAGGTCGATGTACTGGAAGATCTTCCCGGCGGCGTCGATGGCGGCCTTGTCCGCGGAGCGGCCCAGCAGCCGGTTGAGGATGGTGATGGCCTGGGCACGGGTGACCTGGTCGTTGGGCCGCAGGGAGCCGTCCTCTCCGTAGCCGGAGAGCCAGCCCCGGTCTACGGCGTTGCACAGGGCGGCGTAGGCCCAGTGGTCGTTGTCCCCATCGGGGAACAGAGCGGAGAGGTCCAGCTCCAGGCCTTCCTCGGCGGGGAGCACCCGGGAGAGGATGGTGACGAACTCCGCCCGGGTGATGTGCCGCCCAGGCAGGAAGGCCGCGCCGTCAGCGTAGCCCTTGATGAGCCCCATGGCCGCCATGGAGTTTACATACGTCTCGTACCAGGAGTTGGCGGGCACGTCCGGGAAGGTGGTGCCGTCCCCCGGGAGAGGGTCCACCAACAGGGTGTAGATCATTTTAGAGGCCTCGGCCCGGGTCATGCCGTCTTCGGCCCGGACCTTGTCCTCGTTGCCTTCGATGTAGATTACGTGCTCCTGGGTGTTAAAGCTGGGGAGCACAGGCTCTTCCTCATCGGGGGTCTCCTCATCAGGGGTCTCCTCATCAGGGGTCTCCTCATCGGGGGTTTCCTCATCGGGGGTTTCCTCGCTGGGAGTTTCCTCGCTGGGAGTTTCCTCGCTGGGAGTTTCATCGCCGGCGAGAAGCTCCGGCTGGGCGGGGGTTTCCTCCTCCGGGATCTGGGGCTGGTCCGCCTCTAAAACAGTCTCCTCCACGGGGAGGGGAGAGGACTGGTTCTCCGCCGCCACGGCGGGCAGCGGCAGGGTGGCTGTGACCAGGGCCGCCAGGGCCAGGGCTAACAGTCTCTTTTTCATAAAAAATGACCTTCTTTCCGTGGGGTATGGGGAGGCGTCCACCTGACCCACAACATCATCTATTTTACCACGATGTTCCAGGTCAAGTCAAGAAAAACGGGCCCTCTCCCCGGGGCCGGAGCCAGGCTTTTTCTGGGAAAATGCCAAAACTCCCAACCGTTAGACGGGGGAAAGGGCCCTTTGGTGACGGGGGCTTACATTTTTTCTTCGCCGAAGACGAAATAGCGGGTGGGGGTGGCGCCGTAGGGCTGGTAGAACAGGTCCCAGGAAAGGTCCCGGTTGGCGGCGTAGACGCTCTCCACCTCGGCGTCGCACAGGTAGAGCTGGTCCCCCTCCTGGATCTCGCACCAGCCGTGGACCACGGTGGAGCCGTTCAGGTCGGTGTAGAACTCCCCGGAGATGGCGCTGGCCTGGAAGCCCAGCTTTCTGGCCAGCATGGTGACCATGGCGGCGTAGCTGTAGCAGTTGCCCATGTTCCCCGCCTGGAAGGCGGTAAGGGCCGCCTTCTCCTCCCACTGGGAAGAGCCCTCGGGGATCATGTCCGCGCCCCGGTAGCCGGCGTTGTCGCAGACATAGCGGTATACGGCTTCCAGGTTCTCTTTGGGGGCGGCCTGGGGGTCGGCGACTTCCAGGACAATGTCGGTCAGGTACTGGTCCAGTTCCTGGTCGCCGCTGGTGTAGCGCCCTGCCTCGTCGAAGGTGAGCACCCCCAGGGAGGCGTCCCGCAGGTAGAAGCCGTCCTCCCCCACGCAGTAGAGCTGGCCCTGTTCCAGGTAGCAGCCGGGGGCCCGCTGGGCCTGGGGTGGGTCAAACTCCGTCCAGGTCTCGGCCTCCCCCTGCTCAAACTGGTGGGGAATGAAGGCCTCGGCGATGTCGAAATAGGCCCAGTGGTCCAGGGGCAGGTCCACAAACTGGAGGAGGGGCCCCTCCTGGGTGAGCAGGGCTTCGTCGGCGCCGCGGCCCAGCAGCCGGTTGAGCATGGCCACGGCCTGGGCCCTGGTCACCGGGGCGTTGGGCTGGAGGGTGCCGTCCTCAAAGCCGGAGAGCCAGCCCTGGTCCACGGCCTGGCACAGGGCAGCATAGGCCCAGTGGTCCTCCTCCACGTCGGGGAACTGGGCGGCCAGGTCCAGTTCAGACGGGGTTTCCTGGGGCAGGAGCCTGGAGAGGACCGCGGCGAACTCTCCCCGGGTGATGGGGCGCTGGGGCTGGAAGGAGCCGTCCTCGTAACCGGAGAGCGCGCCCAGGGTGGCCAGGGAGTTGACATAACTCTCATACCACTGGCCCGGCTCCACGTCGGAGAAGGTGTCTTCCTCCCCGGGGGCGGGGTCTTCCAGCAGGGTGTAGAGCATTTTGGCGGCCTCGGCCCGGGTCACGCTGTCGTCCGGGCGGACTTTGTCCTGGTGGCCCTCCAGGTAGACCACGTGCTCCTGGGTGTTAAGCACCGGCAGGTTTATAGGCTCCCCGGCGGCGGTCTCCGCCTGGGGGGCGGGGGTCAGGCCCCCCAAGGCCCGCTCCACCCCCAAGGACAGGGGGAGGAGCAGCAGCAAACAGCCCAAAACGCCTCGAAGCGCTTTGGGGAAAGAAGTGTCTTTGTTCCCGTTGGAAGCTGACAAAAAAGATCATCACCTTTTTGAGAAAACTGCGGGCTGATTCTGGCAAAACAAACCGCTTTATTATACCACGGCGGGGGAGAAGGGTTAACGAGGCTGGGGGGAAGGCGGAGGAAGTTTTGAGGGAAAACGCAGCGAACCGGGAGCATTGCCCGGCTCCCGGTCCTTTTAAAGGGGCTTGTTTACAGCACCACGCCCTCGCCGCCGGTTTTGTGGAACAGCCGGCGGATCTCCCCACGGAGGCCGGCAGCTTCCCGGCTTTCCAGCAGGCCGGAGGAGAACAGCTCTTTGGCGCAGGCCTGGGCTTGGCGGAGCACCTCCAGGTCCCCAGAGAGGTCGGCGATTTTCAGCTGGGGCAGGCCGTGCTGGCGGCTGCCGAAGAAGTCGCCGGGGCCCCGGAGCTTCAAGTCCGCGTCGGCGATCTGGAAGCCGTCGCTGGTGTCCCGGAAGAGCTTTAAGCGCTTGAGGGTCTCTTGGTTCTGGGCGGGGGTGACCAGGATGCAGGTGGACTGATACTGCCCCCGGCCCACCCGGCCTCGGAGCTGGTGGAGCTGGGAGAGGCCATAGCGCTCGGCGTTCTCGATGAGCATGATCACGGCGTTGGGCACGTCCACTCCCACTTCCACCACGGTGGTGGACACCAACAGCTTTGTCTCCCCCCGGGAGAAGGCGTTCATGACGGCCTCTTTCTCCTGGGCTTTCAGCTTCCCGTGGAGGACCCCCACCGGCGTGCCGGGGAAGGACTTGCGCACCAGGGCGGCGTACTCCTCCACGCTCTCCAGGCCGCTGTCGTCCTCCTCGATGAGGGGGCAGATGAGATAGGCCTGGCGGCCCTGGTCCAGGTGCTTTTGGATGTACCCGAAGGCCCGCTGGCGCTTGGCCGGGTCGATGAGGTAGGTCTCGATCTTCTGCCGGCCGGGGGGCAGCTCGTCTAAGATGGAGATGTCCAGGTCCCCGTAGATCATCAAAGCCAATGTTCGGGGGATGGGGGTGGCGCTCATGACCAGCAGGTGGGGAGAGGTCCCCTTCTGGGCCAGGGCGGAGCGCTGGTTCACCCCAAAGCGGTGCTGCTCATCGGTGATGACCAGGCCCAGGTTCTGGAACTCCACCTGATCTCCCAGCAGGGCGTGGGTGCCGATGACCAGCTGGATGCGGCCGTCGGCCAGGGCCTGGTAGATTTTTTTCTTCTCCGCCGCCTTGACGGACCCGGTGAGCAGGGCAACGGGGATGTGGGCGGGCTCAAGCAGCTGGGACAGGGACTGGTAGTGCTGGGCGGCCAGGATCTCCGTGGGGGCCATGAGGGCCGCCTGGGCCCCGGTCTGGATCACCGCCCAGCACAGGGCGGCGGCCACGGCGGTCTTGCCGCTGCCCACGTCCCCTTGGATGAGGCGGTTCATGGGGCTGTCCCCGGCCATGTCGGCGATGGATTCCCCGATGGCCCGCCTCTGGGCGCCGGTGAGCCGGAAGGGCAGCAGGTCCTCAAATTCCTGTGGGAAGCGGTTGGGCAGGGGGTGGGCGTTTCTGGTGCGCCGCCCCTTTTTGATGGCCATGAGCCCCAGTTGCAGCACCAGGAACTCCTCGAAGATCAGCCGGCGCCTGGCGATGTCCAGGTCCCCGGAGGACCGGGGGAAGTGGATGTTCTCCAGGGCGTAGCCCAGGTGGCACAGCTGGTGCTCCTCCCGGACGGCCTGGGGGAGGGGATCGTGGACGGTCTGGGGCAGCAGCTCCAGGGCCGACCGGACGGCGGCGGAGATCATCCGGGAGGTGAGCCCGGCGGTAGCGGGGTACACAGGCACCACCGCCAGGGCCTTGCCCTCCGGCAAAAACTCGGGGGAGCTCATCTCCCGGCGCAGCAGGGTGCCGGTGACCTTGCCCCGGAACAGGTAGGTCTCTCCCTCCCGGAGGAGGGTGGGGATGTACCGGTTGTTGAAGAAGGTGAGGGCCAGGTCCGTGTCCCCGTCGGTGACCTTCAGCTTGTAGAGGGTCATGCCCTTGCGGATCCTGGTCTCGCTGGGGGTGTGGAGCACAGTGCCCCGGATGACCGATACCTCTCCCAGGGGGGCGGCGGCGATGGGGACCTGGACGCTCCAGTCCTCGTAGGTTCGGGGGTACAGCCGCAGCAGGTCCCCTGCGGTGGGGGCCCCCAGCTTCCGGTAGAGGGGGGCCCGTTTCGGCCCCACGCCCTTTAGTTTTTGGATGTCCATCTCGAACAGGGAACTCACAGGTCCGCCTCCTTTCCTCCGCTGACAAAAAGAAACCTTTCCCGAGAGAAAGGTTTCTCGCTGTTTGGCTTTCTGGGAGGGTCACTCCACGGAAATGATAAAGTAGTACACAGGCTGGCCGCCTTCCACCAGGGTGATCTCCACGTCGGAGGAGATCTTGCCAGAGAGGATGCGCTTGGCCTCCTCGGCCTGCTCCTGGGTGATGCCCTCGCCGTAGATGAGGGTGATGAAGGAGGTGTGCTTGTGGGTGAAGGACCGGGCCACCCGGACACAGGCGGACACAGGGTCTTTCTCGATGTACTCAAGCTTCCCGTTCTTCAGGCCCAGGATGTCCCCGTGGCGGATGTTGTGGCCGTCGAACTCGGAGTCTCTGGCGGCGAAGGTGACAAGGCCGGTGTCCACGTTGCCGGCGGCCTCCATCATGGCCTCCTTGTTCTCCTCGGCGGAGGCGTCGGGGTCGAAGGCCAGCATGGCGGACAGGCCCTGGGGGATGGTGCGGGTGGGCAGCACGATGACCTCCCGGTCGGTGGCCAGGGGGATGGTCTGCTCCGCGGCCAGGATGATGTTCTTGTTGTTGGGCAGGACGAAGACTTTCTTCGCCGGGGTGGCCAGCACGGCCTCTAAAATGTCCTCGGTGCTGGGGTTCATGGTCTGGCCGCCGCTGACCACATTGGCGCAGCCCAGGTCGGTGAACAGGCTCTTCAGGCCGTCGCCGGCAGCCACGGAGATGAAGCCCAGTTCCTCGGTGGGAGCCTGGGGCTCCAGGGCTTTCTTCTCTTCTTTGGCGGCGGGCTGGGCGGCTTTCTGGGCCTGGTTTTCCTCGGCGGCTTTCCTGTGCTGCTCCTTCATGTTCTCAATCTTTACGGTGAGGAGCTGGCCGTACTGCAGGGCGGCCTGGAGGGCGTCGCCGGGGTTCTCTGTATGCACATGGGTCTTGATGATCTCGTCGTCATCCACCACCACCACGCAGTCGCCGATGGTCTCCAGGAACAGCCGCAGGTCCAGGGGATCTTTCTGGATCTCGGGGTCACGGCCCACCACGAACTCGGTGCAGTAGGTGAAGTTGATCTCGCTGTCGAACTCCGCCGCCACGTTCCGGAAGAACTCGGCGGTCTCCTGGGCCTTCTCCTCCTCGGAGAGGCCGGACTCGATGATGATGCCGCCCCGGAACACGCTGAGCATGCCCTCGAAGATGAGCAGCACGCCCTGGCCGCCGGCGTCCACCACTCCGGCCCGCTTGAGCACGGGCAGCAGCTCGGGGGTCTGCTCCAATGCCTCGGCGGCGCCGATGCAGGCGGCGTCCCACACGGCCACAGGGTCGTCGGAGCCGTTCTCCAGGGCCTCCCTGGCCCGCTCCGCGGCCACCCGGGCCACGGTGAGCATGGTGCCCTCGGTGGGCTTCATCACAGCCTTGTAGGCCTCGTCCACGCCGATGTCCAGGGCGTCTACCAGGTCCTGGGCGGAGGCTTCGTCCTTGCCCTCCAGGCCTTTGGCGATCCCCCGGAACAGCAGGGACAGGATGACGCCGGAGTTGCCCCGGGCTCCCCGGAGCATGAGGGAGGCGGCCTTTTTGGCCACCGCCCCGGCGGGGGCGTCGTCGTCGAAGGCTGGCAGCTCGCTGGCGGCAGCGCCTATGGTCATGGACATGTTGGTGCCGGTGTCCCCATCGGGCACGGGGAAGATGTTCATGTCGTTGACCTGCTTCTTGTGTTTCGCGATGTTGTTGGAACCGGAAATGATGGCGTTCTTCAGCTGGCTGCCTAAAATCATGGGGTACACATCCTTAGTTTCTAAAAATGGACCGGGCCCGAAAACAGGGGCCGGAAGGACACACCTTTTACCTATTGTAGCACAGCACGGTAAAAAATACAATCATCGCCTGGGATTTTTTGAATTTTTTGTGAAGCCCAGGAAAAAAGGCGCCCCAGCGGGGCGCCTGGCGTGCTCATGTCAGGGTCATCTGCTCCACGCCGGTGCAAAGGCCGGTCTTCTCGTCGCAGGAGAAGAGGACGCAGTCCATTTTACAGGGGCCTTTGGCCAGGTCGAACCGGGCGGGCATTTTTGTCTTCAGCTTGCCGATGATGATCTCCGGCTTGACCCCCAGCACCGAGTCGATGACGCCGGTCATGCCGGCGTCGGTGAGGTAGCCGGTGCCCTGGGGCAGGATTGCCGCGTCGGCGGTGGGCACGTGGGTGTGGGTGCCGAACAGGGCGGTGACTCTCCCGTCGGCGTAAAAGCCCAGGGCCCGCTTCTCCCCGGTGGCCTCGGCGTGGAAGTCCACGATCTTCACCCGGGGCAGGTCCGGATTGGAGAGGAGCTGGTCCAAGGTCTCGAAGGGGCAGCGCAGGCTCTCCAGGTACACGGTGCCCATCAGGTTGATCACCGCCACCCGCACCCGGCCCAGGTCCGCCACGCACAGGCCCCGGCCCGGGGCGGCGCTGGGGAAGTTTGCCGGGCGCAGCAGTGTCTCGCAGTCGTCGTAGAGCTCGTAGCTCTCCTTCCTGCGGAAGCTGTGGTTGCCGGTGGTGATCACGTCCACGCCGCTTTGGAACAGGTACTCCGCGGAGGCGGGGGTGATGCCGTTGCCGTCGGCGGAGTTCTCCCCGTTGGCGATGACCAGGTCGATGGCCTTGGTCTTTTTCAGGGCGGGCAGGCGGCTGCGCAGGAACTGGCAGCCGATGCTGCCCACCACGTCGCCGATGCACAGGATGTGAAGCATGGGTCATTTCTCCTTTTCCGGCGGGGGCGGGAGGGGGACTCCCCGCCCGGCGGGGCCGGGCGCCCCAGGGCCTGGGGGCCTGGGGCAGGCCGCGCCAGGGGCGCGGCCGGGGAGTCCCCCGGGCTGGCCGCCTTCGCCAAACAAACCAGGGACGCACCAAAGCACGTCCCTGCAGTGTGTGTTATTTCGCGTAGTCCACGGCCCGGCTCTCCCGGATCATGTTCACCTTGATGGTGCCGGGGTAGTCCAGGTCCGCCTCAATCTTCTTGCAGATCTCCCGGGCCAGCAAGGTCATCTTCTCGTCGTTGACCTTCTCAGGCTTGACCATCACCCGGATCTCACGTCCGGCCTGGATGGCGTAGCAGCTGTCCACCCCGTCGAAGGAGCGGGCCACCTCTTCCAGTTTCTCCAGGCGCTTGATGTAGTTTTCCAGGTTCTCCCGGCGGGCGCCGGGGCGGGCCGCGGAGATGGCGTCCGCTGCCTGGACCAGGCAGGCGATGACGGTCTTGGCCTCCACGTCCCCGTGGTGGGCGGCGATGGCGTGTACCACCGCTTCGCTCTCCCGGTACTTCTTGGCCACGTCCACGCCGATCTGCACGTGAGAGCCCTCCATCTCGTGGTCCAGGGCCTTGCCGATGTCATGGAGCAGGCCGGCCCGCTTGGCCACGGTGGGGTCCAGGCCCAGCTCGCTGGCCATCATGCCGGCAAGGTAGGCCACTTCCAGAGAGTGGTTCAACACGTTCTGGCCGTAGCTGGTGCGGTAGCGCAGCCGGCCCAAGAGCTTCACCAGCTCGTGGTGGACGCCGTTTACGCCCACCTCCAGCACGGCGCGCTCGCCCTCCTGCTTGATGGTGTTGTCCACCTCCCGGCGGGCTTTCTCCACTGTCTCCTCAATGCGGGTGGGGTGGATGCGGCCGTCGGCGATGAGCTTCTCCAGGGCGATGCGGGCCACCTCCCGGCGGACCGGCTCGAAGCTGGAGAGGGTGATGGCCTCGGGGGTGTCGTCGATGATCAGGTCCACCCCGGTGAGGGTCTCGATGGCCCGGATGTTCCGGCCTTCCCGGCCGATGATCCGGCCCTTCATCTCGTCGTTGGGCAGGGGCACCACGCTGATGGCCGCCTCGGACACGTGGTCCGCGGCGCAGCGCTGGATGGCCAGGGCGATGATTTCCCGGCCCACCCGGTCGGCCTCTTCCTTGGTCTGCTGCTGGAACTCCCGGACCTTTACGGCCTTTTCGTGGACCAGCTCGCTTTCCAGGTTGTTGAGCAGGTATTCCTTGGCCTGCTCCACGGAGAAGGAGGAGATCTTTTCCAGCATCTCAAACTGGCTCTTCTTCACCTGCTCCGCCTCTTTCAGGCGCTCTTCCGCTTTCTTGTTCTTCTGGTCGATCTGCTCTTCCTTGCGCTCGGCGTTTTCCAGCTTCTTCTCCAGGCTCTCCTCCTTCTGGAGGATCCGCCGCTCCTGATGCTGGATCTCCTTGCGCCTGTCGTTGAGCTCTTTTTCCGACTCGCTGCGCAGCCGGTGGATCTCGTCCTTGCCTTCCAGGACGATCTCCTTCTTCTTGGCCTCCGCGGTCTTGACGGCGTCGCCGATGATGCGCTTCGCCTCGTCCTCAGCGGAGCCGATGGTGGCCTCGGCTTTGTTCTTCCGGTAGCCGATGCCCAGGACAAATGCCGCCGCCCCGGCGACGGCCGCCGCTAACACGGCGATGAGGATACTCAGCCATACTTCCATTTGGCCCAAAAGGCACCTCCTTTTGCGTGTTTTTCATTGGTTCAGGTTCAAAGGAATTGTGACAAAGCAGGACCCGGGGGACTCCCCCGGCAAATGCAGATGGCGGCTCCTTTTTTAGACCGATTCACTTTTCAATTTGATGGGATCAAAATTTTACCGGTATTTCACACAGGGCCAGGGGGACGTGGTCCCGCCGGGCTGCCCAGCGGCGCACCGCTGTTTTTTATCTGGAATTACTCAATAAAACGTGAGCAGAAATTGAAAAATAGGACAAATCTATAAAAAGCACCTCGTGCATTCTGATTCAATTGTAGTACGGGGCAGGCGCAGTTGTCAAGAATATTGTAACCTTTTCTTCAAATTCTCTTCACAATTTGTGAAAAGCCCAGGCCCCCCAGCCCTTGACAAAGGCGGCGGGGGGTGGTATCATGGCCGTGATTTATGGACACAAGCTGTGAAAAGGAAGCCTTTTTCCAACATGCTGCCCGGCACAGAGAGCGGCCGCCGCGGGCTGTAAGCGGCTGCCCGGGGAGGGAAAAGGACACCGCCTTCGAGCTTCTTCCCGAGGGGGCCTGCCCCGTAAGGGAAGACGGGTGGCCCCGTTACAGGCCGCAACGAGGAAGCCCCCTGCGCGGCGGGCTTTGAATCCGGGTGGAACCGCGGGCCGTGGACAAAAACTTTCGCATGTCACGCCTGCCCCAGAGCTTGCTGGGGCAGGTGTTTTTCTTTGCCCCGGCGGAAAGGAGTTTTCCATGGTAAAGATCGATCTGAAAGGCCAGGTGCAGGAATTTGAGCAGGGCGTGACCCCCGCCGACGTGGCCAAGTCCATCGGCATGGGGCTTTACAAGTCCGCCTGCGCCGCCAAGGTGGACGGGGAAGTGGTGGACCTGCGCACCCCCATCGAGAAGGACTGCGCGCTGGAGATCCTCACCTTTGACAGCCCCGAGGGGAAGCACGCCTACTGGCACACCACCTCTCACATCATGGCCCAGGCGGTGCTGCGGCTGTACCCCGGCACAAAGTTCTCCATCGGCCCGGCCATCGACAACGGCTTCTACTACGACTTCGACTTAGAGCAGCCCCTCTCCACCGAGGACCTGCCGGGGATCGAGGCGGAGATGAAGAAGATCATCAAGGAGAATATCCCCCTGGAGCGGTTCGAGCTGCCGGCGGAGGAGGCTGCCCGGCTCATGGAGGGCCAGCCCTACAAGGAGGAGCTCATCGCCGAGCACGCCGGCAAGGGGGAGAACATCAGCTTCTATAAGCAGGGGGACTTCACCGACCTGTGCGCCGGCCCCCACCTGATGACCACCGGCTGCGTGAAGGCTGTAAAGCTCACCGCCATTACAGGCGCCTACTGGCGGGGCGACGCCAAAAACAAGATGCTCACCCGGGTGTACGGTGTGTCCTTCCCCAAGCAGTCTCTGCTGGACGAGCACCTGCAGATGCTGGAGGAGGCCAAGAAGCGGGACCACCGGAAGCTGGGCAAGGAGCTGGGATTGTTCATGATGGCGGAGGAGGGCCCGGGCTTCCCCTTCTTCCTGCCCAAGGGCATGGTGCTGAAGAACCTGCTCATCGACTACTGGCGGGAGGTCCACAAGAAGTACGGGTACGTGGAGGTGTCCACCCCCATCATCCTCAGCCGGAAGCTGTGGGAGCGGTCCGGTCACTGGGACCACTACAAGGACAACATGTACACCACCGTCATCGATGACGAGGACTTCGCCATCAAGC